>JAFKJJ010000415.1 GCA_017306025.1 Planctomycetota bacterium
TGCTCGCGCGTGTCGAACCCGTAGCCGGTGAGGGCACACTCCGGGAACACGGCCAGCCTCGCGCCGCGGTCCGCGGCACGGTGGAGGTTCGCGACGATCGCGGAACGGTTGGCGGTGCGGTCGCCGAGCGCGCAGTCCATCTGCACGCCGGCCACGGTCCAGGTGGGCATGAGTGCTCCTTCGGCTCGGTGCGGTCAGGGCGCGGCGGCCCTCCGCTCGGCTATTTCGATCAGGCGCAGGTACCGCTGGGCGTCGGCGTGAACGAGGGCGGGCAGCCCCCACCCGTCGGGGGGCTTGCGGGCGGATTGCTGGAACCACTGTTTGGCCGCGCGGGTGTCGCCCTCCAGCAGCGCCAGCACGCCGCGGTGGTAGAAGTACCGGGCGTCGAACTCCAGCTTGCCCGCGATCGCCGCCCGGGCCTGCAGCGCCCGACCGGCGCGTTCCTGGGCCGCCATCTGAAACGCCACCGACGGCCACAGCCGGTTCAGCGTCAGGGGGGGCCAGTCGGCGAACGCGGCGAACAGCAGGTCGTGCGGGGTGATCTTGTTCCGCGCGAGATCGGCCAGGAGCGGCTCCAGCCCGACCCGCCGCCCGCTGCCGCCCTCCAGCACCTCGCCGGCCGTCTTGTACTCGCCCGCGTGGAACGCCGTCTGGTACTTGAGGTCCTGGACCACCGGCGTCAACTTGAGCTGATCGAGCGCGGCGAGCGACTCGGGCTTGGCCAGTTCGCCGAGCGAGTCGTTCGCGTCCTCGATCCGCCCCAGCGCGAGGTCGAGGCTGACGAGCAGGATCGCCGCGTGCGCCAGTTGCTCCTTGTACTCTTTCTTCAGATCGGCGTCCTTCAGCAGTTGGAGCGCCTCGCCGGGCAGGGAGCTGCCGCGGGCGGCCTCGACCAGCACCGGCAGTTCGGCCCCGCGGGCCTTCACCTGCCCGTACAGCTCGTTGGCCCGGATCAGCGTGCCCTCCACCTCCTTGCGGGCCGCTTCCAGCATGTCGACGCGCCGCTTCGCATCGTCGGACGGGTCGCCGGCGGTGTCGAGCGGGAGGTACTCCAGCGCCAGAACCAGGGTCTCGCGCGCCACGTCGAGCGGCAGGAAGTGCGGGGTGGTCCCGGTGAGCGGGCGGAGGTTCGACGGGTACCCCTCGTTCTGCACCCGCGCGAACGGGCGCCGCTCCAGCGGCGCCTGGGGGGCGCGGGGGTTGTCGAACACCGTCTGGCCCAGGATCACGTTGAGCGGGGCGACGTCGATCGGCATCCCGACGTACCCCTTGACCGTCTGCTGCCCGGTCCGGGGGTCGCGGGGGCCGAGCACCGGCTCCCCGAGGTACTCGCCGACGAGCAGGACGGCGACCTCCGATGCCGACGCGAGGAACTGGCCGCGCTTGTACCGGTCCGGTTTGGGCATCCGGCCGAGGCACTGCCGCAGGGCCGTGACCCGGCCCAGCGCCCGCTCGCTAACGGTCAGCGGCAGGTCCGGGTCGCTCAGCGCCCGGGCCAGCGCGTAGTACCCGTCGGGGTGGTCCGGGTCCCTGGCGATCGCGTCCCGGGCGGCCCGCAGCGCCAGGAGCGGGGTGGCCCGCAGCGCCGCGGCGTCGGCCGCGAGGCCCGTCGGGCCGGGGTCGGTGGCCTCGCTGGGCGGGAACCGGAGGGCGCCGAGGAGCCCGGCCGTCTGCACCGCGAACCCGTGGGCGGCGCCGGCGCCGCCCGCGGCGTCGAAGAAGAGCGCCGCGAGCACCCGGTACCGCAGCAACTGGCGGCGCTCCTGGCGGAGCGCCGGCCCCAGCTTGAACCGCATCCACCCGATCGTCTCGGTCGCGCCGGCCGGGGCGGGCCGGGGCGGGCGCACGAACGGCTCCTCCCACCCCAGCGGGGCCAGCGGCTGCTTCAGGTCGGGCTCCGGCACCCGCGCCGCGTTCGGGCCGAACGCCAGCACCACCGGGTCGACCCGCAGCGCCGCGAACGCCGGGCGGTCCCGGTCGCCGGCCGGGCGCCACCCGAACACCGTCGTCCGCCCGTCCAGGTACCAGGGGGACCACTCGTTCGGGTCGCGGTACAGCATCGTGACCGCGTCGCTGGTGCGGTACCACGGCGCGACGCCGTCGGCCGGTGCGGCGTGGATCGCCACGTACTCCGCGTTCACCCGCCGCAGCACCTCGGTCGCGTCGGTCCGCTTGGCCTGCTCGTCCTTCGTCTCGATCAGCCCCAGCCCCTTCCGCACGGCGACGTAGTCCGGGAGCTCGCGCCGGTGGTGGTTGTACCGGCCGTTGACGAACACCTTCTCTTGCGGCGCGAACCACGCGAGGTAATTGGCGAGTTCGATGTTGGTCACGAACCCGCGGGCGTCGGGCGGCAGCTTGCCCGACTCGCGCCACCCCCGGAACTGCTCGGCCGCCCGCTCCAGCGCCGGGTCCGGCTCCACGCCCCACGCCACCCGGCGCGCGTAGGCGGCGTTGCCCGCCTCCGGGTGCGCCCAGCCGGGGTAGGCGATCACGCACAGCAGGCACACGCCCAGCACGGACCCGATCCGCCCGGCCGACGAGCCGACGAGCAAGAGCCGGCTCCGCGGGTCGCCCCACGACTTCAGTTCCGCGCGCGGGCCGGCGCTGAGCGCGTTGAACTGGGCCGCGATCAGCGGCACCGTGACGACCGCGAACAGCGGGATCGCGTACATGCTCACGAGGCTGAGCGCGGCGAACCCGACGAACAGCGCGATGTGGGCCACGCGCACCCGGCCGGGGCCGAACCCCAGTGCGACGGCGCCGGCGACGAAGAGCACCGCGTAGGCCAGCCCGTTCAGGTTGTCGCCCAGGCCGGGGTGGTTCATGTACAGCGAGTCGGTCGGCGCGAACGTCAGCGGGCGCAACCGCGGGTCGACGTCCGCGACGCCCGGCTTGATCAGTTCCGCCGGCAACTCCCACACGCGAACGTGGTGCGGGTTCAACACGCACGCCAGCACGCCGACGCCCAGCGCCTTGGCCAGCGTGTTCGTGTCCGGGAACCGGCCGAGCGGCTCCTCGGCCCCCTCGGCGGGCGGTTCGTCGGGGGTGTTGAGCAGCTTCGTCTGGATGAAATCGCCGAGGAGGATCAGCGCCAGCGCCAGCGGCCCGACGAAGAACCACTGGTCGCAGTTGGCCCACAGCCAGAACGTCGCGCCGATCGCGACCGGGAACCGCCACGAGTTCGGTTTGTGCGGCAGGCGGAACAGCAGGTACATCGTGACCGACAGGAACAGGATCGACACGACGAGCGGCCGCAGGGTGAACTGCGGGGCGGCCGCCAGCACCGCGACGCACGCGACGGCGGCCCACGGCCACAGCGGGAACCGCGGCCGGCGGATCGCGATCAGGACGCCGAACGCGAGCGCGACGACCAGCGCCTTCGCGACGACCAGCACGAAGCCCTTGCCGCCGTAGAGCAGGTACGCGACCGCGTCGAGCAGCCAACTGTGGTTGACCCACGCGCGGTCGGCCGCGGAGTAGCTGAACGGGTCGGAACCCGGCACGTACTGTCCGGCGAACAGCCGCTTGCCGGCGGCGAGGTGCAGCCACACGTCGGAGTTGCGCGCGACGAACGACGCGGCGGCGAACGCGAACACGAGCACGAGCCCGACGAGCGCGGCGTCGATGCCGGGGTACCACGCGGGCCACGTGAGCGGTTTCGGTGCGGGCGGTGCGGGCGGCGCTTCGGGGGTCTGGGCGTCCGGGGCGGCCCCCCCGGCGTTGGGGCTGTTCGGGTCGGGCTGCGCGCCGGGCGCCGGCGGTTCGGGCGGCGGGGGGGGCGGAGGCGGCGGTGCGGACAGCTTCACAACGACCTCACGAATGACGGGCGCGTGCGAGAGTGGTATCACGCTAGGTGCAGCAACAAGTACGGTCAAGCGCGGTGGAGGGTTCGGGCCGGCGCCGGCGCACTTCGGCTTGCTATTGCTCCGCGAATGCGTTCCAATCTCGCGCTCCCCTATTCCGCGTGCAGGGACGCGCGCCCGGAACGTATTCCGGCGCGGATGGAACCTTCGCCATGATGGCCCCGCTGCCGAACCCCAGCCCGCCCGGCGACCGGCCCGAACTCCCCCGGGTTCGGCTGGAGGTGCGCACCGCGGCCGGGCGCACGGTCGGCTACGAGTTCACCGACGACGAGTTCCTCGTGGGCGCCGCCGGCGGCTGCAACCTCCGGCTCCCGGCCGGCGGGCCGCCCGTCGGCCTTCAGCTCGCCCGCAAGCCCGACGGCGTCCGCGCGCGCCGCGTCGCGGCGAGCCTGCCGGTGCTGCTCAACGGCAGCCCCCTCCCGGCCGGCACCACACAACCCCTTCGCAACGCCGACACGCTCGTGGTCGCGGGGCTGGCGATCGCGGTGGAGATCCTCCCGCCCCCCGCGGAGCGCCGTGCTCCGGTGGAGAGCGCCCCTGCGGAGCGCGTGCGCCC
>JAFKJJ010000551.1 GCA_017306025.1 Planctomycetota bacterium
CAGTAGTTTCAAGTCGTGTGGGAGTGGTGCATGGGAGTTCCTAAGTTCAAGGTTCTCAGGCACTTGAACGGGAAGCTCCCATGCACCGCGGTTACTCTACGATCACCCCGTCGGTGGTCCACCATTTGGCGCGCTCGGCTCTGGAGGGCGCGCTGGGTTTTCGGGACTACAAGGGCTCGGTCACGCGCGCCCAACTGATCGACCTGTTGCTGCTGGTCGCGGCCACCACACGAACCCTCTTCGCCGTCGCCACCCGCTACTTCCGCTTCTCACACCAGACCGCACGAGCCGCACTCCGCCACAACCTGTGCTCGCTCGCCGAATTGACCGACCGACTCGCCGATGCGCTTCACGCCGTCGCCGCCTTCACCCGACGCGACCGACGCCGCGCCTGGACGTGTGCCATCGACCTGCACTACGTCCCCTTCTACGGCTCGCGCGCGACGCCGGGCATCGTCGGCGGACCCAAGAAGGGCGGGACCTCCTTCTTCCACTGTTACGCCACCTGTGTCCTGATCCACCGGCGGAGGCGCTACACCGTCGGGTTGTTGGCCGTCCCGAAGGGCCTCAAGCCGCACGAGCAGGTGAAGGCCCGGCTCGATCAAGTCGCCGCCCGTGGGCTGTTGATCGGTGGCGTGGTTCTGGACGCCGGGTTCGACAGCGGCGAGACGATCCTCCGGTTGCAGGAGGCGAAGCTCAGTTACGCGGTGCCCTTGCGTAAAAAGGGGAACGGGACCAATCGGCGCAACGCGTGCTACTCACAGCCCTCGGGCACAATCGCAACGATGGAGTGGACGACGGAGAAGAGCCGCCGATCGGTCGCGACGCGGGTGCGGGTGTGGCAACGGCCCAACGAGTCGCGGGCGCGGGTGTACGCGTTCGGTGGGTGGGGCAACGCGCGGGCGGTGGGGGAGACCCGTCGGGCGTGGTTGGGTCGTAGGAGGTATCGGGAGCGGTTCGGGATCGAGACCAGTTACCGTCAGAAGAACCAGGCGCGCGGCTGGACCACCAGTACCAGCGCGGAGTACCGGTTGCTATTGGAGGGCCTGGCGCGGGTGTTGCGTCAGGTGTGGGTGCTCCTGACCCAACAGATCGCCCGCGCCCGCGGACGGGTACCAAGTGCGTGGGTGAGCGAATTACCACTGGTCGAGATGCTCGACTGGCTCGCGCAACACGTCCGCTCGCGATACACGCACACACGACGCATCAAACTGAACAATACCGCACTTACGACCGGCGCGATGCCTTGAAACTACTGTTGCGGTCGCGGCTCGCAAATACACGCGACGCGCACGGGGTTGAGCCGCCCGAGCAGCGCACGGAGCCGCAGGCGCCGAAGAGACACGTCCGCCGTGCCGCCCGGTGCGGTACCCGACACGCGGACCCACGCCACCCATACCGCGGTTCCGCACAGCACCAGCGCCTGCGCGTTCACCAACAGCCCGCGGAGCGGCCACGGGCTCGACGCCTTTAAAATTACCATTCCCAGCACGAACCCGACCGCGGCGGCGGTTCGCACGCGCCGCCCCTGCCGCGCGTCTGCGGCCGCGGCGAGCAACAGCACCGTCGGCACGACCAGCGGAACGAGGTGGTACGGTTCCAGGTACGGGTTGACCGCGACCGGCCCGAGCACGAGCAGCGACGCGTGCGCGAGGATCGCGAACCCGTCCCGCTCCCGTCGCCCCCACGCGGCCGCCGCGCCGGCCAGCCCGAGCGCGAACCACAACCCACACACGCCGAGGCTAACGGCCCGCGACGCGGTGGCGTCGGCGGTCAGGTAGAGCGCCGCCTTGTCGAGCGAGATGAGGATGGGGTGCGTGCGCTTGGCGTTCGGGTCGGTGGCGCGGGTCATTTCGTCGGTCCACCCGCCGTAGACGGTGCGGACCCCGCTTCCGCCGAACGTCACGAGCGGCACCCCGATCCAGAACACCAGCGAAAAGCCGACGGCCCACGCGAACGCGCGCCAGCGCCGCGTCCAGGCCAGGTACGGGAGCAACAGCACCGGAAGCAACTTCAGCGCGACGCTCAGGGCGAACCAGAACCCGGCGGCCGCGTCGCGCCCCGCGGCGAGCGCGGCGCAGCCCGACAGGATCGCCGCGAGCACGATCAGGTTGCAGTTGATCGACCGCATGTCCCACTGGAAGTAGTACGCGACGACGACGTGTGCCAGCGGGAGCACGAGGAGCGCCCCCGGTCGCGAGTACAGTCCGAGGACGCGCGCGAGTGCCAGATAGCTCACGACGGCCGCGAGGCCGGTGACCGCTAGCCACATTGGGGCGGCGAACTCAAAGGGCAAAAGAGCGGTCGCGGCGTGGAGCGCGGCCGCGGGCGGCGGGTAGGGGTACCCGGCGGGGTACTGGTGTGTGCGAACGACGTCACGGCCGGCTTCGTAGAGGATGCGGTAATCGACGACCGATTGCGGCCACGGGACGGAGCCGAACACGGTGCGCGCGGTGAGGTCGAAGGTCAGCCAGCACACCAGGCCGACGATCGCGAGGATGTCGAGTCGCCGGCCAACCCGTTCGCCCGGTCCGCGCATGCACCGCCCTCTTCCGAAGGCGGCCTAATTACCCATACCGCCGTTCCGAATCAAGCCGATCGTTTTCTGTTTTCTCGCGTGGGTTACGGGGTGCCTCCAGATTCTCTCGGGTCAGGCCGCCAGATTGCGGACGTGGCGGTTCGCCGGGTGGTAGCACGCCACGAACTCGTCCAGGTCGGACCGCTTCAGCGGGTTCGTCTTGAGCGTGAAGTGCATGTTGGTCCGCAGGTCGTACACCCACAGCTTCTCGGTCCACGGCTCCTCCCACGGCGGCTTGCGGTCGAAGAACAACACATTCGCCTTCACCCCCTGCGCGTAGAAGGTGCCCGTCGGCAGCCGCAGGAGCGTGTGGACGTCGCACGTCTTCAGTAGCGTCTGCCGCACCTTCTCGCCCCCCCCGCCCTCGAACAGCACGTTGTCCGGCACCACGATCGCGCACCGCCCGCCCACCTTCAGGAGCGTCACCACGTGCTGGAGGAAGTTGAGCTGCTTGTTCTTGGGTTCGGGAGCGTGAACGCGATGCGGCGGTCGTTCCTGCGGGTGCTGAAGGTGGTCCCCAGTGGCTACCGGAAGCGGTTCCGCGCAACGGACGTGGACAAGCGGTGACGGACGTGGAATGGCTGGTCGGCCTTCACGTGCGACCCCTTACGCGCTCGGCTCGGCCAGCGCCCGCCTCATCGCCTCACTCACGCCGACCGGGCGGATCGCGGGGAACAGGTCCAGTGCCGATTTGTCGCGTACCACGGTCGGGTTCCTCAGCCCCTCGATCAGGTGCCGGCCGACCGCGAACTGGGTCGGGGTCACCAGCGCCAGCCACAGCCCCGACAGGTACGGGGTCAGCACCGGCACCGGGATCAAGAGCCGCCACAGCCCCCGCTGGCGCGCGTACTCGCGGATCAGCCCGCCGTAGCTCACCACATCCGCACCGCCGACCTCGATCACCCGGCTCGCGCCCGGCGGCCGGTCACGCGCCGCGACGAGGTACGCCAGCACGTCGTCTACCGCGATCGGCTGGGCGGGGGTGGCGAGCCACCGGGGGCACAGCATCACCGGCAGCCGCTCGGTCAGCGACCGGACCAGTTGGAACGACAGGCTGCCCGCGCCGACCACCATCGACGCGCGCAGTTCGAGTGTCTCGACGCCGGAGGCGCGCAGCACCCGGCCCACCTCGTGGCGGCTCCGCAGGTGCGGCGACAGGTCCGGGTCGGCGGCGTCGCCCAACCCGCCCAGGTAGACGATCCGCCGCACCCCGGCTCGCTCGGCGGCGTCGGCGAAGTTGGCCGCCGCGTCCCGGTCCCGCGCCGCGAAGTCGGCGGCGTCGGACATCAGGTGGACGAGGTAGTAGGCCGTGTGGACGCCACGCAGCGCGGCGTCGAGCGAGCCTGGGGCGAGAACGTCGCCCTTCACGACCTCGGTGGCGGGGCCGACGCGCGGGCGCAGTTGAGCGGGGTCGCGAGCCAGGCACCGGACCCGGACCGGGAGGCGTTCGAGCAGCGGGACCAGTCGGCCGCCGACGTAGCCGCTGCCGCCGGTGACGAGGACCAGGGGTTCGGTCGGGGTGCCGTCCATCGCGGTCCTCTGTAACCGTCCGGGGCCGTTGCCCACGCGGGTGGATGGCGGTTACCATCCGGCGGAGGATTTTACGCGGGGCCGCCCCGGTCGGGTGAACTGCCGGCCTGTCCCGGAGGGCCGTGATGTTCTTCGTGCGCAAGCCGTCGGCCGAGGCCGTCCGGTCGCTTCTGGAAGCCCAGGCGCGGCTCGACCCGTCGTATCCGGAGGTCGGTGCCAGCTTCGGTCCGTGTCCGCCGGGGTATCGGGCGAACGGCACGCGCGTGCGGCTCGGCGCGGGCGACGAGGTGTTCCGGGCGGCGCGGGCGGCGCTGGCGCGGTGGGCACAGTTCGACCTGGGCTGGGCCGGGGTGGTGCCGGCGGACGCGGCACCGGCGATCGGCGGGACGGTGGCGGTGGTGGCCCGGTGCGTCGGCCTGTGGTGGGTGAACCCGTGCCGGGTCGTGGCGGTCGTGGACGAGAAGGACCGGTTCGGGTACGCCTGCGGGACGCTGCCCGGCCACGCGGCGGCCGGGGAGGAGCGGTTCGTGGTCGTGCGCGACCGAGCCGACGGCGGCGTGTGGTACGATCTGGCCTCATTCTCGCGCCCGCGTCACCCGCTTGTGCGGTTGGGGGCGGCGTACCTGCGGGTCGTGCAAAGACGGTTCGGGCGGGATTCGGCGGCCGCTTTGCGGAGGGCGGTCGCGGCGGACACGGGCGAGACCATTCCGGCGAGGTGAGGGGCGCGCGCCGGTGGATCGGAGCGGTGGCGGCAACCGTCACCCGGTTACAACAGCGCGGCGGCGATCCACTCCGTTGCCGATTCTCATTCGGCCGCGTTCGATTCCTCTATTACCATCCCCGCCAATACAGAAGAGTGAAGAAGAACAAGTATAGAGAAGTTGATCGCCGGTGCATCAGAATCGGCAAAGGGTCGCACGGCGTCACGGCGTCCGCTCCGCCGGATTTGGGTCCGTGCTCGGCACGCCCACCGAAACGTCGGCCCCAACTACCCGCCCGTACTCCATCCAGATCGACCCGCCGCACCCCTTCATCCGCCGTCCCAGCAGATCGAGCCGCTCGTCGCGCAGCCCTCCGAGCCACGCCCCGTCCCGGGGCGTACTGCCGCTCGACCACGAAGAACCGCACGCCGAGCGAGCCGTGGTCGCGGGCCAGCACGCGGGTCGAAGAACTTCTTGCGCCCGGCCGCCGAGTAGGTCGCGGTCGGCTCGCCGACGAACACGATCTCATGCGGGGCGGATCGGATCGCCCCGGCGAGGCCGGGCGCGGAGCCGGTGGTGACGGAGAAGGGGCGGGTCGTGAGAGCGGGAGTGAACCCGTCGCGCGGAACGAGAGCCGACGCCCACACCGCGATGGCGAGGACCAGCACGACCACGAACGGTCGGCCGGAATGGGCGGAGGCGGGCCGTGGCGCGAGGTCCGGCATCGCCCTCATCCCTCCCGTTCGGATGCCCGCAGTGCCACAGCGGCAGACGCGGCCGCGACCAAATTCCCGTTCAGCGCCACCGCCTCGCGGTACAGCGCCTCCCGCTCGCCCGTGTCTTCGGTCAACGTCGCCAACTCGGCCAACAACCGGGTCCGCACGTCCGGGTCGGGGCTCGCCGAAAGCCCCGCCCGCAGCACCGCGCGGGCGTCGGCGTCGCGTCCGGCCCGCGCGAGGTTCTTCCCCAGGTGCAGGTGGGCCGGCGGCGACCCCGGCCGCCGCGCCAGTAGCCGCTCCGCGAGCGTAACCTTTTCGTCCGGCGGCGCGGGGCCGTCTTCGAGAAGGGATAACGCTGCGAAGTCGTTCGCGTCCAGTCGGCCGAGAGTCAGTTGCTCGGCCACCCACAGGTCGGCGCGGCAGTGGAACCAGCCGGGGGCCAACTCCTCCACTCGCCGATAGCCGTCGGCCGCGTCCGCGTACCGCCCCAGGTGCAACAGGGTGAACGCTTCGAGGTAGCGGCTGTGCGGATCGAACTGATCCGTCGTGGCGGCTTCGCGGAACGCCGCCAGCGCCTCTTCGTGCCGCCCGGCCGATCCCAGTTGCTCACCGCGCTCGGTGTGGACGGTCGCCGGGCGGAGCGTGACCCGGTTCCGCTCGAACACGAACTGCACGCGCACGTCCCCGGTCGGGCGCATTTCGTCCACCTCGACCGTGGTCCCGTTGGCGACCGCGACCACGCGGTTGAGCGGCTCGCCGGCCCGGACGATCCGCGCCCGCGTGCGCCACCGCGCCGCGTCGCCAGCGGCCCCTTGTGTGTCGAGTCGCGCGGCCATCCGGTCGGCGTACCCGGCGGCTCGTTCGCTCTGCCCCAGATAGCGATGTGCCTCGAACAGCGAACCCGTGTACGCCGCGACCCCTTCCGCGTCGCCCGACCGCTCGCACAGAGACAGTGCTTGTTCGAGGTGCGGCACGGCCTGATCCGCCGCGCCGGCGTGGAAGTGGCACTCGGCGATGTGGCCGTGCGTAATGGGCAGGTAGCGATCGACCCCGGTGCCCGACATTCCCCGGCTGTCGATGAGCGCGTCGGTCAACAGCGCGCGGGCCTCCGAATAACGGAGGGCATCCATGTGTTCGCGGGCTTGGCGGAGGGCGTCCTGCCACTTGGCGAGCGGGTTCGACTGCGGCGGGCCGGTCAGCGCCGCCATGAGTTCGGGGCGGCCGAGTTTCTGGGCGAACGTCTCGGCGATCGCGACCATGCAGTGGATGTAACCCTGGATCGCGGACGGGTCGGACCGGACCGCCTCTGGCACCTTCTGCCAGGAGCGGAAGTGTTCGAGGACGGTGGCCTGATTGGTACGGGCCAGTCGTTCGAGCCGGCGCTCGTCACCGGCGCGGGCGATGGCGAACAACTCGTCGCGCAGGCGGTCGGGGTCGGTGATGGGCGCGTCGGATTTGCCGAAGAGGGAGCCGAACAGTCCCATGACGGGCCTCCGGGTCGGTCGGGAGTCCGAAATGGTTACAGGTTACTCCTTGCCCGAGAGCGCGTCGATGACCCGACGACCGCAGGTGTGGCAAGAGGTACAACTTCCGTCCGCTCACGCCCCCTCACCGCCGCCCGCACGATTTCCCAGTTCGCGCAGGCGAGCCACTCGGTGTCGGTCACGGCTCCCCCCGTTCCGAGCACACGGTCCACGAACCCGTACCCGACGGCGGACCGGTCGGGTCTGTAGCTGAGGTCGAGTACCTTCGCGCTCGCGCAGCCCGTATCTCGCGGGACGTCGCCCAACACGGGGAACAACTCAAATGTCCGCTCCGCGTGGATCGCGCGAGCCGGAGCCACGGCGGTCGCCACCCGTCAGCGATCTCGACCGGCGCGAAGGGATTCCCGAACAGTTCGCGGCGCGGCCTGCTCGGCGGCACCGGTCGGAGCACCGCCCGCCACACTCCCCGTCCGAAGGCGGGGGTGAACTTCGGCAGCGACGACCGCAAGTCGGGTTGTTTCCGTCGCGTCCCAAGCCCCCGGTGCGTACCCGCTCGCCGCCCACGCCGGTCGGTCGGCGCGAACCACGGCCGCGGCCGCCCGTCGCGGAGTTGCTTCGCGTTCGCACGGCGATCGGCGTACCGCTCGATGGTTTCAACCGCGTGTTGACTGGCAAGGGGGAGGAGATCGCAGCGGAGCCCGCCGGGCGATCGCGTTTGTAGAGCCATCAGATGAGTTGTAGCGTCCCGCGCGTCACACCTAATTGGTTCAGGGCGCGGAGTCGTCGCCACGTTTCGCGGCCATCGTCGCGACCCGCAATCACGCGCGCGTAGCAATCGAGTAACCGACCGATCTCTGCCGGTGTCTCGCGGAGAAGGTCTATACGAAAACGAGTCAGCCCCAGTTCGCGCATCCGGCCGACGTACTCCGCACCGCTCTGTGGTACGCTGTTGAACACCGTATTGCGGCAGCCCGCGTCGGCCACCAGCGGGAACTCCGCTCCGGCCCGGTCACGGAGTTCAACACGGTGTGTCTCACATGGACGTCCGCAGTCGGTGTGGTCTTTACCGTTGCTCAGGAAAGCAGCGAACGCACAGAAATTGTTGTGAAACATGGGCATGTGCTGGTGAACGACCGGCTCGAACCGCTCCGGCCGCGACCGCCGCACCATCGCGGCCAGTTGCTCCCAGTTCAAATCGTAACTCGGTACCAGTCGTTCCAGTCCCGCGCCGGCGAGAAGGTCGGCGGTGAGTTCGTTCGCCACGTTCAGGCTGAAGTCGCCGACGAGCTTTGCGTACGGATGGTGCTCCCGGAAGTAGCCGATCGACGCCAGATTCCGGACGAGCACGATGTCGGGCTCCGCGCGCACGACGAGCGACTGGAACCCGTCCTCGCCGGGCTTCCACACGCGGAGCGGGGCGAGCCCGATCGGCACGCCCGCGGCGCGGGCCTTCGGCACCGCGTCCTTGTAGCGGCGCAGGTCCTCGAAGTCGCAGTACACCGCGGCCGGCCCCGGAAGGCCGTCGGGCGGCGCCCACGCCAGCACCGCGTCGAGTTGGTCGAGCGAACGGACGAGGACCGTGAGGCGCGGGGCGCCTTTCTCCCCCCGACAGGGCAGGAACTGGGGGGCGGGTCGCTTCGCGGTCCCCTCGCGCATCTCCGCCAGCGCACCCGGTTCCGCGATCGCGTGCTTGCGCACCTCGATCCGTCGCTCGGCGAGGTCGCCCGCGACCCGGCGCCGGAGGTCGTTGAGCACGCTCCGCGGCACCATCGCGTTCGGCGGCAGGTCGATCGCCACTTCGCCCAACTCGAACGGCGTGTCGCCGAGCCGCGAAAGCTGCTCGCGAACCTCTTCGGCCGACGTGGGCCGCTTCTGTGCGATGTCGAGCGGTCCGGACCAGGTCGCGCTCGCCTCGTGCGATCCGTCGGAAAGTGTGAGGGTGAGGGCGCCGCCGACCACGCCCGACACGCGGCCGGTCAGCGCCACGCGGCGCGCCGGCTTGTCTTGAGCGTAGCTCTGTTCCAACCGCTTCCGCAGTGCCGGGTCGTCGGTCTTGTAGACGTCGCAGCCGACGGGAATCTGCGAGAAGTCGACCGCGCCGGCCTCGAAACCGAGCGCGACCTGTCCGAACTCTCCGCGCTGTGGGACCGGGTGCACGTCCCACACGCGCCCGGCCGGCTCTGCCTCTTCGGGCTTTCCGATGTCGAACAACACGCCGTCGCCGGGCTTCACGAGGCCATCGATTCGCTCCGCGAGTTCGATCAACAGCGCGAGGCCCTTGCGGGGTTGCGCGTGCCCGAACCCGACGACCCTTCCGATACGCACGCCACGGCTCTTCGGGAATCGGCCGCGGACGAGCTCCTGATGGTTGACGCCCTCCAGGAACCCCGGCGTGAGGCCGCGGCTGAACGTCTGCGCGAGGTCGAGTTGTTCGCGCCGGGGAAGGGCGAAGGCGCGGTCCGCGAGCTTCGCGTCGATGGCCTTGCGGTAGGTCTGCGTGGTCGCGGCCACGTACGGCCCGCCCTTCAACCGGCCCTCGATCTTGAACGAGATCACGCCCGCGTCGATCAGCGGGTCGATGAGATCGAACGCGGCGAGGTCCTGCGGGCTGAGCAGGTACGCGCGGTCGCCGAGGTCGCGCGGGGCGCCGTCCACGATCATCTCGTAGGGTAGCCGGCACGCCTGCGCGCACTGGCCGCGGTTGGCGCTGCGCCCGCCGAGCGCTTCGCTCGTCAGACACTGACCGCTGTACGCGACGCACAGCGCGCCGTGAACGAACACCTCGACGGGAGTCGAGGTGTCCGCCGTTACCTTTTGGATGTCCGAAAGCGACAGTTCACGCGCCAGGACGACGCGCTCGACGCCGAGTTTCGTGACGAACTCGATGCCGAGCGGCTCGGTGAGCGTCATCTGCGTGGACGCGTGGACCGGCAGCGTCGGCGCGATCCGCTTGATGAGCCGCACCAGCCCCAAGTCTTGCACGATGACCGCGTCGGCACCGGCAGAAGCGACCGCCTTCACGAACTCGGCCACGGCGGACAGCTCGTCCGAGAAGACGAGCGTGTTGAGTGTGACGAAACCGCGCACGTTCCGCGCGTGCAGAAACCGCATCACCTCGGGCAGCTCTTCGGGTGCGAAGTTGGCGGCGCGGGCGCGGGCGTTGAAGTTCGACAGGCCGAAGTAGACCGCGTCGGCACCATTGGCGACCGCGGCGCGCATCGCCTCCCAGTCACCGGCGGGGGCCAACAGTTCGGGTTTGGCGAGAAGCGACATGCGGGAATTGTAGCAGCGAAACGAATCGGCCGCCGGCGCTTCCTCCGGCGGCCGATTCGGAGTGGTCCGCTCGCTCCGCGAGCGGTTGCTCTACAGGCGGTGACGTGATGACGCTTGCCCCGCAACGTCTCCGCGCGTCTCGCGCCGCTCTCTCCGCGGGCGGGCCACTCCGAAAGGCGGTCGTCACTTCGCGAACACTTCGGCCGCTTTGAACCCTTCGCCCACGATCGGCTTCGCGTCGATGCCGAGCCACTTGTCGAGCACCGCGGCGTACACCTGCCGGAAGTCGGTGCCGTGGACGAGATTCCCCTCCTTCAAGCCCTTCAGGCTCGGGTGTTCGCCGGTCACGCCGGCCTTCACGTTGCCGCCGACGAGGAACATCGGCGCCGCGGCGCCGTGGTCGGTGCCCTTGCTGCCGTTCTCGTAGGCGCGCCGGCCGAACTCGGAGAACGTCATTACGCACAACCGGTCCTTGTGCCCACGGCCCGCGAGGTCGCGGTAGAACGCCGAAATCGCGTCGGACACCTGGGCGAGCAGGTTCGCGTGCGCGCCGGCCGCGCCGCCCTGGCCCGCGTGCGTGTCGAAGCCGTCGAGCGACACGTAGAAGAGCCGCGCCCCGATGTCCGCGTCGATGAGCTGCGCCGCGAGCTTCAGTTTGCTGCCGAGCGCGGAGTTCGGGTACGGCACCTTCGGCGTGTAGTTCTTGCCGATCGACGCGAGCTTTTCGCTGCTCGCGTAGGTGTTGGTTTGCGTGCGCGAAACGAAGTCGAGCAGGTTCGGCTGCGAGGTCATGGGTACCGCGCCGGCGTCCGCGACGCCCGTGATGACGCCCTTCTGCGCGTTCTGGTCGGCGCCGGTGACGCCCGAGGTCTTCAGCTTGAAGTCGTCGAGTGACGTGATGCTGGGTACGCGCACCGGGGCGCCCGCCAGGGCGAGCGGCGACGCCTCGTTCCCGCCCGCGAGGTGGAACGCCGGAACGCCCCGCTTCTTCAGGGCGTTGCCGAGCCACCCCTCGGTGAGCGTTTCGGCGGTGCCGGCCGCGTGCCACACGTCCATGCTGCGAAAGTGCGACTGACTCGGGTTCGGGTAGCCGACGCCCTGCACCACGCACACCGCGGACTCGTCGGTGTAGAGCCTGGCGAGGGCCGACATCGCGGGGTGAAGGCCGACGTCGTCGGTGAGTTTCTTCACCTGGTCCTTTGCGACGGCGATCGTCGGCCGCAGCTTGTAATAGTCGGCGTTGGTGAACGGGATGACGGTGTTCATGCCGTCATTACCGCCGGTGAGTTGCACGACGACGAGCACGGTGTCCTTGGCGCCGGGCTTGTCGGCGGCCGGCGCCGCCAGCGCCGTCCGGCCGAGGAACGTTGGCACCGTGGCGCCGAACCCGAGCAACGTGGACGTGCGGAGGAAATCGCGTCGCGTGGACATGGGAAGACTCCAGAGAGCTAACCACAGAGACACAGAGGCACAGAGAAGGCAGAGAGAAATCTGTTTTTCTAAACAGCTCTTTTCCTGCCTTTTCTGTGCCTCTGTGTCTCTGTGGTCAGCTCTAACTCAGTTGATATTCCGGGAGCGTCAGAACCAGGTGCGTGACCGCCCGCGCGCGGTGGTTCGCGACGTCGTCCGCCGACCAGTACGCCGGATACTTCACGCCCTTCGCGGCCTTCAGGTAGTCGAGCAATTTGCCGCGCGCGGCCGCGGGCACGTCGCCTTGCAGGAACAGGCCGAGCAGGAAATCGACCTGCCCCTCGTCGCCCTTCGTGCCGTGCCCGGCGAGCAGCGCGGCCGGGTCGCAGCGCGAGCCGAAGCGTGCGTCTTCGGTCGAGGTCAGCGCGAGGGCAAGGTTGTTGCGGCCGAGGAGCGTCTGCGCGTTGAGCCACGCGGGGCCGCCGTCCCACCCCTTTACCGACGGCGGCGCGAACAGCACCTGACCGAGCCCTTCGAGTGCCTCGGCGAGCGGAAGCGTACCCGCGTGGCCCTCCAGAGCGCGAACCGTGCCGACCGCAAACTCCACGGGGGATTTGATCTTCGCCCGGTACGCGGTCGGCGAGAAGAACAGGTTCGAGCGCAAGACGGTAGACACGAGTTTGCCGGTGTCGAAGCCGCTCTCGCGGTACTCCTCCGCGAGCGGGTCGATCAGCTCGGCGGGCGGCACGTCGGTGTCGCTGACGAGAAACTTGTAGAGCTTCCGCACGATGAACCGCGGGCACGCCGGGTGATCGAGGCACAGCCTCGCGATGTCCTCGCCGGTGAACGTCCCGCTCTTACCGAACACGGTCTTTTCGCCGGCGTCGTGCGCCCGCCGGTTGAAGGCGCCCTTGCCCTCCTTGATCTCGTAGCCGGTGAACGCCCTCGCGGCCTGCCGAATGTCGGCCTCGGTGTAGTTGCCGATGCCGAGCGCGAACAGTTCCATCAGCTCGCGGGCGTAGTTCTCGTTGGGCGCGGACTTCGTGCTGGTGATCGTGTCTAGCCACACGAGCATCGCCGGGTCGGTGCCCATCGCGACGAGCAGTTCGGCGAAGCGGCCCAGCGCGTGCGACCGCATCAGCCGGTACTGCCCGAGCATGAACCGCGCGTTCTGCACCTTCGCGTTGCTCGTGGCGAAGTGGTCGTGCCAGAACAGCGTGAGCTTTTCGCGCAGCGGGTGGCGCGTCTTGAGCATCCGATCGAGCCACCACGCCGAAAGGCGCTGCTGCGGCGCGCCGGGCGGCATCGAGCGTTCCGACGCCATGAACTCGGACGTGCGGGTGAAGTCCTCGGCCTCCGGCGCGCCGTTGAGCACGCGGTCGAGCGTCCGGGCGTGGCCGTCCTTCACGCCGGCGTCGAGTTCCGCGGCCGTGGCTCCGAACCCGGCGCGCCGGTACAGGTGCCCGACCTTCTTCCGGTCCCACGGGGTGTCGGCGCCGGGCGTGTATGGTGCCCAGGCGGTTTTGGGGTCGAGCATGTCACACTCCGGAGCCGGTTGGTGAACCCCGCCCGCGAGGGCGGTGGGTGGTGCGGCGCTGGGCGATTACCCCCGCCCTCGCGGGCGGGGTTCACCTAGCGCACGTCCCACACCAGATCGAGCCGGTATTCCTTCTCGGTGATGTCGAGTTCGACGCGCCCGGTGCCGAGCGTCTTCACCCACGCCACCAGCGCCGCGACCTCTTTCCGCGCTTCCTCCAGGCCGATGCCGCGCGTCAGGATCGCGTCCGTGATGTACGGTTCCGGCCGCGCCGCGAGGAAGTCGGCACCGCCCTTCGCGGAGAACGTGCCGCGCACCACCGCCGAACCGCCCTTCGCGCCCGACCGCGGCGATTTGAGTTCGGTGACGAGCTTCTTGCACAGCTCCACCGTGCTCGCGACGACGAGTTCGTCCCCCACGATCGCGAAACACGGCTCGAAGTTGAACCGGATGCCCTGCGGGTCGTCCGCGAGTTCCTTGTTCTCCGGGAAGCGGTACGCGACGATGCCGACGCCCTCGTGCGTGTGCTCCACCATCTTCAAACCGAACTGGAGGCTCGCGATCAGCGCGGCGGAGCGGAGCGCCGGCTCGACGGACCTGGCGAACTTCGGGTCGCGGCCGGTGGCGACATAACCGAACGCCGGCAGCCGCAAGCCCGGCTGCTTCGTGTACGGAAGTTGGTCGTGGTTCGCGACGACGATGCGGTGGTGCGGCCCCCACATCGCGAGCAACTCGCCGAACTTCACGCTGCCCGGCAGGATCTTCGAGATGTCCCTGTCGGCCTTCTCCAACCCGCCGCGGATCTCGTCGTTCAGGAGCGTCTTGCGGTTGAGCCACAGGTGACCGATGTCGAGGTGCAGGCTGTGGCTGTAGATGGTGCCGGGCGGTTCGAGCGGCGGGAGCGTGCCGGTTTCGCCCTTCGGCGGGACGTGTAACTGGAACTCCGGCGGAAACTCGCTGCGCCCCGCGGGCAGCCGTACCGCGATTTGGAAACCGTTCGCGTTGCGGTACAGCCCCGCGGCGATGAAGTCGGCACGCTTCAGGCAGTCGATGGTGCCGCCGACGACGAGCGTTTGCAGGAAGTCCTGTCGGGTCGCGTCGAAGAAGTCCTTCGTCGGTTTTGATTGCTTGACGGACGCGAAATCGACCCACAGCCACGCGAGCGGGTCTTTCGGCAAGAGCTTGAACGCGTCTCGTCGGGCCTTGTGTACCGGCGATTTGGCGCGGTCGGTCGTGGAGAGCAGCACCGCGGCCTTCAGCATCGCCTCGTTGCTCGAAATGATCGTCGCCGCGCCGACGCGGGCCGCGTGCGCGTCGCCGAACTTCACGGCCTCGCAGCCGGCGATGGTGTACCGCTTCACCCCGTCCTTCGCGCCCTGCCGGGCGAGTTCGTCTTCGACCGTCTTGAGCGCGAGGTCGGTGGCCCTCTTCACCTGTTCCGCGTCCTTACCTTGCAGAACGAGGATCGCGGGCGCGGGGTCGGTCGCGAACTGGAGTCCGAACGCGGCGCCGTCGCCGGCGAGTTGGTCGAGCAGCTCGGGCCACTTCGCGCCCAGTTCCTTTTCGAACAGCGCGAGCAGTTGGAATGCCCGCTTCGTCGCGGCCGAGTCATAAACGCCGCGATATTGCGGGAGTTTTTGTGCTTTCTGGAGCGCTTCGAGCCCGGTGACGGCTTCCGCGAGCTTCCGCGGGTGATCGGACACGACGACGAGTTGCGCCGAGGGCGGGATGCTGTCGAGCGGGTCCGCGGCCCGAAGGGGAGCGGTAGCCGCGAGCGGGCCGAGCAACGCGCTGGCGACAACGAGAAGGGTTGAGCGGCCCATCTGCGCCTCCGGTGGGGTCTTGCCCGGAGGTACTTCGCGGAGCGGGGGCGAGTTTCAGAAAACAAGAGGCCAGAGGGACAGAGCCACAGAGGGACAGAGCCACAGACGGAGGCGAAGCGCTTCATCGGGCTTCTGCCCTCTGTGGCTCTGTCCCTCTGTTACTTGCCTTCCTTCGCGCGCTTGAGGTACTTGCCGTCTTCGGTCTGGACGACGACCAGTTCGCCCTCGGCGATGAACGACGGCACCTGAATTTCGAGGCCCGTCTCCAGCACGGCCCGCTTCGTCTGGGCGGCGGCCGTCGCGCCCTTGATGCCCGGTTCCGTCTCCACGATCTTCAGCGTGACGGTCTGCGGCAGTTCCATCGACAGCGCCTTGCCGTCGTAGAACGTGATCTTCACGTCGTCGTTCTCGCGCAGGTACTTCATCATCCCGCCGACCATGTCGCCCGATAGGGTGACCGGCTCGAAGGTCTCCTTGTCGACGAACACGAAGTCGTCGCCGTCCTTGTACGAGTAGGAGTAGTCCTTGGTGTCGAGGTACACAACGTCGACCTTGTCGTCCGGGTGGACGCGCTCGTCGGTGATCGAGCCGGTGGTCATGTTCTTGAGCTTGAGGTACAGGATCGCGCGCCAGTTGCCGGGCGTGTTGAGGTCGCGGTCGAGGCAGTAGAACAGGGTGCCGTTCATGTTCAGCACCATGCCGCGCCGGATGTCGATCATCTTCGTAGACGCCATCGGAACCTCGTGTTGGGGGACTCTGCTTCCCTGCGGAATGTCCCGGCCGTGTGAAACGTTCAACTGTTGTTCTAGCAGACGCGCGCGCCGCGGAGAAGGGGCCGGGACACGTCGGCCGCGCCCGTTAGCGGGGGTCGAAACCCCTGGTAACGGGCACGTTGCGGTGTAGATTGTGCCTACCCACACGACACCCCGGAGGTGCTCCGATGTTCGCGCTGCCACGCGCTCTCGCTGCCTCACTGTTCCTCGCGGCCCTCGCCGCGCTCGCGGCCCTGCCCGCAAACTTCACCCGCGCCGACGGGCCGAAGGACAACGTCGTCGACAACGTGCGCCCGGTCCCGCCCCCCGGCAACGCCATCCCCGACGCCGACCGCGACGAGATCAAGAAGGGCTTGGCGGAACTCCAGCAGCTCATCAAGGACATCGGCAAGCACGACCTACTCCCGGACGTGCTCGTCTACGAGAAGGCGGTGCGGTGGGCGCTCGACTACAACGAGATTTTCGACGGCAAGGGCGCGAAGCCGGCCGCGAACGTGAAGAAGGCCCTGGCCGTGGGCCTCGACCGCGCGAAGCAGCTCAAGGACGGCAAGACGCCCTGGACCACCCAGACCGGCGGCGTGCTCCGCGGGTACGTGTCGAAGATCGACGGCGGCGTGCAACCGTACTGGATGATCGTCCCGAAGGAGTACGACTTCGCTGCGAAGACGAAGCACCGGCTCGATTTCTGGTGGCACGGCCGCTTCGAAAACGTCATGGAGGCGAACTTCATGGCCAACTCGCCCGGCACCGGCGGCATCATCCCGGTTCCGGGGCAGTTCATCCTGCACCCCTACGGCCGCTTCAGCAACGCCAACAAGTTCGCGGGCGAGGTCGACACCTTCGAGTGCCTGGAGCACGCCAGGAAGCACTACCGCATCGACGAGGATCGGCTCGTGGCGCGCGGGTTCAGCATGGGCGGCGCCGCGTGCTGGCAGTACGGGGTGCATTACCCGACGCTCTGGGCCGCGTGCGCGCCCGGGGCCGGCTTCAGCGACACGCCGGAGTTCCTCAAGATCTACCAGAAGGAAGACATTAGCCAGACGCCGTGGTACGAAGTGAAGCTGTGGCACATGTACGACTCCAAAGACTACGCGCTGAACCTCTTCAATCTGCCGACGGTCGCCTACAGCGGCGAAATCGATTCGCAGAAACAGGCCGCGGACGTGATGGCCCGCGAGATGAAGAAGGTCGGGCTCGAACTCGTTCACATCATCGGCCCGAAGACCGGCCACAGCTACGAGAAGGGCGCAAAGGAGGAGGTCAACAAGCGCATCGACGCGATCGTGGCGAAGGGCAAATCGGAGTGGCCGGAGAAGTTCAAGTTCACCACCTTCACGCTCCGCTATAACGAGGGGCCGGGGATCGACCTCTCCGGAATGGGCAAGCACTGGGAGCGCGCCCGCGTCGAGGGCGAGCGGAAGGGCCGAGCCGTTACCCTGAAGACGGAGAACGTGACCGGTGTGGTCGCCTGGTTCGCGTCCGCCGGCGTGGACGTCACCATTGACGGCACCACGATCGAGCACAGAGTCGAAGCCGCTCCGCCGCCGGGCTCGCGCGCCGCGCTGCGACTCCGCAAGGTCGACGGCAAGTGGACGAAGGAGTTCGACCTTCCACGGGGGTTGCACAAGCGCCCCGGCTTGCAGGGTCCCATCGACGACGCGTTTATGGACGCGTTCGTGATGGTGAAGCCGTCCGGCAAACCGCTGAACGCGAAAGTCGGCGAATGGGCCGAGAAGGAGATGAAGCGCGCCGTCGACCACTGGCGGAAGCAGTTCCGCGGCGACGCGCCGGTGAAGGCCGACACCGAGATCACCGACGCGGACATCAAGAACAGCAACCTCGTCCTCTGGGGCGACCCGTCGAGCAACAAGGTGCTCGCGAAGATCGCCGACAAGCTGCCGGTCAGATGGACCGACAAGGGGGTCGTGGTCGGCAAGGACACTTACGAAGCCGGCACGCACGTTCCGGTGCTCATCTACCCCAACCCACTGAACCCGTCGAAATACGTGGTCATTAACAGCGGTTTCACGTTCCGCGAGTACGACTACCTCAACAACGCGCGCCAGGTGTCGAAGCTGCCCGACTACGCGGTGATCGACGTCACCACGCCGCCGAACGCGCGCTACCCCGGCAAGGTCGTGCGTGCCGGGTTCTTCGGCGAGAAGTGGGAGCTGCTCGACAACGACGGGAAGTTACCTCACGCCCCTTACCGCGAGACAGAGCACAGGGTTTCCACCCTGTGCTCTGTCGTGTGCGGGACGGATGCCCGTGTTTTGTTGCGTTCCAATCGCAGGAGCCTCATGCCCCGCACCGCCCTCTACATCCTCCTTCCGCTTCTGCTCGTCGGGGCCGCGGTCGGTTGCTACCTCGCCCTTCGCCCCGAGCCGCCGAAGCCCGCCCCGGAACCGCACCCCGCGCCGGCCGAGCCGCCCGGCCCGCCGGCGCCGTCGGGCCGGGCGCCGCGGTCCAAACTCGTCGTGCTCGTCGTCTTCGATCAGATGCGCGGCGATTACATGACGCGCTGGGCCGAACTCTACGGCCCGGACGGCTTCGAGCGCATGAAGAAGAACGGGATCTGGTTCAGCGAGTGCTTCGTCCCCTACGCCTGCACGTCCACCGGCCCGGGGCACGCGTCGCTCTCGACCGGCGCGCCGCCCTCCGTTCACGGGATCATCGAGAACGAGTGGTTCGACCGCAGGCTCGGCACGCGCGTCTACTGCTGCCAACCGAGCCGCCCCTACGACCTCATCCCGCCGGTGCCGCCCGAACTCGGCAAACCGAGCCGCGGGGCGGGCAGCGGCTACTCGCCCGAACGCCTCCTCGCGCAGACCGTCGGCGAGTCGCTCCAAGAGGCGACGAAGGGAAAGGGGCGCGTGTTCTCGCTCTCCATTAAGGACCGCACCGCGGTGCTGATGGGCGGGCAGAAGCCCGACGGGGCGTACTGCTTCGACACGCGCGACGGTCGGTTCCACACCGGCGCGTTCTACGGCCGTGACGCGGCGCACCCGTGGGTCACGGAGTTCAACAGCGGCAAGCCCGCCGACGCGTGGTTCAACACCTCGTGGGAGAAGTTGCGGCCGGACCTCGACTACGCGAAGTTCAGCGGCCCGGACGATGTCGCGGCCGAGGCGCCCGGCGTCAACGGCCAGGGGCGCGTGTTCCCGCACCCGTACAAGGGGAAGCTCGACGCGCCCGCGAAGGCGTACTACGACGCGATCGAACTGTCGCCGGCCGGCAACGAGTTGCTCTTCGCGCTCGTGAAGAGGTGCGTCACCGCGGAGAAGCTCGGCCGCGGCGAGGCGTCCGACCTCTTGTGCGTGAGCTTCTCCTCGAACGACATGGTCGGGCACTTCTTCGGCCCGGACTCACAGGAGGTGCTCGACATCACCTTGCGGTCGGACCGGATCGTCGGCGAGTTCCTGAAGTTCCTTGATACGGAGGTGGGGCGGGACCGCTACACGCTGGTGCTGACGGCCGACCACGGCGTCTGCCCGCTGCCCGAACTCGCCTCCACGAAGGAGAAGTACCCGGCCGCGGCGCGGGTCGTGACCGCTCCGAAGAACGAAATGCTGGCCGAGCTCGAAACGGCCCTCACCGCGATGTACGGCGCGGCGCCGGGCGCCCCGACCCACTGGCTGAAGGTCCGCGACGCCGACGCGAACGAGGTGTGGCCGTGGGTCTACCTCGATTACGACGCCATCGCGGCGCGGAAACTGAAGGTCGAAGACGTCGCGGCCGCGGTGCGCGACTGGTTCGCGGGCCGCGGGTACGTCGAAACGGCGTTCACGCGGAAGGAACTGGAGGAGAAGCTCTCGAAGGACCACCCGTTCAAACAGGCCGTCGTGTTGGCCTACCGCCCGGACCGGTGCGGCGACGTGATCGTGATCCCGAAGGCCGGGGTGCAGATCACGCCGTATAAGGGCGGCACGGGCCACGGCTCCCCGCACCCGTACGACGCGCACATCCCGTTCCTGGTCTACGGCGCGGGCGTGCCGCCGCTCGGTCAACACAAGGAGCGGGTGTCGTCGCTGTCGGTGGCGCCGACGCTCGCCTGGGCGCTGGGCGTCCCCGCGCCCAAGCACGCGGCCGTGCTCCCGCCGGGTGCGATCTCCGTTCATCGCTAAGTGGTGCATCCGGCAAGTCGGCATAGGGATTGCGCCTCTCCGAGCGGGGGGACCCCATGCCAGCGCGGATCGCCCAGCGAGAACGGACCGACGACGAGCGCGGAACTCGGACGCCTCGCCCGGTCCCGAACGGAGCAGGTGCGGTTGGTCCAGCGGCTCCAGATCATTCTGGGGCTGGCCGATCGGGGGCGCCACGCCCACCTGGCCCGACGGCTCGGGATCACCCCGGGAACCGTGTACGAGTGGCTTCGCCGGTTCAGCGCCGAGAGCCTGACGGGGTTGGCGGACCGCGAACGGTCCGGGCGCCCGCCGACCTACAGCGCCGAGCAGAAGGCCGAAGTGATCGCGGCGGCCCGGACCAAGCCCGAGGCGCTGGGCCTGCCCTTCGCCTCGTGGCCCCTGGACCGATCGCGTGCCTACCTGAGTGAGCAGAACGGGCTCCCGATCAAGCGTTCCCGGATCGACGAGATCTTGGTTGCCGAGGGGTTGCGCTGGCGGAAACAGGAGACGTGGTTCGGCGAGAAGGTGGACCCACAGTTCGCCGGAATAAAGGGCCATCGAGCACCTCTACACCCGCCCGCCCGAGCGCTCGATCGTCATGTGCCTTGACGAGATGGGCCGAAGTCGGCCAAGAGCTTCCCGGGCCGACAGGTGATCCGCGCGGCGCCCGCGGTCCCGGCGGGCCGAGCCGGAAGTGGATTACGGTCGCCGGGGCAAGGGGTACATCTTCGGGGCATTTCGCCCGGCCACCGGTGAGGCGCGCCTCCCCATACCCGGGTCGGACGGCGGCCAACGGAGTCGACTTCTTGGAGGCGGGTGGACTGGTGGGTGCCGACCGACGTCGGGACCGTATATGCGATCCTGGACAACTTGCAGGCGCACCGGGCGCCGGACGTGCTGTTGTTCTCGCTGGCGTACCCGCGGTGGGAGTTCGTGTTCCAGCCCACGTACGCGGCGTACCGGAACCGGATCGAGCCGTGGTGGAAGGTGCTGCGGTCGCTGGCGCTGAAGGGTCGCCGGTTCGAGACGTGGGAGCAGGTGTGCGCGGCCGTCGAGAAGGCGGCCGCCTACTGGAACGGGCACAAGCACCCGTTCGTCTGGGGACGCCGGCGCCGCCACTGACCCAAGCGAGCCCCCGGCGTGGCGGTCGTCCCGGGCGTTCGGTGATTTGGCGGATGCACCACTTAGATCGTTTGCGACTATATGTTTTTGAGGCGATTGGGCCGTTTTCCGGGCAGGTGTGGGACATTGACGGCCGTCCGCAACGCGACGGAACTGACGGCCAGCTTGTCGTAGCGGGTGCCCCGCGCCCGGCACTCCTTGAACCAACCGACCATCCGCTCGATGATGTGGCGCACCCGGTATGTGTGTCTGTCGAAGTTCGGATCGGGCGCGTGGTTCTTCTGGGCGGCGGTGCCAGATGACGCCGCTGACCAGCGGCCGATGGTCCTTCCGAGGGCCTCCTGCGTGCCGAGGTGGTAACGATCGGGGAAGAAGGAGGCGATCACCTCCCACCGGGTATTGGCCAGATCCTAACGGTACACGGGTGGCCGCTTGGCGTACCACCCACCTCGCAAGATGAATTCACGGACGTCGTAAGCGAAAACGCGCCGTCAGAAGCGACTTAAACGAGTTCGTCCTTCACGCACCGAACGAGGGCGGTTGGGACCGCCGATTCCGGAACCTCGACGGTTTCCGTTCCCGCAGCGGTGGTACGGGAGATCCGGTAATGAAACGCGTCGGGCGTCTGAGCGCCCTTCGCACGGCCGCGCGTCTTGAACAGCACCTCCACCGCGTGCCGCTCCTCGGCGGAGAGGTCGTCCGGGTCGAGTTGGCCGCGGCTCCGGACGTGAGCGCCGGGGCCGCCGAAACCCGCCAACCCTCCGACCCGTTCCACGTGCAACAGCGACATAGCCCGTCCTCCGGGCGAACGGCCTAAAGCCCGACGGCGGTCCAGGCCTTATCGACCGCGGTTCTGACGGCCGGCTCGGTGGGGAACATGCTGGCCGCCAGCGAGCGCGTTCGCTTGGCGAACGCGCTCATCCTCATGTTAGGGCTGGGGGGGAAGCCGGTCAAAGCCTGGTACCAGATCTTGCCGGCCTTCTCCCAACTCTTCCCCCCGATGGCCATCGCGGCTTTGTAAAAGGCGAAATTCGGGATGCCGCTGCTGAAGTGGGGGTCCAGGCCGTCGCGGTACTGCGAGAACTTGGTCGGTTGCGGCGCCAGGCAGTGCTTCGCCGCGGGGTTCGACAGGTCGCGCAGGCAGGTGAAGCCCCGCGCGGTCGCCCCCGGCCCCATGATGTCCGAGCCGATCAGCCAGTCCGCGCCCGTGACGTCCTGGTCGGCCTGCCACTGTCGGAACATCGAACCGAACACGTCCGAGACGCTCTCGTTGAGGCCGCCCGCCTGGTTGGTGTAGGACAGCCGCGCGGAGTACTGGGTAACGCCGTGCGTCAGCTCGTGGGCGATGACGTCGTTGCCCTTGGTGAAATCGATGAAGATGTTCCCGTCGCCGTCGCCGTAGGTCATCTGGGTGCCGTTCCAGAACGCGTTGTTGTAGTTGATGCTGTAGTGGATGGACGACATCAGCGTCATGCCGGCGTCGTCGACGGAATTGCGCCCGAAGCACGTCTGATAGAAGTCGGCGACCGCCTGGGTCTCGGTGAACGCCCGTTTGGCTACGGCGTCCGGGGCCGTCCCCGGGTTCGGCACGGGGGACCCGGGCAGCGTGGTCCCGTGGGCGCAGTCGAAAACCGTGACGGCGGGCGCGGCCGGTGCCGCCGCGGCGGGCGCGGCCGGGAGAACCGTTCGGACCAGATGAGACAGTTTGGACAGCGCCACACGGGCCTTGCGCCACTCCTTCTCGACCTTCATGGTGTCGACGAAGGGCTTGCGCTCCTCGGGGGTGAGTTTCTTGTCCTTCGCCATGCGTTCGAGCACGTCGGTGGGGATGATGAAACACCGGCAGTCGCAGCGCGGGGGCCGGGCGCGGGGGGCGAGACGGTCCCGGCGGGACCCGCTCGAAACTCGGCCACACGCGAAACCGGGGGCGTTCTTCATCGCGTTCTCCTTGATTACCGGGACGGCGCGCCGAACGGGTCTCGAACCGTTTCACGAGCGACCGAATCCGAAGATTATCGAGGTTTGGGTCGGTGCAGCCTATCGAAGTGGTAATGGTTTAGTAAAGCGAAAAGCGAACCGATTCGCCGGCCGCCTTCCCGCATTCGGACGCGGCCCGCCGACAACGGGACGTCAGCGCCGAGTCCGCGGGGCGGCACGGTCAAACGCCGGCCGGTAAACGGGAATACGTGCCCCGGGCGTCCGACCGGACACCGACCGCCGCGGATCGTTTCGGCCGATACCCGTCCCGGAACCGGTTCCCGTGGATGTGAGGGCGACAACCGGGAACCGGCAGTTATGACTTCGCGCGAAGAGCCCGCCGACGGCGAGGACCGTTCGTGGTTCGCCCGACGAGGGCGCTGGGGCGCCGCGGGTGACGACTTCGCTTCACCCGCGCAGCAGCTTCAAATACTCCCGCATCCAGGCGGGGTTGTCGTGCCAGGTGCGGCAGGTGACGAGGTTCCCGCTGACCACGACCTCGCGGTTCACGTAGACGCCGCCGGAGAACGTGCAGTCCAGGGCACACTTGGCGACGGTGGTCACTTCGCGCCCGCGGATCACGTCGGCCGCGGCGATGATCTCGATGCCGTGGCAGACGCTGGCGACCGGCTTGTTCGCGGCGAACAGCGCCTTCGTGATGCGGATCAGGTCGGCGTCGTAGCGGAGGTATTCCGGCGCCCGCCCCCCCGTGATGACCATGCCGGCGAGCGCGTCCGCGTCCACGTCCTTGAACGCGATGTCGGTTTCGAGCGTGTAGCCGGGCCGCTCCTGGGTGATGTCCCAGCCGTCGGGCCGCTCGTGCAGAACGAGGTGATACGCGCGCTTCTGCGGCCCCGCGAGGAGGACGCGGTAGCCCTCCTCTTGGAGGCGGAAGAGCGGGTAGTACGTGTCGAGCACTTCCGCGGCATCGCCGATCGGCATCAGGATCGTTTTCATGCTATCCCGGTGAAACGGAACCGTGTGAGGGGAGTCGTTAAGTGGGAATGATCGCGGGCGGCGCGGGGGTGGTCAAGTTCTCAGGTTTTTTCGTGTCCCCCTCGCCCGCGCGCGGGGTTTAGACGGCAGTGGAATCTCTTCGCCCGCGTCTGATGTAGAAGGCCGCGGATTGAGGTCGAGGTCGGATCACGCGGAAACCGCGCGGCTTTTTTCTTGACGGCCGCCGCTTACGAATTAACACTTGTATTCATTCACAATTTTTCTCTGTTTGCCCGGCGGTGATCCCACCTCGGAGTGGGTTGTCGTTTTCGTTTCTCTCTTCCGGTCACGGTGCAGGAGAGTCTCATGTCGGCGATGCGAGTTCGGAAGGGGCGGCGCGGTTTCACGTTGATCGAGCTGCTGGTGGTGATCGCGATCATTGCGATCCTGATCGGGCTGCTCCTCCCCGCCGTCCAGAAGGTCCGCGAGGCCGCCGCGCGCATGTCGTGCAGCAACAACCTCAAACAACTCGGGCTGGCGCTGCACAACTACCACGACCAGAACAACAAGATGCCGCCGGGGTGCGAGCCGGACAAGAACAGCAGCGGGGCCGTGACTGCCTCGTGGCGCAGTTCGTGGAAGGTGTACATCCTCCCGCACATCGAGCAGCAGAACATCTTCCAGGGGTGGTCTTTTACCAGCTCGAGCGGCTACTCGAACGCGGCGAACACCGGTCGCGTCAACAACATCACGATCAAGACTTACCGGTGCCCGTCCTCGAACCTTCCGGACTTTTACTCGACGTCCTACAACGCCGGCTCGATCGAGATGTTCACGACGTACGTCGGCGTGGCCGGTTCCTCTGCCGACACGACGGCTTCGAGCGGTAGCTACGGGATCGTGAGTGGCGGCGGTATCCTGTATCCGAACAGCAAGGTGACGATGGTAGGGATCACCGACGGCACCAGTAACACGCTGCTCGTTGGTGAACAGAGCAGCCACCTGCGGGATTCGAACAACCAGCCGATCATCGGCAGCTTCAATGCGATCACGAGCCAGGGGCCGCACGGCTGGACGATGGGGGCCAACGGGGACAATCGGGAGCCGCCGAACTACCAGTCCGGCGGCGACAACCGCGCGTTCAACACCACGACCGTGCGGTACCCGATCAACCAGAACGGGATGAGCAACAACTGCGGCAATGGGACGTGCGACAACACGGGAACGAACCTCCCGTTCTCGTCGGGCCACAGCGGCGGTGCGAACATGCTGATGGCCGACGGGTCGGTGCGGTTCATGACCAACTCGGTTCCGCTCCAGACGCTCCAGTGGCTCGCCACCCGCGCCGGCGGCGAGACCATCCCCAACTTCTGAGCCGGGGCCAAACACCAATAACTCCGGAGCCCGGCCGCACGGCCGGGCTTCTTTCGTTCCCGGCGCGTCAGAATCGGGTACACGCGCCCGCCCGCTACTCGCGGTTCGTCCGGCGGTACTCACCCCGTGCCGTCGGGCCGGGGCGGCGTTTCGCTCAGTTCGGCGCGCGGCCGGGCGACCAGTTCCGCCGCCGGCAGCGTGCGGGCGAGCAGGACGCCTGGCCTTCAACGCGGCCGACTTCATGGCGCAGCGCCGGCCGGGCGTGGGCTCGGCCGCGGCGATGCTCGTCGGCGCGGAAGCCCGGCTCCTCCGTATGCCGCGGTGCCGCACCTGCGCGGCGGCACGGACAACTTCTTCCACTACGCCGCCTGCCTCGGCCGAACGTGTTCAGCGTGCTGACGGGCTGCGGCTCGATGAAGACGGGGCAGGCGATCGGCCGCAGCACGCCGCAGGGGGAGTACGTCGCGGACCGGCCGGTGTCGCCGCAGAACGCGACCGCGACCGTCTTCCGGCACCTCGGCATCAACGCGCGGAAGGCCCACTTCCCCGACGCGCAGCAGCGCCCGATGGCGCTCGTCGAGACCGGCGAACCGGTGCGAGAACTGTTCCGCGCGTAGGCCAAGAGTCATAAAGTCGTAAGGTCGCAAGTCGTAAAGTCGAAGACCCGAGCCACGTCGGTCTTCGACTTTACGACTTGCGACCTTACGACTTGTGACTACCGATTTACGGGCTAAGCTTCGCGCCGCAATCCCGGCAGTACCGCACGTCTTCCTGAATGAACAGGCCGAGGAAGCAGAAGACGATGGTGAAGATCAGGAGGATGACGAACACGGCCCACCCGGCCCCGGACACCTGCCGCCGGACGATGGGCGGTTCCGTCGAGCCGCAGTACGGGCAACGGAAGCCCTCCCGGCGCCGCCGGCGCGGCCGGCGCTCCTCCTCGTCCCGCTCGACCACCTGATGAACGTTGACCTGGATCGCCTGCCGCTCGTCGCGGGGCGCCCGCCGGTCCCGGTCGTCGTAGTCGTCTTCGGCCGGCTGCGGGACCGGCTGCACGGCCACCGGCACGGGCGGCGGCTGAACCGCCACCGGGGCGGGCGCGGGAGGCGGTTTCACCTGCGCCCCGGCCGGGAACAGTTCGGGCACCGTGCCGGCCTCGACCCAGGCCGGCATTCCCTCGCGCCAGAGCAGGTCGTTCGTCCGCAGCACGCCGGATTCGACGAGGGACTTGAGTTGTGTGGTCGTCACCGGCCCGCGCTTCGCGCCGTTGGCCGAGTAGTGCCACACCGCCTGTTCGACGGGGGGCGGCATGACGCGAACGCTTGTGGGGGCGCTCGCCGGTGCGGGCGCGGGCGGGTTGATCGGTGCGGGCCAACTTTCCACGGCGGCCCGGCACTTGGGACACGGGTACGCCTCGCCCTGGAGCGAGGCGGGGGCGGTGACGGTGGCTTTGCACGCCGGGCAGACGAAATTGGCTTTCACGAACTCACCTCGGGCGGGTCGGTCGGAGGGCGCTTGGACCGAATGCGAAGTAGAGCACGCGCGCGAGGGCGCGCCAAGCGAATTGCTCGCGCGGACGGGTGATTTGGGCTCGACGGGGCTGACGGTGGCGACGGGCGCGAGGGCGAGCGTTCCGTCGATACTCCCGATCACAGCGGCCGCCCAGGGAACCCCGTTGGGCGCCCGGCGCCGATCAAAGGAAGCGGTGTGATTTGTGGCGCTAATCACAAACAGTAGTTCCCAAGATCGGTCCCGGTTAGGTTCGTAGCCTGTCCGGGACGGGTCGTTGTGTTGGTATGTCGTCAACGAGGTCGAACATTACGATCGCGACCGCGAGGAGCATCAGCAGCACCGCCTTGACGCGCAGTAACTTCAACCGCAACGCCCGGTGGCCCCGGCGCCGGGCCGAGAGCACTTCCCCGTGCAACCACACCCACACGCTCCGCAGCACAAGCGCCACGCCCACCAACAACAGGCGCACCGCTGGGCCACGGGTGCGGGTCCGCACACGACACGGGTTCATCTGACGGTAGCTGGTCCCGATCCCGAACCGACTCCGATACAACGGGCTCACCGGTGACGCACCCGGTGGCCCGAAGCCCCCGTACGCATACACCAGGCGCTCCCGACCGCGCTTGCCCCGGCGCCCGGCCCGGTTCCGGCCGTGAGCCACGCCCCCCACCCGCGCCGTCGTGCCGCCGGTATGGCGCAGGGTGTGATGACCGCGCCCGCTCCTCTTCCGGTAACCGAACACCCGCGTGCCGCCCGGCCCCTTGGGATGATCCTTCGTCCGCCCGCGCAACGGCACCGGCATCAGAAGCGGTGTTCGGGGCCGCCTGCCGGCAGCGGATCACCCCCACACAGAAGAAGCCCCGGTCCAATAAAGCCAGGCCCGGCCGCACTCCCGCGCCGCGTACGGTGCGCAGCAGGCGCGGGATCACACGGGTCAGATCCTCGCCCTTCTTGACGAAGGTGAGAGCCAGAGTAACCCGCTTCCCGTGCCGAATCAGGTAGGCGGTGGTGTAAGCGTGGAAGTGGGTGGTTCCGCTCTTGGCCCGGGACCGGTACAGTTCGTTCTCGTTCTGGTGGTGCGTGCCGTGATAGGGGATGAGGGTCAGGTCGATAGCCACATGCTCCTGGGTGCCCGGATCCAGAGGTGCGGTGGCTCGTACTTGATTAGCGCCCAGGGAGTAGCGTGGGGGCTTGGAGCAGGCGATTGCCCCAGGCACGCAGGTTCTCGCTGACGAACTCGAGCACGGGCCGGGCGTGCCGGCGGCACGTCTCGAACACGGACATGAGGATGCCTTGGGCG
>JAFKJJ010000416.1 GCA_017306025.1 Planctomycetota bacterium
TGGTCGGAAGGGGAGTTCACCGAAGGTCCGGCCGAGGGGCCGGACGGGTGCGTCTACTTCTCCGACATCGGCAACCGCATCATGCGGTTCGACCCCAAGACGGGGAAGACCACCGCGTTCCGCGACACGAGCGGTCGGTCCAACGGGCTGCAGTTCGATTCGCAGGGCCGACTGATCGCCTGCGAGGGGGCCAACACCGGCGGCGGTCGGCGCATTAGCGTCACCGAGAAGGACGGCGCCGTCAAAGCCCTCGCCGACAAGTTCGAGGGGAAGCAATTCAACTCGCCCAACGACCTCACGCTCGACGCGAAGGGTCGCGTCTACTTCAGCGACCCGCGGTACGTCGGCGACGAGAAGCGCGAACTCGACCACGAGTCGGTCTACCGCGTCGATCCGGACGGCCGTGTGACGCGCATCATTTCGGACGTGACGAAGCCGAACGGCCTGGTGATCTCGCCCGACGGCAAGACGCTGTACGTGGCCGAGAGCAACAGCGACAAGAAGAAGCCGCGGGAGCTGCGCGCGTACCCGCTCCACGCGGACGGCACCGTCGGGGCCGGGAAGAAGCTGTACGACTTCGGGGCGGAGCGTGGGATCGACGGGATGACGGCCGCGGCCGACGGAACGGTCGTGGCGACCGCGGGGAGCAAGGACGCGGGCGGGATCTACTTCTTCAGCCCCGACGGTAAGAAACTGGCCTTCCTGAAGACGCCGGAAGACCCGAACAACTGCTGCTTCGGCGGCGCCGACAAGAAGACGCTCTACATCACCGCGGGCAAGAGCCTGTACCGCGTGCAATTGACGATCGCCGGCCGTTAGTCGGTCGTTAGTCGAAGATCGTAAAGTCGAAAGTCATAAAGTCGAAGACGGTCGTTCTTCTGACTTTGGACTTTACGACTTTACGACTTGCGGCTGAGCAAGGGCCATTTCCACGATGCTCCGCACCATGCAGCCGGTTCCGCCTGCGTCGAGGGCGGCGGATTCGCTCTCGGCCCACGCAGGGCCGGCGATGTCGAGGTGAACCCACCGGGCGCTGCCGACGAACTGTTCGAGGAACTTCCCGCCGGCGATCGCGCCGGCCCACCGCCCGCCGCCCGTGTTCCGCATGTCCGCGACCTTGCTCTTGATGAGCCCGTCGTAGCTCGAATCCATCGGCAGCTTCCACGCCCGCTCGCCGGCCCGCGACACCGCGGCCAGAACCGCGTCGCCCCAGGCGTCGTTGTTGGTCATCAGCCCGCACGTCTCGGTGCCCAGCGCGACCATACACGCCCCGGTGAGCGTCGCGAAGTTCACGAGGCGATCCGTTTGTTCGGAGGCGTAGCAGAGCGCATCGGCCAGAATCAAACGCCCTTCCGCGTCCGTGTTGAGAACCTCGATCGTCTTCCCGTTGCGGGCGGTGAGCACGTCCCCGAGCTTCATGGAACGACCGCCCGGCATGTTTTCGACCAGGGCCAGCACGCCGAGCACGTTGACGGGGAGCTTCAGTTCTGCGACCGCCTGAACGCCCGCGAGCACCGCCGCGGCGCCGGCCATGTCGCACTTCATGTCCACCATGCCGTCCGTCGGCTTGAGCGACAGCCCGCCGCTGTCGAACGTGACGCCCTTGCCGACCAGCCCGAGCACCGGTCCACCGGGGTTGCCGCTGTACCGAAGGATCGCGAGCCGCGCCGGGCGCGCCGAACCCCTCGCGACGGCGAGGAGCGAGCCCATCCGCTCGGCCGCGAGCCGCGACTCGTCCCACACCTCGACCGCGAAGCCGCCAAGTCGCCCGGCGTCGGCCGCGGCGACCGCGAACGTTTCGGGGTAGAGGTCGCACGGCGGCGTGTTGACCAGTTCACGCGCCAGCCACAGCGCGCGGGCCTCGGCGCGGACCCGCGGCAGCGCGCCGGCATCGCCCCCGACGAGCAGGAAGTGATCCGGCGCGAACCGCGTCGGCGCGGTCTTGCGAACGCCCGGTCCCTGACACCCCTGCGCCAGCCCCACGCCGACGGCCAGCGCCCATTCCGGGGCCGGCAGCACGAACGCGACCGTGCCGGCCTTCTTCGTCGTGACGTGCCGCGCCGCGGCGGCCGCGGCGTCATGAAGGGTGGCACGTTTCGCGTCGTCGCGCTTGCCGAGCCCGACAAGGAGCAACCGCTTGGCCGCGACGCCCGTCGGGTTCAGGACCGGGACGAGTTCGAGGTGCTTGGCGCCGAAGTCACCGGCGTCGCGGAGCTTCGCGACGAGGTCGGCCGCGGGGCCGGTGTGCGGCTGGTCGGCCCACACGCCGACCGCGAGCCAGTCGGCTTGCACGGTGGCGGGCGGTTCGGTGGGCGCGTGGAACTGCGTGGCGGGGATGGTGAGCATGAGGGGTGTTGTACGGTGGTCCGGCCACTCCGTGACCGGAATCCGAGACCCGGTCACTCCGTGACCGGACCACGGGGGCTACTTCCGTTCGAACTGCTTCAACTGCTCCTCGACCGCGGCGACGAGCTTCGGGTCGGACTGCTTCACGGCCGCGACGAAGCGCTTTGCGTCGTCGTTAGGGCACGTCAGCGCGTACCGCACGATGCACCGGCGGACGATCGGTGCCGCGTGGGTCGGCTTGGCGAACTGCGCGAATACTTCCGCGCTCAGATCCCAGTAACCCCACCGGCGCAGGTCCTCGATCGCCTGGTCCGCGAAGTCGCCGTGCGGCAACAGCGCCGAACAGCACCGCAGCACGTCGGCCTTGCACTCGGCGCCGCGGGTCGCCTGGAAGAAGCGGACCGAGCCGATCGCGGACAGCCGCACCGAGAACGGCTGTTTGTCGTCGCCGAGTACCGCCTGAGTGAATGCCCAGCCGTCTTTCGGGGACAGGAGCACGTAGCCCGCGAGCAGGCCGCCGAAGGCGTCGCGCACGTGCTCCGGCAGCGGGGTTTGCTTCAGAGCGGTCGCGAGGAACTGTGCGTCCGCCGGGCCGCCGCACACGCCGAGCAGGAACGCGAACACCCCGAGCCGCTCCGCGGGCGTCTTCTCGTCGGCCAGGAGCTTCCGCAGCACGGCCGGGTCGAACCGCTTCGCGCCCTTGACGATGTCGGCGTCGGTGGCGCGGGCGAACTCGACGAACGCGTCGGCCGCGACAACCGCGTCCGGCGAGCCGAGGTACTTGAAGAAGTATCCGAGGCGGGTCGGGGCGTCGGCGGTATCGAGTTTCGCAGCGCCTTTGAGGTACTCGACCACCGCGGGCGTCGCGCCGACGCCGGAGGCGTAATCGAGCTTGCCGCCGGCCACGCCGCAGAACGCCACGTACTCGGCGGGCGTGTCGCCGATGATCGGCAGGTACGCGCGGATCGTGAGGACGTTCTGATTGCCGCGGGCCGGGTCGTCCTTGAGCGCGGCGGAGATGTGCAGGTCGGTGAAACCGTTGTCGGTCTTCGGGTCGAACCGCGGGTTCTTGAGGGTGCCGTACAGCACGGCCTTCGACTGCGCGTACTGCATGCGGAGGGTCGGCCGGGTGCGGACGTTGTCGCCGCAGAACGTGCAGGCGTCGGAGCGCGGCGCGAGGAGGACGAGGGCGGCGACGAGTGCGAACGAGCGGAACATGCGCGGCCTCGGTAGGGAGCGAGCGGCCGTCGTGATACCCGAAGAAAGGCGCGCGCGGGAAGGGGAGTTCTTCAGAGTGGTCCGCTCGCTCCGCGAGCGGCGACGTTGGCGTCAGTCGATGCGGAGGTCTCGACCGGGCCGCTATTCCGCGCGTGTCGCACCGCTCGCGGAGCGAGCGGACCACTCTGAAATCACTTCTTCGGTTCCGGCGACTTCGGCAGCGGCTTCATCTCGTCGCGGAGCAACTCTTCGAGCAGCTTGACGCGCTCCGGGTCGTCCTTGCGGGCCTTCGCCACGAAGTCGGCCGCGGCCGTGTTCTTCGCGTCGGCCCAACTCGCCGCGAGCGTGAACTTCAGGATCGCGCGGCGGTTGATCGGCAGCGAGTTGTGCGACTCCTTGCCCGCGTACGACAGCACCACCGGGGTCATGTCCCAGGCGTGCCACTTCCGCAGATCGTCGATCGGCATGTCCGCGATGTCCGGGTTCGCCATCAGCCCGGCCATCCCGTCGAGGATCTGCTTCTTCGTCAGCGCGTCGGGGCGGTACTCCCAGAAGAACCGCAGCGCCTTCAGCGCGGCGTGCTTCACCAGGAACTCGCTCTCCGCGTCGGTGGCCAGCTTCAGGATGTACTCGTAGCCGGCCTTCTTGTCGAGCAGCGTGTAGCCCATCAGCATTCCGTCCAGCCCGCTACTGAACTTCCGCTCCGGGTCGTCGAGCAGCTTGCGCATTTCCTTCGCGTAGGCGGCCTGGTTGGCGGTGGCGTGGCCCAGTAAGAGCCCGTACAGCCCGAACCGCGAGGCCCGCGTGTTCGGGTCCTTCAGCCACTTGATGAGCGTGTCGGCC
>JAFKJJ010000417.1 GCA_017306025.1 Planctomycetota bacterium
GATAGCCACAAAAAGGCACAACGAGCCACAAAAAGAAGAACAAGGTCTCTTTGATCAGTCGTCTTCTTTTTGTGGCTCGTTGTGCCTTTTTGTGGCAATTTTCGCTTTGCTATTTCTTCGGCGCTGCCGGAGGTGCGGTCGCGGCCTTCAGTTGGTCGAGCGCCGCCTTCGTCACCGTCACCTCGGCGTTGGTCGCGTCGAGGGCGGCCTTAGCGGGTGCAACCGCCGCGTTGGCGGCATCGGCCGCCGCCTTCGCGGGCGCGATGGCGTCCGTCGCCGGCTTCACCATCGGCGTCAGCGCCGCGACCTTCTGTTGGTTGGCCGTCACCATCGCCGTTGCGTCGGTAAACGCCTTCGACTGCGCCGCGAACTTGTCCTGCGCCGCCTTCAGCGTCGCGGCCGTGTCGGTCTGCGCTTTCTTCGCCGCGGTCAGTTCGGTGTTGAGCGCCGCGAGGGCGTCGGCCTTCTTCTTGGATTGCGCCGCGAGGTCGGCGTTGCCCGGCGCTTTCGCCGCGGCCTCGGCCAGCATCTTCGCCGCGGCCGTTTCGGCCGCGACGGTCGTTTCCAGCGCCGTCACCTTGTTCTTCGCCGCCGTGGCGACCGGCGTGAGCTTGTCCACTTCCGCTTTCGCCGCGTCCATCTGGGACTTGGCGGCGTTGGCGGCCGCGGTGAAGTCGGTCACGGCCTTCTGCGCGGCCGCGAGGTCCGCGTTGATCTTGGCCGGCTTCGCGACTGCGGCGGCGTGAGCGTCGGCCGCGGCCTTCGCCCTCTGGGCCGCCGCGTCGAACGCGGCCTGAGCGGGGGCGACCTTTGCCTGCGCCGCAACAAGCGCCGCCTCGGTCTTCTTCATACGCTCGGCTACGGGGAGCGGGTTCGAGTCGAGCGCCGCGACGAGCTTCGCGTCGGCCACGTTCCACGACTTCACCACGCCGGACCAGTCGCCGGCGATGACGCGCGCGTTGTCGTGCGTCACCGCGACCTTCAGCCCCAGATCCGGGAACGCCTCGAACGTCTTCTGCGCCGCGCCGTTCTGGTCCCAGAGCTTCGTCACCTTGTCGCGGCCGGTGGTGGCCAACTTGCCGTCGTGCGTGAACCGGACGCTCGCGGCCCCTCCGGGGTGCGCGCCCCAGTTCTTGATCTGGTTGCCGTTCTCCATCTCCCAGAGCTTCACCGTCGTGTCCTCGCTGCACGTCGCGAGCACGTTGGAGTCGTCGCGCCACGACACGTCGGTGATCATCGCGGTGTGCCCGCGCAGGCTGAAGTACTCGCGCCCGGTGAACGCCTCCCACACGAAGGCGCCGCCGTTGCGGTCGCCGGTCGCCAGGAGCACGCCGTCCGGGCTGTACTCGACCGCGGTCACCCAGTCGGTGTGCTTCTTGATCTCGTGGAGCACCTTCCCGTCGGTGGTGGAGTAGATCCGCACCAGCTTCGACGGGCTGCCGACCGCGATCTGCGTCTGGTCGGCGGAGATGTCCGCGGCCAGGATCGCGTCGTTCTCGATGCCGACCTCCAGGACCTTTTCGCCCGTTTCGACCTTGTGGAGTATCGCCTTACCGGACTGGCCGCCCCTCCCGCCCGCGACGAGGACGAACCGCGCGTTGCGCGAGAACTTGATGCTGTTGATCTGGCCGTGCTCGAACGGGATGAACCCGACGATCTGGTTGGTGTCGGTGTTGTAGAGGACGACCTGCTTCTGCCCGCCCACCGCGAGGAGCGGCGCCCAGGGGCTCGCGGCCATCGCGAGGATCGCGCCCGGCCGGCGCGCGACCACGACCGGATCGAGCTTGAGCTTGCCGAACTGCGGCATCGGCGGCGGTCCCTCGGGTCGGCCCTTCACGACCGACTTCAGCCCGATGTCGGTGGTCGTCTTGGGCATCACGGGCGCCTTGCTGCTCGACTTTTCGCGCGCGCCCTGTTCGATCCAGAGCTTCATGGTGGCGAGCTGGGCGTCGGCGATCTTGTTGCCGCTGGGCGGCATCTTCGGCTCGTCCAGGTGTGCCGAGAGCGTGTAGATGCGCGACTTCGACGGGTCGCCCGCCTTGACCACCTCGCCGGACGAGCCGCCCTGGCTCATCGCAGCGTAGGTGGCGAGGTTCAGCCCGCCCTTCTGCTTGTCGTTGCCGTGGCAGTTGACGCACGACTGCTTGACGATGGGCATCACGTCGTCGTCGTAGGTCGGGTTCTTCGCGTCCGCGAGGACGCGCGAGCCGCCCGCGAGGAGCAGGACCGCCGAGCAGAGGAAAGTCAGTTGCCGCATATCGGGAAGCCTCGTCGGTCGTTTAACGTGTCTCCACGTCGATCAGTTCCACACGCAAACCCACGGCCTCGGCGGGTCGGACGATGCCCGCTTCCGCTTGCCACCGGGGCAACACTTTGTATTCCCAGTGCTCCGAGTTGCCGACCCTGACGCGGAGATCGGTCAGCCCCACCTCGGTGAAACCCGGAAGCATCTGCTGGAGCGCTCTTAACTCCTGCAAAGTCGCGCGATCCCTGCCAGCAGAAGATCACGCGAACGTTGCGGAAATCGGGGGCGAGCGAACTAACGGATGGCAAGGTCGGTTGTCTCAGCGGTCGGACACGAACTCGCGCGGCTTCACTACCGCTCGGAACACGGCACCGCCTACACCTCGGCTTCGTAAACCTTGCACGGGCCGGTCCAGGTACACGTCTCGCAGCCGACGGTGAACGTTCGCGGGAGCCGGTGCAGCGCCCGGAAGCCGAGTCGCGCCGCGACCACGACGAGCGCGAACATCGGGATCTGGATCAGGAACGTCAGCGCGCCCTTCTCGCGGTCCGGCAGGTTCGCGTTGGCAAAGAGCTCGTCCGCGAGCGCGAAGCCGCCGAGGAACGAGACCGCCAGCAGCCCGAGCACCGCGAACATTCCGCCGACCAGCCCCAGCGTAAACAGCGGGCCGCGCGTGCCGTGTCGGTAGGTCGAGTACTTCGGCCGGAGCGGTTCGCCACAGCCCAGGCACGCGTCGGGCGAGAACCGCACGCTCATCACTTCGTTCCTTCGTCACCACCTCGGGCGAGCCGTCGGCTCGTCCGGGATACGCCTTCAGATCGTTTCGTAGCTCCACTTCTTCCGCTGCTCGCGGGCGACGAGCGCGCTGGCCTCCTTGTCGCCGACGAAATCCTCCTTCACGGGGTCCCACCTCAGTTTTCGGCCGAGCCTCACGGCGATGCCGGCCAGGTGGCAGACGCTCGCCGAACGGTGCCCCACCTCCGCGGGGCAGATCGGCTGCTTCCGCGCCTTCACAGCCTCGAAGAAGTTCCCCATGTGGTCGTTACTCACCGGCAACCGCACGTCCTTGTCGCCGAACTTGTCATTTAAGAACTCCGGCTTGCTGGCCTCGATCTTGCCGCGGGTGACGAACAGCCAGCCGTCGGACCCCTCGAACCGGACGCCGTGCGGCAGCTCGTCGGGCTTTCCCTTCGCCGGGGCGCCGGTGATGGTGCTCGCGGTCGTGCTGACGCACTTGTGGACCACCCCACTCTTGTAAGTGAACGTGGCCTCGTAGGCGGCCGGGGCCGTGTACCCGCCCGGCACCGGCTTCAGAAGCAATTTCCCCTCGACGCTCTCCGGTCCGCCGCTCTCCGGGGCGATGCCCCACAGCGCGATGTCGTTGTGGTGCGCGCCCCAGTCGGTCAGGGTGCCGCCGCTGTACTCGGTCCAGTACCGGAAGCTGAAGTGGCACCGCTCCGGCACGTATTCGGTTTCGGCCGTCGGCCCCTGCCACGCGTCCCAATCGAGTTCCTTCGGCACCACGGCCGTCTTGAACGGCCCGGCGTTCAAGCCCTGCGGCAGCACGCTTGTCACGGTAGTGAGCTTCCCGAGCCGGCCGTTGCGGACGACCTCGCAGGCGAGCCGGAAGCGGGCGTCGCTCCGCTGCTGGCTCCCCGTCTGGAGTATCCGCTTGTGCTCCTTCACCGCCGCGACGACCCGCTTCCCCTCGTCGATCGTGAGCGTCAGCGGCTTCTCACTGTACACGTCTTTACCGGCCTTCAGGGCGGCCAGGTTGACGAGCGTGTGCCAGTGGTCGGGGGTGGCGTTGATGACGACCGAAACGTCCTTCTCGGCCTCCAACAGTTTGCGGAAATCGGAGTACACCTTCGCGCCGCCGAACTGCTTCGCGGCCTCCGCGGCGCGGCCCGAGTCCACGTCGCACACGGCGGCGATCGTTCCGAACCGCCTGGCGTTGTTGGCGTCGCCGCGGCCCATCCCGCCGCAGCCGATGAGGGCGATCTTCGGTTTGTCCTCGGCCTTCCTGGGCGGTTCGTCGGCGGCCAGTTCCGCGGCGAACCACGCGGGCAGCCCGGCGGCCGCGGCCGCCCTCAGGACGGAGCGGCGGTCCGGGCGGGAGAGAATCGACATCGGGTTCTCCGGGTCAGTGGTTGAACATG
>JAFKJJ010000418.1 GCA_017306025.1 Planctomycetota bacterium
GTGGTCGGCAAACGCGGCACGGCGACCGCCTCGGTCGCGTTCACGATGCCCGCGTTCGCCAGGGCCGTCGCGCCGGTCAGCCAGAGCACCGCGTCGTCGCGAATCGCAAGCGCGGCCGCGAGCCGGTCCGCGGCGGCCTTCGCCTGTCGCGCCGCGGCTTCTGCCGCGCGGAGCCGGTCCAGAGCCGTAGCGGGCGAGGCGTAACCCGGCGCGAAGAGGGCCGCCTCGGCGTCGGCGCGGCGGCGGTACGCGTTGTCGAGCGCGGGCTTCGCCCACGCGACCACCTCCGGCCGGCTCGCGACGTCTTCGAGCAGTCGCGCCGTTTGAATCGCGAGCGCCGCACGTTCGCCGTTCCAGGGCACGAGCGCCGTTTGATCCGCCAGCGCCGCGAGCCGTCGGACGAGGAGCACCTCGGCGAACCGCACCTGTGGGTCCTGCGCGGCGAGCAACTTCGCGAAATTCTTCGCCCGGCCGGGCGGCACCTCCGCTTCTTCGGAGAGCGCCACGAACGCGGCCGCGGCCAGGAGCGCGTGCGGCTTCGCCTTGAACGCGTCGAACTCCGGGGGAAGCGGCGGCTCGGTGGGCTTCTCGTCCGGCTTCGCGGGTGGTGGGATGCGCGATTCGGCCGCGACGGCCGCGGTGCGGAGTTGCTCAACGAGCGCCGGTTCGGGCAGTACGTAGCCGGGGAATACGGCCGCGAGGGTCGGGAGCGGATCGGGCGTCGGGGTGGCGCGAAGTGACGCCGCGAGTTGTTCCGCGCTCGCGAACTGCCGGTCGAGGTCACCTTTTACGTCGTCGGCCGGGCGCCCGGCGCGGAGGTCGCGTTCGGCCGCGAGTAACGCCGCCCGCGCCTGCCGAAACGCCCACGGCGCGGCGCGCGCGCGCCCGTCTGCTCGCCAGCGGTCAAGTGCCTCCCACGCGCCCCTAAGCCGGTCCGGGTAGCCGATCTCCGTAACCGCTTTTTCTTCGGGCGCGTCCGGAGCGGGATTGGCGCGCAGAACGAAACCCTTTGCGCCGCCGACCAGCACCGGAGTTTGGGCCGCGCCGCGGTTCTCCATCGACCACCGGCTCACGCGCGACCGCACGAACGCCGCGAGTTCTCTCACCGTCACGCGCCCGTCGCGGTCCTCGTCCGCCGCGCCCTTCAGCCCGGCTTCGAGGTAGTGGCCGAAGACGGAGCGGCCGAGTTCGGGCGACGCGAGCGGCGCCTGGCCCGGACCGCACGCGACGAGTGACAACCGGTTGTCATCGGGCACCGCGTCGAGCGCGGCGAAGACCGCCGCGGAGAGGTTCCCCGCGGGTTCTGCGTACAGCGGATCGCCCGCGGGCGGCACGAGGTCGAGGACGAGCAGTTTGTCGCGCGCCGGGCAGTCGCGCACCGCGGCGAGCAGCTCGGCGAGCGTCAGCCGGTTCCGCGGGCTGTCGCCGCCGTCGGCGGGCAGCAGGAACACCGCCCCGGCGGCATCGGCCGCGGCCGGCGCGGCGAGGTGAATCACCACGGGCTGCGAGCGGGGCACCTTCGCGAGCTGTGCGAAACGCATCCGGATCTGGTCGCGGCTCGGGTTCGCGCCCGGGTCTTCGAGCGGCCGGCCGAGCAGTTCGGTGAGCGCGGCGCGATCTTGTTCGGCCCACGGGACCGGGCCGCTGCCGCCCGGGCCGGCGGTGATCGCCACCGGCAGCACCGCGACCGCCCGCGGCGGCGACAACCAGTACAGAAGCCCGACCGCCGTACCCGCGACGACCGTGAGCGCGAGCAGCACGAGCAGGAGCCGCGCGCGACGGGGCGCGCCGGGCGGGGTCGGGCCGCTCGAGCGCCACAGCCGCGGCGTCGGGGACGCGTCGGACATGCGTGAATCCTTCGGTGGCTTTCAACGCGGCCCGCTCGCGGAGCGAGCGGGCCGCTCACTACTTCGTCGGCGGTTCCGGGCGCGCGGACGTTTCCGTCGGGTCGGGCGCGATCAACGTCAGGTGCCGCCTGTCGCCCTCCGCGGCCCGGAGCGCCCTGTTGAGCGACACGAACTCGAACCCGCTCACCTCCCCCACACGGGCCGCGCCGGGGCCGGGCCACCAGAACAGGCACGTCGTCCGGTTCGCGGCCTTGTAGACGCGGACCTCGCGGCCGGCCGGCTTCACGCCGAGCGGACGAACGAACACCGGAGCGCCGGCCGCGTGCGACAGCCGAACGACCAGACACGACCGCTTCTCGCGCACGCCGGGCGAAACGTCGACCTCGTGCTCTTCGACCGCGACCGCCTCGAACGTGACCTCCGCGCCCGCGACCGCCTGCGCCCGCCCGTTGAGCACGCGCACCCCGCCTTCGGGCGCGTCTATCGCGCCGGCGGCCGGGAACGGGTCGCGCGACCACCACGCGTCGAGCCGCGGCGCCGCGTGTGTGGTCGTGCCGGGGAACAGCGGCCAGCCGGGCGAGCCGAGCGACCACACCGGCGCCGGGAAGCCCCCCTCCGCCCGCCACCGGACCGCGGCCGGTTCCGCGTTCGGCGCCGGCGTCACCTCGAACCACGCGTCACCGATCTGCGTGGGCGACCGGTGGTCGATCTCGTCCGGGTTCGCCTCGATCGCGGCCGACAGTTCCAGCCGGCCGGCCTTCGCCCAGTTCTGAAGCAGCGCCATCCGCCACGGCGCCCCCGGCGGACCGGTCTTCTTGACCGACCGCGCGGTGTCCGCGAACCAGTGCCGCCGCACGCTCAGTTCCTCGCCGTCGGCGACCAGGACGAGCAGGAGCCGGACGCCCGGTGACAGCACGATCTCAGGCAGCACGATCTCACTCGTGAAGGTCCTGTGGCCGCGAACGCTCAGCAGGTACGTGCCGGGGACGAGCTGGTCCGTGTGCCAGTTGTCGGCGGCCGCGGTGCCGGCGATCAGGTCGCCGCCCACGGGGCGCGCGTCCGCCGAGCGCGGTTTGAGCGCGTACCGGACGCGCGGGTTCAGTCCGGTGCGGAGCCAGTCGATCAACTTCTGGACGTCCTTCGGCTCCACAAAGAGCCCCGTCGGCATCAGCTTCTCGACCAGCTTGAACTCCCCCTGAACCGGTTGCTCCTCCCGGCCGACCGGGAACGCGACCACGCCGAACGCGACCTCCGGCGGGAACTCCGCGCGGAGCACGTCGCCGATCGTCCGTTTCTTCCCGCCGTAGTCGGGATCGGCGGCGAACCGGTTGTCCACCCCGTCCGAGAGCAGCACAACGGCCTTGAACGGCAGTTTGTAGTCGCGCACGCGGTTCTTCGCGGTCACCGCGGCGCGCACGACCGGCGACTCGTGCCACGGCTCCAGTCCGCGCGCCTTCTGCAACACGTCCTCGATGATCCGGGTGCGGTCGGGCGGCAACTCGACCGGTTCCTGCAACTCGCGGATCGTCTCCTCGGGCGTCTTGATGCCGAGCGTCTTCTGACCGAACGCCCACACGGTCACGACCGTGCCCGGCGGGAGCCCCCGGAGCAACTTCTCAAACGCGTCGAGCGCTTCGGGGTACAGCCCGGCGCTCGTCGGGGTCCGGGCCATGCTGCCGGAGCAGTCGAGCACGATCGCGACCGCGCCCGTACCGAACCCGTAGAGCGCTTGCGTGCGGTCGTCGGCGCGCACCGCGATGCCGACCGTCTGCGGGAGCGGCGCGCTCACCGCGGTGCGGTCGGGCACGGGGTAGAAGTCCACCGGGATCGTTTCCCTCAGGGACCGGCCGCGGAAGAAGCCGTCGATCACGAGCGCTTCCGTCTGCGCCTTCGGTACGAGCGGTCGCGGCAGCGCGGGCCGCGTGAGGTTTCGCGAAAGGGTCGTATCCCCGGGTGCGGTACTAATTGGCGTGCGGACCATCGGATCGGTCCAGAAGACGGGGAAGCCCGCGACGCCCGGCGTCGCGTTCGCGCGGAAGCCGACGCGCACGGCCGGGGTCGGCTCGTCGGTGATCGAAACGCGCGTCGGCAGCTTCGGCACAACGGGGAATTCCGGCGCCGGTACCAGGTACGGTGCGAAGGGGGCGTCGGTCAATGCGAGTGCCGCGACGACGGCGTCCGCGTCGCTCTTGAGCTGCCGCGCCGCGTCGTCGTAGTACCGCGTGTTCCCTTCGCCGTACCAGTGGTCCTCGAACGTGCGCCGCGCCTGGAACGCGAGGTACCCGCGGACCCGTTCCCGGCGCACCCGGTCGACGGGGGCGTCGGACACCCGGGGGGCGTGCGCCGGCGAGATGCGGACCCAGCGGTCGGCCTGGCGGTACGCATCGGGTCGTGACGCGAGTTCGGCGGCGGCGGCGAACAGTTCGCCGCACCGCGAGCCGAACGTCGCGAGCGACCGCCGGCCGTCGGCACGAAGCGCGAACGTCTCGAGCCGGTCGGTGAGCGCGGCGACGTCCTCGCCCGGCCGGACCCGC
>JAFKJJ010000552.1 GCA_017306025.1 Planctomycetota bacterium
CGGCGGCGAACGTGGATAATCGTCGCCGGATCGCCGTGGTGAGTGTGGTACTCCCCATAGCTCCCGCCTCCTTCCTTCGGCTGCAACACCAATAGAAGGAGGCGTTTCCGTTTACCAAGTCAACACCAACCCAACTGGGTGAACTCCAAGTGTCGGCTTCTTGAACCACCTTTCGTCTCTGGTATGATCGCGGGCGGCCCGACACACCCGCGAGTATCACCCCATGCTCTTCCGCTTCTTCTCCGCCGCCGTCGCGGCCCTGGCGCTGGCCGCGCCGGCGGTCGCGCAGCCGAAAGACAACTTCACCCGCACCGAGGACGTCATCTACGGGCGGAAGTTCGGCACCGCGCTGACGATGGACGTCTTCACCCCCAAGGAGAACGCCAACGGCAAGGGGATCATCTGGTGCGTCAGCGGCGGGTGGTTCTCGGCCAAGCCGGCCGGGATCGGGCTGGCCCGGGAGTACGTGGACCGCGGTTACGTGGTGTTCGCGGTCGTCCACGGGAGCCAGCCGAAGTACACGATCCCCGAAGTACTCGACGACATGCACCGGGCGGTGCGGTTCATCAAGGCGAACGCGAAGAAGTACAACGTCGACCCGGAAAAGCTTGGCATCAGCGGCGGGTCGGCCGGCGGGCACCTGTCGCTGATGCAGGGCAACGCGCCCAGGCCGGGCAACCCGAAGGCGACCGACCCCGTCGAACAGCGGTCGTCGAAGGTCGCGGCGGTCGCGTGCTTCTACCCGCCGACGGACTTCCTCAACTACGGCAAGGAGGGCGAGAGCGCGCTGGGCGACGGCACGCTCAAGGGGTTCCGGGCGCCGTTCGACTTCCACGAGTTCGACAAGGAGACGCGGTCGTTCGTGCCGGTCGCCGACACCGCGAAGCGGCGCGAGATCGGCAAGGCGATTTCGCCCGCCTACCACGTCACGAAGGACTCGGCGCCGGCGCTGATCTTCCACGGCGACGCGGACAAGTTGGTTCCGATCCAGCAGGCGGAGCTGATCGGCGCGAAGTACAAGGAGGCGGGCGTGCCGTTCGAGCTGGTGGTGAAAAAGGGTGAGGCCCACGGGTGGAAGGGGATGGACAAGGACATGAAGACGCTGGCCGACTGGTTCGACAAACACCTGTTGGGGAAATAAATCGTCTCTCGTGCTTTGAACTTCGTTCCCTCCTCAGGAGCCTCTCCGCATGCTCACGCGCCGCACGTTCCTCCGCACCGCGACGGCCACCGCCGCGGCCCCGCTCGTGTTCACGCCGTCGTCGGCGCGGGCCGCCAACGACAAGATCGCCCTCGGCTTCATCGGCATCGGCAAACAGGGTCGCGGGCACCTCAACGGGTTCCTCGGCCGCGGCGAGGTCGAGGTCGTCGCGGTGTGCGACGTCGTCCAGGAGCGGCTCGGCAGCGCCGTCGAGACGGTCCAGAAGCGCTACGCCGACCGCGTCAAATCCGGCGACTACAAGGGCGTGAAGGCGTACCCCGATTTCCGCGAGCTTCTCGCGCACAAGGGGCTCGACGCGGTCGTGATCGCAACGCCCGACCACTGGCACCACATCCCCTGCGTGCTCGCGGCCCGCGCCGGTAAGCACATCTACTGCGAAAAGCCGCTCACCCACAACGTCGCGGAGGGGCGGCAGATCGTGAACGCGGTGAAGGAGGCGAAGGTCGTCTTCCAGACCGGCAGCCAGCAGCGGAGCGAGTTCGGCGGCCACTTCCGCAAGGCCGTCGAGTACGTGTGGGCTGGCCGGATCGGCAAGCTCAAAACGGTCCGCATCGGCGTCGGCGCCGCGGCGCGGCCGTGCGACCTCAAGAGCGAGGAGAAACCGGAGGGGACCGACTGGGACTTCTGGCTCGGGCCGGCGCCCGAGCGCGCGTACAACTCCGAACTGTGCCCCAAGGGCGTCCACGATCACTTCCCCGCGTGGCGGAACTACCAGGAGTACGCGGGCGGCCAACTGGCCGACATGGGCGCGCACCACTTCGACATCGCGCAGTGGGCGATGAACACGGACACCAGCGGCCCGGTGGGAATCGTCCCGCCGGAGAAGAAGAGCGACCGCGGGCTGCGGTTCGTCTACGCGAGCGGGGTCGTGATGATCCACAACGAGTTCGAGAAGGACAAGGACGGCAAGGAGATCAAGGCCGATTGCGTGTTCGAGGGCACCGAGGGCACGATCCTGGTCAGCCGCAGCGGGATCAGCAGCCGGCCCGACACCGTCCTGAAGGAGCCGCTCGGCGAGAAGGACAAACGTGTTTACCCCAGCACGAACCACCACAAGAACTGGCTGGAGTGCGTGCGGTCCGGGAAAGACACGATCTGTCCGGCCGAAATCGGCCACCGCTCCGCGACGATCTGCCACCTGGGGAACATCGGCTACCGGCTGAACCGCAAGTTGGCGTGGGACCCGGCCAAGGAACTGTTCGTCGACGACGCGGCCGCGAACAAGGAGCTGTCCCGCGAGCCGCGTGCGAAGTGGAAGATTTGATTCCGCGGAGTCCCGCTCGTCGCCCGGTGCGATCCACACCGGGTAATCGCGCCGGTGTTCCTCATCCGGATTTCATCAAAGGCGGAAACGCGATCGCGCCGTTTCTCTCACAATTTTCCCCGCCGGGAACGAATCAATTCCCATTACGAGACAACGACTTAAACCGATTCCGCTGCCGCGCCGTTCCGTGTTTCTCATCGGTAGTTGGCCGCGCGGCACCGCTTCTTCGCCGTGACTCACTACCGGCTCACCCAAACGGTGTTAGAAGTGGTGATGTTGAACGTATGGTTTGTACCTGCCGTTCGACGTAACGGAACACGGGCATGTCGTTCGAACACTTCGAGCGGTTCTTCGCCGTCACCGCGATCGGGCTGGGGTTGCTCCTGGCCGGTGGACTGAACCTCGCGTTCGGCCGGGGCGGTCGGCGCGTCTGGCTCCGCACGTCGGGAACGCTCGCGGCGTGCGGGGCGGCGGTCGCCGGTCTGTCGGTGCTCACGCGGCCGGAACTCGCTCTTCGCAACGGCGGCATCCTCTTGGGCGTCCTCGCGGCCGCGACCCTGCTCGGTTCGGAGTGGTTCTCGCGGCGGGTCGCGGCCCTCTTCGCAAGGCTCCGCGGGCCGGCGGTGCGCTGGGGGCTTGTGGCCCTGAGCGGGTTGGGGGCGGTCCTCATCGGGGCGATCGCGTTCGAGAAGAACGACGAGGCCGCCACCGACCAGCAGATGAAGGATCTGGAACTCCTCCTCGGGAAACCCAACACGAAGCCGTCCGACCGCGCCCGGGCGTCGACCGACCGGGGCACCCCGGTCGTCCTGCGGGAGCCGGTCGGGCCGCGCGAGCCCGGCGAACTGCTCGAACCGGAGGACAAGACGCTCCGGAACGCCAACCTCCACACCCACGTGATCCGCCGCAGCCCGCCGCACGACGGGGCGAACTGCCACGGCTGGGTGTTCACCGGGGGGAAGTTCCACCTGTCGCCCGACGACGTGGAGGCCATCCTGAAGGAGAACGGGTACCAGGAGGTCCACCAGCCGCAAGCGGGCGACGTGGCCATCTACCGGCAGGGCGGCGCGATCGCGCACACCGCGATCGTCCGGTACGTGGCCGAGGGCCAGCCGGTGATGGTCGAGGGGAAGTGGGGGACGCTGGGAGTGTACCTGCACCCGGCCGACAAGTCGTGCTATGGGACCGCGTACACGTTCCATCGCAGTGCCCGGACCGGTCACCTGCTGGTCGGCCTCGGCGGCTCGCCCGGCACGGTCGAGACGACCAACGCGACCGCCGAGTGAGGCACCGCGACCGACGCGACGCGCCCGCGGCCCTGCCGCGGGTGTTTTCGTTTTCGGACTTTCTTCCGCGTCTCGCTTCGCTCCTCGGTAACAGCGACAACCGTCGAGTGAGAGTTGTGCGGGATTTCCTCGAACGACTGTCGCGGCCCGTGGGTGTTCCGGACCCTGAGCGGGCGAACCGCCCGGCCGCGTGGTACGGACAGGCGGAATCTGCCTAACGAACCGAGTGGCTGCTCCGCGTCCACGTTTCGTGCGGAACTTCACTACCTTCCGCCTCACGTTCCCCGCACTCACGGCATTTTCAGAACCATCCGTGCGCGTCCGGGGTTAGGATGTGCGGCGGTTACGCCGATCGAACCGCTCACCTCCGCCCGGAGCCCGACTCATGACCCGCGACCTTCTGCGCCACGCGCGCCGGTTCGGTCTGCTCTCCGCCATCGCGCTCCTCGCGTCCGCGCCGGACACGCGCGGCGGCGACTGGCCACAGTGGCGCGGCCCCAACCGCGACGCCCACGCCACCGACTTCAAAGCGCCCAAGGAGTGGCCCAAGGAACTCAAACAGCAGTGGAAGGTCACCGTCGGCGACGGCGTGGCGACACCCGCGCTGGTCGGCGGCAAGTTGTTCGTGTTCAGTCGCGAGGGCGGGGCCGAGGTCACCCGGTGCCTGAACGCGGACACCGGCAAGGAGCTGTGGAAGGACAAGTACGACGTGAACTTTCAAGGCAAGGCCGACAACGGGTTCCCCGGTCCGCGCGCCTCGCCCGCGGTGGCCGACGGCCGGGTGGTCACGTTCGGCGTCAACGGCACGCTCTCGTGCCTCAAGGCCGACAGCGGCGAGAAGGTGTGGCGGGTCGAAACCGGCAACTTCCCGCGGTTCCACACCTCCTGCTCGCCGGTCATTGCGGACAAGCTCGCGATCGTCCAGATCGGCAGCGACAGCAGCGGCGGCGTCACCGCCTACGACCTCGAAAGCGGCGCGGTCAAGTGGAAGTGGACCGACGAGGGCGCGTCCTACGCGTCGCCCGTCCTGATGACCGCGGGCGGAACGAAAATGGTGGTCGCGGAAACCAGCGCCAGTGTCGTCGGGTTGGGGGTGGCGGACGGCAAGACGAAGTGGAAGACGCCGTTCCCGCTCTCGGGCAAGGGCGGCGGGAACTACAACGCCTCCACGCCGATGGTCGACGGGGAGACGCTCATCTTCTCCGGGTCCGGCCGTGGTACCCGGGCGTTCAAGGTCGAGAAGTCCGGCGACTCGTTCGCCCTCAAGGAGTTGTGGGCCAACAAGGACAACTCCGTCGTCTACAACAGCCCCGTATTGAAGAACGGGTTCGTGTACGGGCAGACCTCGCGCGACGAGTTGTTCTGCGTGAACGCCGAGACGGGCAAGACCGCGTGGACGTACATGATTAGCGGCCGCGGGTACGGCAACATCGTGGACGCCGGAACGGTGCTGTTCTCGCTCACCCCGGCCGGGAAGTTGCTGGTCTTCGAACCGACGGACAAGGAATACAAGGAACTGGCGCACTACACGGTGGGGGCCTCGACCTACGCGTACCCGATCGCGACCGGCAACCGGATCTACGTCAAGGACAAGGATTCCGTCATCCTGTGGACGGTGGAGTGAGTTGGCGGTGTTCGATTGGCGATCGGAAATCCGCCGGCGGATTTCCGATCGCCAATCGAACACCGTTCTCAGTCCTTCTTCGGCGGCGGGTTACCGCCCGGCCCACCGGGGCCACCCGGCCCGCGCCCGGGGCCACGCTCCTTCATCTCTTTGAACAGCTTCCTCTGCTGGTCGGTCAGCAACTTCTCGATCTTCGCGTCCACGTCCTTTTGCAGCGCGTCCAGGTCCTTCTTCTGCGCGGCGGTCAGCCCGAGTTGCTCTTGTACGAAGGGGGGCAGCACCTGACCGAGTGGCGGCGGACCGAAGCCCTTCCCGCCCGGGAACCCGCCCTTGTCACCCTTCCCCTCGCCCTTCTCCTTCTTCTCGCCCTTGCCTCCGCCGGGCGGCTGAGCCGAACTGAAAGACGTCACCGCCAAAACCGCACCGACGAACGACACCACTGCAACCGCTCGCATCGCCGTTCTCCATTCGTTGGAGGGTCCGAATCCGCCGTCGAGGTCTAAACGCGGCCGCGCTTGAGACGCGACCGGCTCCCGCGGATTTCTCGTGCGCGTGGGTTGAAACGACGAACCCCGCCCAGCAGGGCGGGGTTCGTGGGGTTACTCCTTCGGCGGGGGGGAACCCGCCCGGTCCACCCTGACCGCGGCCGCGATCCTTCATCTCCTTGTACGCCCTCTTCTGTTCCTCCGTGAGCAACTTCTCGACCTTCGCGTCCACGTCCTTTTGCAGCGCGTCCAGTTCCTTTTTCTGCGCGTCGGTGAGTCTCAACTGATCCTGTACGAACAAGGGCATGATCTGGCCGAGGGGAGGCGGACCGAACCCCGGTCCACCGAACCCACCCGGACTACCGGCGCCCGGTCCGCCCGCGAGCGCCGCGGACTCTTTCGTCAGAAGGGCGGTCAGCTCCTCTTTCGTGACGGTGCCGTCGTTGTTCGCGTCGGCCCGCTCGAACAGCGGGTGCAACCGCTTGTCGGTCAGCTCCCCCTTCGTCAGCTTGCCGTCGCCGTTCTTGTCGAACGCCATCAGTCGGGCGACCATTTCCTCGACGCTCGCGACCCGGCCGCCCTTCCCGCCCGGCCCACCGGGGCCGCCCTTGTCCCTCTTCTCCTTGCCCCCGCCGGGCGGCTGCGCCTCGCTGAACGGGGACACCAAGAGTAGGCCCGCGAGGAACATCACCGCCACGAGAACGCGCATCGTTATCTCCGGTTGTTGGTGGGTTCAGCGCTTCGGGTTCATGTCCTTCTCGTCCGGCGTCAGGCCCAGGACGATCTCGAAGTACACCTGCAACTCGCCGATTTTCGAGTCCTTCACCGGCTTGAAGTCGGCGAGGATCAGTTCGCGGTCGATGAGGTCGCGGACGCCGGCGAACACGCCGTCGCGCGCGTTGCCGGCGTGCCCGCGGACCATGAACTGGCTCGTCAACAGGTCGCGGTTGCCGCGCTTCACCTTGAAGTGGATGTGTGGCGCGGGCCGGCCCGGATACGGAACCGGCTTGATGGTGCGGAACCGGTACTCGCCCTTGTCGGTCGTCGTGCAGCGGCCGAACCCCTGGAAGTTCTTGTCCTGTTGTTTCGCCTTCGGCCCGCTGTCGGCCGAGTGGAGGTACACGGCGTTCGCGTCGCACTGCCAGATCTCGACCAGGACGTTCTTCACCGGCGCGCCGTTGACGTCCGTCACCCGGCCGGTGAGGTGCGTAATCTCGCCGACCGCCTGGGTCGTGTTCTTGCCGACGACGATGAGGTCGTTGTCGGTGTCGAGGGGGATCTTGTCGGGGTAGAACGGCCCCTCCGTTAGCGCCGGCGTGCGGAGCAACTGCTCCGCGAACACGGCCGGGGTGACGAGGGCCGACGCGCCGAGCGCGCCGAGGAAGTGTCGCCGGTTCGGTGAGCCGTGCATGAGGGGTCGCCTGGTGGTGTGTTTGGGCTACACGTGGAAACGGAACCGATCCACACGACTGGACGGGCTTCACGCAGTTCTCATCGTTGCCTTCCCCTGGTTCGGTCACTCTGGACCGGTCTTCTGCTGTGCCCGCGTGCCGTGCCTCACATGCGTGCAATCTCGGCCGCGCGCGGAAGCCGGTCACGGAGTGACCGGACCACGGCAGGGCTGTAGCATGACGGTATGCTGGAGTTCCTCGCGGTTCTGCTGGTGGCGCTGGCGTGGGTCGGACACGCGTACATCCTCACGGCGCTCTTGAACTACGTCTACGCGCGCCCGTGGCCCAAGGTCGTGCTGAAGCCGTGGCGGCTCGTCACGGGTGTACTGATCCTCGCGTTCCCGTGGGTGGTGTGGAACATCTTCAACCCGGCGGCGATGTCCTCGACGCCCCTCGCACCGGGCGAAGACCCGCTCAACGGCACGCTCGGCCGCGCGCTGCTCGCTTACGCGGGCGTGTGCCTGTTCTTCGGCGCGATCGTGTTCCCGGTTATCACGTTCAAGCGGTACCTGCGGAAATCGCCCGCGTGTGTCGCGTCGGAAACGACCCGCACGCTCGACCTGTGGCCCGAACTCGGCGACAAGCTCGTCGGCGACGGCAAGGGGCGTCCGCTCACGCGCCTGCCCGGCAATTGCGTGTTCAAGATCGACCTCACCGACCTCACGCTCGCGCTGCCGAACCTCCCGTCGGAGTGGGACGGCCTCACGCTGCTCCTGCTCAGCGATCTGCACTTTCACGGCACGCCGAGCCGCGCGTACTTCGACCGCGTACTGGACGAACTCACGGTCGGCCCCGAGCCGGACCTCGTGTGCCTCGCGGGCGACTTCGTGGACTCCGACGCGCACCGGGAGTGGATTCCGGCGCTGCTCGGCCGCTTGCGGGCGAAGGAGGCGAAGCTCGCGATCCTCGGCAACCACGACAAGTACCACGACCCCGACCGCGTGCGTGCCGAACTCGCCGCGGCCGGCTGCACGGTCCTCGGCAACGCCTGGCGCGAGATCACCGTTCGCGGGGCTCCCTGTGTCGTCGTCGGGCACGAGGGGCCGTGGTTCAACCCGGCTCCGGACCTCACCGGCGCGCCGACGGGTCCGTTTCGGCTCTGTCTGAGCCACACGCCGGACAACTTCTACTGGGGACAATCGAACGGCGTGAGGCTGATGCTGTGCGGGCACGTCCACGGCGGCGCGATCCGCATTCCGCTGATCGGTTCGATCTTCGTGCCGAGCGTGTACGGCCGGCGGTTCGATTGTGGCGTGTTCGAGGAGAACGGTACCGCGATGGTGGTGAGCCGCGGTATCAGCGGGAAGGAGCCGCTGCGCTTCCGGTGCAACCCGCAGGCGATCCGCATCACGCTCAAGCCGCGGTGATTCCCCGCACCCCGTCCGTATCATTCCCGCATGAGCACAGACGCCACCCGCCTGCCGGAATACCTGTCCGCCGCGATCGAAGCGGCCCGCGTCGGGGCCGCCGAACTGGAGCGCTGGCGCGGCAAGTTCTCGGTCCGCGAGAAGGGCCGCGCCGACCTCGTCACCGAGGCCGACGAGGCGTCACAGAAGCTCGTGAAAGAGGTCCTGCTCGGCCGGTTCCCGGACCACCTGTTCATCGGCGAAGAGGACTTGGTCGGGAAGTCGCCCGGCGAGGTGCGCCCGCCGGCCGACGCGCCGCCCGCCTGGGTCGTGGACCCGCTCGACGGCACCGCCAACTACGCCCACGACATACCCGCGTACTGCGTGTCGATCGGGCTGTGGCACGCGGGGCGAGCGATCGTCGGCGTGATCCTCGACCCGCGCCAGAACGAGCTCTTTTCCGCCGCGGCCGGCCTGGGCGCGTTCCTCAACGGCAAGCCGATCCGCGTCAGCAGCGTGCCGGACGTCGCGGGCGGGATCATCGCCACGGGCTTTCCCGCGAACTACGAGAAGCAACTGCGAAACCTGGAGGCGTGGAAGAGGCTGACCGGACACGCGCAATCGCTGCGGCGGAACGGTTCGACCGCGCTGAGCATGGCGTACGTCGCGGCGGGGCGGTTCGACGGGTACTGGGCGTACGACAACTACCCGTGGGACGTGTTGGCCGGCGCCGCGCTGATCGCGGAAGCGGGCGGACTCCTCTGCGCGACCGACGGCACGCCGTTCGACCCGTACCGTCCGGATCTGGTCGCGGGGAACCCGCAGGTGCATGCGGAATTGCTGAAGCGGCTTTTGGCGGAATCGGAGGGCTGAGGACGCGCGGTCGAGAGGCTCTGTACGTGTGGTCCGCTCGCGCCGCGAGCGGACCACGCCGAATGCATGGTCTGATACACGCACCCGGAGGTTGCGCGCATTTTGGCGAGCCGCGACCGCAAGGGAGCGGGCGACATAACGGAAGTTCCGCCCGCGGTTCTGGAATTGTGTCGCCCGCTCCCTTGCGGTCGCGGCTCGCTCAGAGACCGGACGCACCATTAGTTGGTGTATCACGCGACCTGTTCGACCGTCGTCTGCCGCGCCGGTGCTTCCGCCGCGGGCGTTTGCGCGGCCGGGACTTCTACCGTCATCTTGAGCGGGCCGATCACCTGCGGCGCGCTGACCCCGAGCACCTCGTTCGCCAGCGCCGCGTAGTCCGCCGCACCGCTGCTCTTGGGCGCGTACGCGAACACGCTCTGCCCGAAACTCGGGCACTCCGCGAGCTTGATGTTCCGTCTGATCTTGGTTCCGAACACGCGCGCGTTCGCCCACGGCACGTTCGCCCCGCGGCTCTTCTCCAGGAAGCCGGTGAGGTCCGTGACCACTTCTTGCGCGAGCTTCGTGGCCGCGTCGTACAGGCACACCACCACGCCCGACACCACCAGCTTCGGGTTGATGCGCCGGGCGACGAGCGCCGTCGTTTCGAGCAACTTCGACAGCCCGTGCAGCGCGAGGAAGTGGGGCTGGAGCGGGATGAACACCTCGTCCGCGGCCGCCAGCGCGTTGAGCGTCAGGACGCCCAGCGACGGGCCGCAGTCCATCAGGACGAAATCGTACTCCCGTGCGTCCGCGGCCATCGCCTCGCGCAGAATCACCTCGCGGCCGACGATGCCCGCCAGTTCCACTTCCGCGGCCGCGAGGTTGATGTCGGACGGGATGAGGCTCAGGTTGTCGCCGACGGACCGGCGCACCTCCGCGAGCGGCTTGTTCGACACGAGCACGTCGTAGAGCGACGGGAGCGTGCCGTCGGGTTCGGCGCCGAGGTGGGTGCTGGCGTGTGCCTGTGGGTCCAGGTCGATCACGCACACCCGCTTGCCCGCCAGGGCCAGCGCCGCGGCCAGGTTGGCCGTCGTGGTCGTCTTGCCGACCCCGCCCTTCTGGTTGATTACCGCAATCGTCCGCATGTGGGTCCCTCCGCGCTGGTCCGGCTACCGGTTTTTCTTGCCGTATCTCGAACGGGGCTTATAACCTAAGTATCCTCTCCCCGACCAGCCCAACCGCCGCAACCGGGCCTGATCGACCCGCGAACCGGAACGACGCGTTCCGACAGGGCCGATCGAGAACAGACCCGAGCGGCGGGGCGTCGATTTATTCCCCGTTCGTCGCCCCGCGCGACCCCGCAGGAGTCTCTTCCGATGTCGAACCCGCGTCAGGCCGCGATCGCGGCGATCGCGAGCACCGAGTACGAACTCAACCAGATCGACTTCCGCACGGCCCACCTCAAAGAACTGTTCGGCACACTGGTGTTCAGCGAAGAGGTGCAAAAGGCCCGGCTCCCCAAGCCGGTGTTCAAGGCGCTCCAGAAGACCATCCGGCAGGGCGCGCAACTCACCGACCCGGCCGTCGCCGACGCGGTCGCCAGCGCGATGAAGGACTGGGCCATCGAGCACGGCGCCACGCACTTCACCCACCTGTTCCAGCCGATGACCGGGCTGACCGCCGAGAAGCACGACAGCTTCCTCTCGCCGACCGGCACCGGCACCGGGGTCGCCGAGTTCAGCGGCAAGGAGCTGGTCAAGGGCGAGCCCGACGCCTCCAGCTTCCCCTCCGGCGGCATCCGGGCCACCTTCGAGGCCCGCGGCTACACCGGCTGGGACCCGACCTCCCCCGCGTACATCCGCGAGACCCCCAACGGGGCCACGCTCGTCATCCCGACCGTGTTCGTGTCGTGGACCGGCGAGGCGCTCGACAAGAAGACGCCGCTGCTCCGCAGCATGGAGGCGCTCAGCCAGCAGGCGCTCCGCATCCTGCGGCTGTTCGGTAACAAGGAAGCGGTGAAGGTGTTCACCACCGTCGGCCCGGAGCAGGAATACTTCCTCATCGACAAGAACTTCCTCTACGCCCGCCCGGACCTGCTGAACTGCGGCCGCACCCTGTTCGGCGCGAAGCCGCCGAAGGGCCAGGAGCTCGAAGACCAGTACTTCGGCACCATCCCGGAGCGGGTCATCGCGTGCATGGCCGAGTGCGAGGCCGAGATGTTCAAGCTCGGCATCCCGGTGAAGACCCGGCACAACGAGGTCGCGCCCAGCCAGTACGAGATCGCCCCGATCTTCGAGGACTCGAACCTCGCGACCGACCACAACCAGCTCTGCATGGACGTGATGCGGCGCACGGCCGAGAAGTACGGGCTGGTGTGCCTCCTGCACGAGAAGCCGTTCGCCGGGATCAACGGCAGCGGCAAGCACAACAACTGGAGCATGGCCACCGACCTGGGCGAGAACCTGCTCAACCCCGGCGACACCCCGCACGACAACGCGCAGTTCCTCGTGTTCTGCGTCGCGGTGATCCGCGCCGTCGCGAAGTACCCCGAGCTGCTCCGCGTGTCGGTCGCCAGCGCCGGCAACGACCACCGGCTCGGCGCCAACGAGGCCCCGCCGGCGATCATCTCGATCTTCCTGGGCGACCAGCTCCAGGACATCATGGACCAGCTCGAAAAGGGCAAGCCGGAGAAGACGCTGCCGGGCGGGTTCATGGAGGTGGGCGTCAGCGTGCTGCCGAAGCTGCCGCGCGACGCCGGCGACCGCAACCGCACCTCGCCGTTCGCCTTCACCGGTAACAAGTTCGAGTTCCGCGCGGTCGGTTCGAGTTTCAGCATCGGCGGGCCGAACACGGTACTGAACACGATCGTCGCCGAGTCGCTCGACTACATCGCGACGGCGCTGGAGAAGGCCGTCGGGCCGAACCCGGACGAGGCGAAGCTGAACAAGGCCATTCAGGACCTGCTGCCGGGCATCCTGAAGGAGTCGAAGAAGGTGATCTTCAACGGCGACGGGTACAGCGAGGAGTGGCACAAGGAGGCCGAGCGCCGGGGCCTGCCGAATCTGAAGAACACGGTGGACGCGCTGCCGGTGATCGTCCGCAAGGACTCGGTGGAGCTGTTCACCAAGTACAAGGTGTACAGCGAGCGCGAGCTGACCAGCCGGTACAACATCTTCGCCGAGAAGTACGTGAAGGAGGTGACCATCGAGGCCGGCACGATGGTCAACATCGCCAAGACGATGATCCTTCCGGCGGCGCTGCGGTACCAGGCGGAGGTGGCGGCCGCGGTGAACGCGACCAAGGCGGCCGGGGTGGACGCCGGGGCCCAGGTCGAGCACCTGCGCGAGCTGACCGCGACGCTCTCGAAGTTCCAGGCGGCCGCCGCCGACCTGGACCACGCGACGCACCACAAGCACTCCGGCGAGCCGTTCGCCGACGCCAAGACGGTCCGCGACACCGTGCTGCCGAGGATGGTCGAGCTGCGGGCGCTGGGCGACAAGCTCGAAACGATGGTGGCCGACGACCTCTGGCCGCTGCCCACCTACCGCGAGATGCTGTTCATCAAGTAAGCTCTGTTGAGCGAACGCGAGCGGCCCGCGCGAACGCGCGGGCCGCTTCGTTTCCGAAGTGGCGTTTCCAGCGTGCGGGAGAACCGCCGTGGACAGCGAACGGGCCGCCTTTCTCCGGTCGATGGCCGAAAACCCCGACGACGACGTCGCCCGGCTGGTGTTCGCGGACTGGCTCGACGACCGCGGGCTGCCGCAGGGCGAGTTCGTGCGCCTCGACCTGCGGCTCACGACGTTACCGGCCGGCCACCCCGAACGCGAACCGCTCCTCGCGCGCCGCGCGACACTGCTCCAGGCGCATACCGACGAGTGGATCGACGAACTGCCGTATTTCCCTGGAATCGCTTACCGAGACAAAAATGGCTTACGGTTCGACCGCGGCGTGTCGTGCTTTGCGGTTGCGAACTGGGGGGCGATCTGCGAATCCGGCGACGCCCTGTTCACCGCGCTGCCGATCCGTTGCCTGTGTATCACGTCGGGCGGTGTAGACGCCGCTCATATCGTTGAGGAACTTTACCAGAAGCCGTGGGCAGCGAACTTGCGCGCGGTCGAGTTTGAGCCCGGCGCGCACTTCGACAACGCGGCCGTGAGAGCGCTCGCGACGGAGCCCGGAGCGGCAAACCTCACCTCGCTCCGGCTGCGCACCTGGTCGGGCCTCGACTTCCACGGCCTGCCCGATCTCGTTTCGTCGCCGCACCTGGGCCGGCTCGAAGAACTCGAACTGAGCGGACACGATATCGGCGAGGAAGAGGCGGAGTTGGTCGCAAGTTCGACGCACCTGCCGCGGCTCGTATCGTACACCTCGCGCGGGGTGCAAATGTCCGCCGCGTCGGTGATCCACGAGCGGGCCGTCGCGGCCTTCGCCGACGCCCCGGTCGTGCGGCTCCGCACGCTCCGGCTGCCGAACCACTCCTGCAACGTTCGCGCGATGGAGGCGCTCGCCCGCGGCCCGGCGACGGCCGGCCTCGAAGTGCTCGATCTGTCCGACAATGCCTCGATCGGTGATGCGGGCGTCGCCGCCCTCTTGCGACCGCGGACGCTGACCTCGTTGCGGGAACTGGACCTGGCCTCCATCGGTCTCACGGACCGCGGGGTCCGTGCGGTGGCGGAGTCGCCGCTCCTCCGCGGCCTCCGGAGCTTGAACCTCTCCGGGAACCGGTTCACCGACGAGGGCGCTACGGCGCTGGCACTGTCCGACCACATCTCCGGCGCCTGCCGGGTGATCGTCGGCTGGCCCCCACCGTTCCGGGCCGTGACCGATCTTGGGTTGAGTGCGCTGCGCGAGCGGTTCCGGAACCTCGAAGTGGCCGAACTGTGACCGCCGACGAACCGCTCCGTTCCGCCCGGCGCTTTTCAGTTCCCCTCCGCCCGCCCGGCCGGTACACTCCGCGCACACGTCCCGTCGGCGGTGGTCCACAAGTCGCTCGTGGAGGTGAACGAGGAGGGGACGGAGGCCGCGGCCGCGACCGGCGCCATCTTCTCCCCGACGGCCGCTCCGGCGCCGCCCAAACCGAAGTACTTCCGCGCCGACCACCCGTTCCTGTACCTGATCCGCGATCACAAGACCGCAAGTGTGCTGTTCGTGGGCCGGCTGTCTGAACCGACGAAGTGACCCGAACGTCCGTAGTGACCGTTTGTGGTACAGGCTCCCACCGTACCACAACGGTCAACCCTCGTCTTCATCGACGGGTGCGGGGCCGGTGGTACCGAGCGAACGGAACTCCTCCTCGGCCAGTTCCGCGGCCCGCTTCAGAGTGTCCGCAATCGTCACCGAACGGGACACTCGTTCCCAAAATTCGCCGGCCTTTCCGTAGTCGGGTACCCACTCTTCACGCCACCGAAACATCGTCACCACGAAACCGCCGGTGGGCAGTCGGACGACCTCGGCGCGGTACTCGCCGCACGCCGACGTGATGATCTGCTCCGGGGCTGCCATCGACACGGCCTTATGCCTTCGGGGGCGACTTCATCTTGTCCGCGAACTCCTTGAGTGCCTTGCGGGTTGCCTCGTCGTGGGTGCCCGGCGCGCCGGGCTGCGACAACTGTTCCGCCAGGTCCGCGAACGTCCACTTCGACACCTTCCCGTCCAACGGCACGTAGTGCAGTTCGGCCTTGAACAGCTTGTTCTTCGCGAGGAACTCAAAATTGTCGCCGCTCCGGAGGAACGCCAGGAGCACGCCGGCGAACGCGCCGTAGGCCCCGGCGCTGCCGCCCTTGAGGCTCGGGTGCGGGAACTTGTCCCGGTCGGTCCAGGCGAAGTCGATCGGGGCGCCGTCCGGCCCCTTTACGGTCACGCCGGCCGCGGCCGCGCTCCACCGCTTCATCGCCTCCGCCCTGATCTTCAGACCTTCGGCGATCTCACGTCCCGCGGCCTCGGTCGCCCGCGCCTCGGCCTCGCGCGCGGCCACCGCCTCGGCGATCATGCGGTCCCGCTCGGTCTGCGCGGAGCACGAACACATCGCCAGCGCCAGAGCCGCGCCGCACGCGAAGAACCCGATCCGCCTCGTCATGATGCTGCTTCCGAAAAATAGATGAACGTGAACCGGCGCACCCGCGCCGGCTCGTCAGGAGATACGCTTTCAACGCGCGCCGGGCACCCCGCGGTCATTCGAGTTCGCGAACGGGCTCGCGGTCGTCGAGGACGTGCATCGGGCGCTTCGCGTGGTCCGGGATGGTCGTCGCCGGGTCGATTCCGAGGTGGCCGTAGAGTGTGGCCAGCACGTTCGAGGGGGTGTACGGCTTCCCCTTCGACCGCGCCGCGTGGGCGTCGGTCTCGCCGATCACCTGCCCCACCTTGAAGCCCCCGCCGGCGACCACCGCGGCACCGGCCTCGGGCCAGTGGTCGCGCCCGGCCATGCGGTTGCGGTCGATCCGCGGGCTGCGCCCGAACTCGCCCCACAGCACCACCGCGACGTCCTTCTCCAGCCCGCGGTCGTACAGGTCGCTCACGAGCGCGTGGAACCCCTTGTCGAGTTGCGGGAGCTGCTCCTTGTGGTCGCGGAAGTTGTGCTCGTGCGTGTCCCAGTCGCCGACCTTGCACGTCACGACCGCGACGCCGGCCTCGACCAGGCGCCGGGCCATCAGGAAGCTCTCGCAGAACTTCCCGTACCGCTCGCGGGCCGCTTCCGGCTCCCGCTTCAGATCGAACGCGTCCCGCACCTTCGGGGACGCGATCATCTCCATCGCGCGCCGGGTGTGCGCATCGAGTCCCGACATGGTGCCGCTGTCGTCGATCTTCCGATTGATGTCGTCGAACGCCCGGAGCAGCGTCTTGCGATCGTCGAGCCGCTCGGCCGGCACTTCTTTCATGGGGCGCAAGTTCGCCAGCCCCTCGGCCTTCGGTACGAACGGCCGGTGCGCCGGGCCGCAGTACGTCGGGCCTTCGTTGTCGTACAGGCCGGGCGGCTTGTACATGAGGCTCGCGTAGGGCGGCAGCCCGTCGGTACGCGGCTGAAGGTAGCTGACGACCGAGCCGAACACGGGCCGCTTTCCGCGGTCGGGAAATCCGGTGAGGATGTAGTGCGGCGTGTGGTCGCCGATGTCTACCGACTTGATCCCGCGAACGATCGCGAGCCGGTCCATCATCTTCGCGTGTAGCGGCAGGTGTTCGCACACCCGAACGCCGGGTACGTTCGTTCGGATCGGGTTGAACTCGCCGCGGATCTCCGCGGGGGCGTCCGGCTTCATGTCGTAGCTGTCGATGTGCGACGCGCCGCCGCGGAGCCAGATCATGACGACCGACTTCCCACGCGCCGTGCCCTGCGTTGTGGGTGCGGCGTTCGCCCGGAGTCGAAGGAGATCGGGCAGCGCGAGGCCGGTGAAGCCGAGAGCGCCGGCGGAAAGGACGGCGCGGCGCGTGAGCCGCCCGCGGCACGTGCGCGGCGGTCCGAGGTAGGTGAGCATGGGACCGGCCTCCGGCGTGGCAGCGGCAGGGGAGAGCACGGGCGGTGCCAGCGCCCGATTTTCCCGCGTGCCGTCACCGGAGTCAACCGAGTTCACGGGCAGGTGAGCGGAACCTCTGCGCCGATGCGTTTCATCGCCGCGACGAACTCGGCGCGCGGCACGCGGTACAATCTCCGCTCGAACTCGACCTCATACCATTCGGGGTCGTGGCCGGGTTGGAACTCCATTTCGGTGACGAGTCCGGACGTGTGGCGAAAGGTGATGAGGCCGCACGGACCGCACTTATGGGGTCGGACCCGCTCGGTCTTCGCCAGCACGGCGACCACATCCGCAATCGCTTCCGGATCGCCCGATGTGGCGCCGGGCCGGGCGGGGACCTCGTCCCCTGGGTACAACTGCACCTCAACCCACCGGGCGCCGGCGATGGCGGTGATGCCGTTCGGGTGCGACGATCGGTAAAGCCACATCCCGTACCCGAGTAGCCCCAGGGCGAAAAACGCCGCCAGCCGGCTCCGCCACCGAACGGGCAGTCGGCCGGGCGATAAGCCCTTTCGGAATCGGACCGCCACCGCGATCGCTACCCCAAGGGCAATGAACGCGCCTTGCGACCGCTCGTCCACGCAGGCCAGTGCCCCGAGGGCCGGAGCGAGGACAACGAATACGATCCAGAAACGCACCTCGGCCGCACGCCGACAGGCGGATTCGTGACACGTCCGCCCCGGTTGGCCCGGCGCTCGCGGCGGGACGGGCAACATGATTCCCTCACTCCGACGGAGTCGTGCCTAACACGATGACGAAATTCGCGCTCAGTTCCCCCGCCCTGGAACCCTTTACCTTCTCGAAGTCCACCGTGACCGAATCCCGCACCTTGCCCTCCTTGTTCGCCTTCCAGATGAAGTCCTTCTCGTTGCCCGCGTGGCCCTTCATGTACAGTTGCGTCGTCAACAGCTCCTTGCGGCCCTGCTTCACCTTGAAGTGGATGTGCGGCGTGCGGCCGGGGTACGGCACCGGCTTGATCGTGCGAAAATAGTACTCGCCCGTGCCGCCGGTCACGAACCGCCCGAACCCCTGGAAGTTCTTGTCTTGTTTGTCCTTCTTCTTGTCGCTGTCGCCGGTGTGCAGGTACACGCCGTTGGCGTCGCACTGCCAGATCTCCACCACCGCGTTCTTGACCGGGTTCCCCTTCGCGTCCAGCACCTTGCCCGTCAGGTGTGTGATCTCCCCGACCGCGGGCGTGATGCCGTCGTTGATGACGATGAGGTCGTTGTCGGTGTCGAGCGGCAGCTTGTTCGGGTAGAACGGCCCCTCGGTCGCGGACGGCGTGCGGGTCAGCTCCTCCGCGAACGCGCCGCGGACGGTCCAGAACGGGGACGTCGCGGCGATCGCGCCGGACACCAGGAACAGCCGGCGGCTCGGCAGGTGCAACGGGCTACTCATCGGAAGGCTCCTTGCGGGCGACGGGCGGCAGCGATGTGACGAACGAATACCGGCAGTGTAACCGGTCGTGAAACGAGTCGAAAGTGGTAAGGTTCGCCGCTCCGTCTCATTCAACACGGGTGCGTTATCTGCAACGGCCCGTGGGTATCGCGTGAGCGTCGCGAGGAGGGCCGACGTTGCTGGACGCAGCCGCCGCTCCGTCTCATTCAACACCCGCAACGCGATGACGGTCGCCGTCCGGGGTGCGTTCGAGAACGCACCCGCCCCCGTTCACCCCGACGACCTGTTCGTTAAAAAGCTTCGGGCGCCGGCCACACGGCCGGCGCCCGAAGCAGGGTCGTTCAATCGCAGGCACCGATACCGGATCTCGCGGATGAGTTGGGCCTCCTCGACACCAGTGGCGGCCCAACTCATCCGCGAGATCCGGTATCACGAAGCAGAAGCGGGCGCGGTCGATTCCGGGGCGGTCAGTTGAGCTGAATCGCTTCACCACCGATCGCCGTTCCCGCCGCGCGCCAGATCGTGATGTCGACGCTGTCGCGGATGAACCGCACGCTCCCGTCGCCCATGCACACGTTCACCCCGCCGCTGTGCTTGCTCCGTGCCGCGGCGTGGGCTTGGGGCTCACCGGCCCCGACCCCGAAGTTGTTCGCCGTGCAGTCGTAGCTGCACCCGGGCTTGTACGTAGGGTCGCCGTGGTTCTGAGGGCACACCCCGCTGTCGTTGTCGGAGTTGCCGCGGAGCAGGTCGGCGTTGGTCGAGTTCGGGGAGTTCAGGGTCGAGAACAGGGCCGCGCCCATGTTCCCCAGCGTGATGTCGCCGGGGTTGCCGCCCCACCCGGCGACGCTCGGGGTCAGGCGCTCGGAGAGCATCACGGTGTTGCTGGTCCCGTCCGTCGCGTCGGTGAGCTTGGTCTTCTTGGCGTTGGTGATGCTCTGCCCGCGGCTCACCCAGATCATCCCCGGGCCGGACGGCGTCGCGCCGAGCGCCTGGCCGTACATGTTGCCGGCCCCGACGCACGCGGCGTAGTTGCCGCGCGAGCGGGCCCAACCGCTGCCCGCTTCACCCACTTGTGGTGCGTTGTCGCTGGGGCAGAACCAGGCCGGCGGCATCGCGGCCAGGGCGGCGGCCGTGGCGGCCGGGGCCTGCGTCTGGTCCGTCGCGGTTTGGTTGTCCGGGATGCCCGGGAAACCGTCGAACTTGGCCTGCTGCTCGATGTTCGGCAAGGTGTACAGCGACCACGTGAACGCGTTGTAGGCGTCGGCCTTTCGCGCCCGGGGCAGGAACCCGGTTTGGTCGTGGTAGTTGTGCATCCCCAGGCCGAGTTGCTTGAGGTTGTTCTGACACTTCATGCGCGAGGCCGCCTCGCGCACCTTCTGGACGGCGGGCAACAGCAGCCCGATCAGAATGGCGATGATCGCGATCACCACCAGCAACTCGATGAGGGTGAAGGCGCGCGGACGATGAACCCGTTTCCGACTTCGCGAGTCTCGCACGAGAGATCCTCCAGGGAGAAATGGAGAAACAGATGGATAACCGAAAAACAACAAACTCACCCGTTTCGCGAGCGCCCGGACGAACCGACTCTCCGGGGGTTAGGTGTATTTGGTTCGGTTTGGAAGAATGAGCCTTTACACTCCCCTATCCGATTTTGTTAAGATACTTTCGAAATCCTACCCTTTCTCTCCCGAGGTGTGCAATGGGGAAGTTCTTGTTCTTGCGTTTTTTTGCGGGTCTGATGTTGGTGGGATTGTCGTTCGGGTGTGGCGGAAGCGGTTCCAGCGTCTCGGGAACGGTGACTTTCAACGGCCAACCGGTCGAATCGGGTAACATCAACTTCATTCCTGCGGACGGAAAGGGTGCTCCCGTCGGCGGGGAGATCAAGGGGGGAAAGTACACCGTCCGGAACGTCACCCCCGGGAAAAACAAGGTCGTCGTGACGGCCTACTCGTCCGGCGAGGGTACCAGTTCGATGGACGCCGGCATCCAAGCCGCCAAGAGCGGTAAACACGAGGGTGTTGCTGCCAACTCCGAAGGAAACAGTCAGGTCCACGACATCTCCTCCGGGTCATCGGAACTCAATCTCACGCTCCGGACCATGTCGTCCTCGGCCCCGCCCGCCAAAAAGTAAGAAGTCCCGCGGCGGAGGGACGGCATGAGGCACGGGGCGCTGCTACTGGTTCTCGTTCTGGGCCTCGGCGCGGCCGTGGCGTGGTGGGGGTTCCGCGCGCCCGCCAACACGCCCGCGCCGGACCTTGACCCGCCCCCACCCATCCCGAACGCGCCCGTGGAGCCCGAATCCCCGGTACGGTTCGAGTACCGAACCGATACCGGGATCACGTTCCGCCATCAAGACGGGGCCACGCCGCAGAATTATCTCCCCGAGGTGATGGGTAGCGGGGTCGCGTGGATCGACTACGACCGCGACGGCCTCCTCGACCTCTTCTTCGTGCAGGGCGGTCCGTTCCCGCCCGCCCCGAAGCCGCCGGCCGGGCCGACGAGCCGGCTGTACCGCAACCGGGGGGACGGCACCTTTACCGACGTGACCGCCGAGGCGCTACCGGTGCTCACGGGGTACGGGCAGGGCGTGGCGGTCGGCGACTACGACAATGACGGGTTCCCGGACCTGATCGTCACGAACTTCGACGGCGGCCAGTTGCTCCACAACGAGCCGGACGGGCCGCGGCGCCGGTTCCGCGACGTGACGAAAGAGGCGGGGGTCGCCCTGAGCGGGTGGTGTACGAGCTGCGCCTTTGGTGACCTGCACGGTACCGGCCACCTCGACCTGTTCGTGTGCCGCTACGTCGCCCTCGATCTGAAGAAGTACCCGCCGTGCATCGAACCGGGAAAGACCGGTCCGATCCCGACCGCGTGCGGGCCGCAGCACTTCGCGGGCACGCGCAGCTTCCTCTTCCGCAACAACGGCAACGGCACGTTCACCGACGTCACCGAGTCCGCCGGGATCGAGCCGGGCGGGAAGGGGCTCGGCGTCGTGATTCTGGACCTCGACGGGGACGGCCGGGCGGACATTTTTGTGGGCAACGACGAGGTGCTGAACCACCACTACCGCAACCTCGGCGGGGGCAAATTCCGGTCGGTCGGGCTGCGGAGCGGGACCGGGACGACCCACCGTGGGCGGACGATGGGGAGCATGGGGATCGAGGCCGGCGACCTCACCGGCGGCGGCCGCCCGGACCTGTTCATCACGACCTACATTCACGAAGGGACCGTGCTGTTCCGTAACAACGGCAAGGGCTCCTTCACCGACGTGAGCCCCAGCGCCGGGATGTTCGCCGCGAGCTGGAACCGGGTCGGCTGGGGGACGGCGCTGTTCGACCCCGACCGCGACGGGAACCTCGACCTGTTCGTCGCCAACGGTCACACGCGCCGCAACGCGGCCGACCTCCTGCCGCGCGAGGACGGGCGGCCGCAGGAGTACGCGCAGCTCCCCCAACTGTTCCTCGGCGACGGCAAGGGGACGTTCCGCGAGGTGTCGCGCTCGGCCGGGGCGTATTTTCAGTGTCCCCGCGTCGGTCGGGGCGTCGCCCTCGGGGACTATGACAACGACGGCCGCGCCGACCTCGTGGTGACGCACGTCGGCGACGCCCCGGCACTCCTGCGGAACGCGACCCGCACCTCGCACCACTGGGTTCGGTTGGAACTCGAAGGGGCGCGACACACCGACCCCGCCGGGAGCAACCGCGACGCGATCGGGGCGGTCGTCACCGTCCGCGCCGGCGGTCGCACCCTCGTCCGGTACCTGAGCGGCGGCGGGAGCTACTACTCCGCCCACGATCGCCGGCTGCTGGTCGGGCTCGGTGCTGCGGAGGCGGTGGACGAGGTCGTCGTCCGTTGGCCGAACGCCGCGGGCACGGTCCAGCGGTTCGGTCCGCTGGCCGCCGACCGCGGGTACAAGCTCCTCGAAGGGATCGCCGAAGCGCGGCCGGACCTCGCCCCGGCCGCTCGCGCGTCCCATTGACCCGGCGCCGCGCCGAGACCTCTCCCATGCGAACCGTCTTGATCGGACTCGTTGTGCTCGGGGCGGCCGGTGCGGCCGCCTGGCTGGCGTTCCGACCCGGGGCCACACCCACCCCGGAGACAGCAGGGCCGACCGGCCAACCGCCCGCACTGCCGCGGTCGCCGCCCGAGCCCGAACCGCCCCTTCCGTCGGGCGTGCGGATCAACTTCGTCGATGTCACGGCCGCCGCGGACATCGAGTTCAAACACGTCGACGGCCGGACCGAGATGGAATACCTGATGGACTCGACCGGCCCCGGGGCGGCCTGGATCGACTACGACCAGGACGGCCTGCTCGACCTGTTTCTCGTGCAGGGTTACCCGGTCGTCCCGCCGTACCCCGCGACCGCGCCGGGGTGCAAGCTCTACCGGAACATGGGCGGCGGAAAGTTCCGCGAGGTAACGACCGAGGCGGGCGTCGGGCACGTCGGCTGCGGGCAGGGCGCGGCCGTGGGCGACATCGACAACGACGGGTTCCCGGACCTGTTCGTCACGTGTTACGGGAAGCCGAACGTCCTCTACCACAACGTGCCGGACGGCAAGGGCGGGCGGCGGTTCGAGGACGTCACCGCGCGGGCCGGGATGGGCGACCACCCGGACTGGAAGGACCGGCCGAACTGGAGCACGAGCGCCGCGTTCCTCGACTACGACAACGACGGGCTCCTCGATCTGTTCGTGTGCAGTTACGTGCGCGTGGATCTCGCCAAGTATCCGGAGTGTGTCCAGGCCGCAACGAGGCGCCGCGCCGCCTGTCCGCCGACGCGGTTCGAAGGCACTAGGTGCGTGCTGTATCGGAACGCCGGTGGGGGGAAGTTCGTCGACGTGACAAAGGAGGCGGGCGTCGACCAGCCGAAGGCGAAGGGCCTGGGTGTGGTCGCGCTCGACCTGGACGACGACGGGCTGATCGACATTTTCGTCGCGAACGACGGCGTGCCGAACTTCTTATTTCGCAACGCCGGCAAGGGAAGGTTCGAGTCGCTCGGGCCGGCGTGCGGGTGCCTGGTCAACGGGACGGGCAACCCGCAGGCGTACATGGGGGTTGCCGCGGGCGACCTCGACGGCGACGGGTTACCCGACCTGTTCTCGACCACGTTCGCGGGGGAGTCAAAGAGCCTGTTCCGCAACCGCGGGAAGTGCCTCTTCCTCGACGTGACGGCCGGTTCCGGGCTCGGGCCGGCGACCTGGCACCGCCTGGGGTTCGGCACCTGCGCGCTGGACGTGGACCGCGACGGCAGCCTCGACCTCGTCATCGCCAACGGGCACGTCATGGCCCACATCGACCGCGACGGCGACCCGACCAACACGTTCCGGCAGCCGGCCCAACTGTTTCTCAACGACGGCAAGGGAAGGTTCACCGAGTTCACCAAGCAGTCCGGCCCGGCCTTTCGGAAACAGTACGTCGGCCGCGCACTGGCGCAGGCCGATTACGACAACGACGGGCGCACGGACCTGTACCTGGCCGACAGCGGCGGCCCGGCGGCGCTCCTGCACAACGAGTCGGTCACGCCGCACAACTGGGTGCGGCTCGAACTCCGCGGGACCAGGAGCAACCGTGATGCCGTCGGGGCGAAAGTGACGCTCCACGTCGGCGGCCGGAAGCTCGTTCGCCACAAGGAAGGGGGCGGGAGCTACCTCGCGGCCCACGACCCGCGGTTGCTCGTCGGCCTGGGGCCGGCTCGGCAGGCGGACCGAGTAGAAGTTCGCTGGCCGTCGGGACTGGTCGAACAGTTCGGGCCGCTGGAGGCCGGCCGCGGCTACCGGCTGACCGAGGGCACGAAGGGCGCTGAACCCCGACCCTGACAGCGCACAGGAGCAACGTGAACCGGACCCGGATCGTACTCGGATCGCTCGTCGTCCTCGCGCTGGTGGCCGGCGCGGTGCGCTGGCGACGCGCGCACGTTGCGCCGCCCGACTTCTGTGCCGAGGTGCGGAGCAAGATCGGCACCCGATCGGCAACCGCCCTCCTCGCGAAGTTGCGCGAGTCGCACCCCAACAGCGCCGAGGTCTACTTCCTCTCGGCGCGACAGTCCCGGTTGGAGGGCAATGCGCCCGATGCGGCCGTTCACGCGGCCCGCGCGGAAGAACTGGGCTGGAGCCGGTCGCAGCTCGCGCGCGAACGCGTCCTGCGCCGGGCAGTGACCGACGCCCGGGGCGCGCGGCCGGAACTGGACGACCTCCTCGCATCCGACCCGAACGATTCCGACGGCTTGGCGGCACTGGCGGAAGGGGCGCTTCAGGCCGGCCGGTCCGAAGAGGCGGTCGCCCTGGCCGGGCGGATTCTCGAACGTGACCCGCACGATCCGCGCGGCCTTTACCTCCGTGGAAAGGCCCGGGTGCAGGCGCGCCAACTGGACGCCGCCCGCGCGGATCTCGAAGCCGCCGTGGCCGCCGGTCCCGAACCCCTCGTACACGCCCCGGCGCGGCTAGCCCTCGCGATGTGCTTGCTCGACCTCGGGGAGTTCAGCCGTGCGTTCGATCTCTTCTGCGCCGCGCGCGACGAGGGGCCGTCCGACCCGCTCGCGCTCTTCGGTGTCGGGCGGTCCGCGACCTACCTCGGCCGACTCGACGACGCGGAGCGGGCGTTCTCGGCCGTTCTGGAACTGCGGCCGGGGCACGTCGAGACGCTCGTATCGCTCGCCCAGGTGGTCGAACAGCGGGGCGATCTGAAGCGGGCGCTGGGGTACCTGGAGGCGGCCGAGCGGGCCGAGCCGGACCGCCGGGAAACGCACTCCCGGTTGGCGAAGATCCTCGCGGCATTGGGCCAGGACGAGGGCGCCGCGCACCACGAGAGCCGGTTCCGCGCGCTCGATCCCGAGCGCAAGGGGCCGAACACGAACCCGCCCAAGGGGATGCCATGAGGACGCGGGTTGTTCTCGTCGCGGTCGCGGTGCTCGCGGTGGGCGTCGCGGCGTGGTTCTGGTTCACGCGGGCCGAACCACCACCCGCGCCCGCGGAGCCCGACGCGGTCTGGGAGGAGCGCGAGGCCCGCGAGGCGGTGCGAGCACGGCCCATCGACGGGCAAGCCCGGCTTCGGCTGGCCCGGGCGTTGCGCCACCTCAAGCGGTACAGCGAGGCGGAGGAGGAACTCGCCCAGGCGGGCCGGCTGGGCGTTCCGGACCGCGACGGGCAGCGCGAGGCGGCGCTCCTCTTTGCCACGCGCGACTGGCCCCCGCAGTTGGAGGGGCTGTTCCAGCGCGTCGTGCGTGACAACCCCGACGATCGCGAGGTCCTTCTGGCGGTCGCCGACGCCTATGCCGCCAGGGGCCGGTGGCAGAGCGCCGAGCCCCTATACACGCGGCTCATCGCTCTCGACCCCGAACAGAGCGAGTGGCGCTTCAAGCGCGGGGTCGCGCGGATGAACGCCGCAGACTTCGCCCCGGCGGTCGACGACTTCCGCGCCGTGCTGACCCGGGCCCCGACCGCCTACCAAGCCCGGTTGTTCCTCGGGCACAGCCTCCTGGGCGACGCCCGCATGGCCGAGGCCGAGCGCGAGCTGTCGATCTGCCGCGACCAGCGCCCCGACGCGGTCGAGCCCCTTGTGGGGCTGGCCACCTGCGCCGTCGAGCAGAACGATCTGGCCGCAGCGGAGGCGCTCCTCACGACCGCGGCCGGGCGCGCCGGGGACTCGCCGCTCGTGCTCCAGGAACTCGCCACCCTGTACCTCCGGCAGAAGCGGATGGATCAGGCGCTGGCGGCGCTCCAGAAACTCGTTGCCGCCAACCCCGAACACCGACAGGGTCACCTGCAGTTGGCCCAAGTCTTGCTGGCGCTCGGGAGGGCCGACGACGCCCGCCGGCACGAAGAGATCTACAAAGAACTCGACCGCAAAGAAGAAGCGCGGCTCGCCGCGCGCCGTGGGATGAGGTAACGGCACCGTTCCGCTCGGACTTCGAGCGCGGCGCGGGTGCTCGCCGGTGGGTCGGCCGGATATCGGGTCCTCGGACCCAACGGACCGGATTCCGCGCACTTTCGGGGAGGGTTTCCACTCGCCGGCCCTCTGTTCCTCCGGGCAATTCGGATCATCGGAGGCCGCCATGCACTCGATCTTCCCGTTGGCCGCTCTCGTGCGGCGAGTGGCCCCCGAACTCGAAGCGGTCCCCGACGCCGAGCTCCTCGACCACTTCGCCCGGTCTGCCGATCAGGCCGCGTTCGAGTTACTCGTGTGAACGCCCGGGCCACCGGCGCGGTGCCGCTCGAGCGGACGCGGGCGTTGGACGACCTGCCGGCGCACGTGCGGAACCGTCCGCCGACGGCCGACGTGCCGCGCGTGGCGGTTTCGGGCAACGCCGGCGTCCGCACGCGCGCGGTAGTCAAGGCCGCTCGGCCCGGGTCGGCGAAGCTCGGCAGTTACCGGTACGACCGGCCGCCCATCCCTCTCAACACATCATGCCTGTTCACCCCAGAGCAGCCGTGATGTGGCGACGTGTTTGGCGTCGAGGAATCGTGTGCGGGGCGAGTTTGGCTTCTTCGGACCCCGGGTCGCCTTCCGATACCGGCCGAGGTTCGCATCCCGGGCCAACCCCTTCATCAACGAAGCGACAGCGGAGGTGAAGGACTTCGCCACCAACGCGACGGATGAGCCGCTGTCGCGTGTGCTCTTGGCGGCGTTCCGCCGTGCGACAATCGAGCACGAGTTCCGCGTGGCCAAGACCGAGGCGGGCCTGATGCATTACGAGGGCCGTCAGTGGTTGGGCCTGGTGCGTCATCTGGTACTGAGTCTGGTGGTGCTGGGGTTCGTGTCGATCCACACGGATCGGCTGTGGGGGGAAAACCCGCTCGTGACGATGGAGCAGCTGTGCCGGGCGTTGAACGGGCGGTGCGCATCGACGTTCCGCCGCCGACGGAAGGTGGCGGACCGGCCGCATGTTGGGGAGGTCATCCGCTACCACCAACAGCGGAACGAACGGGCCACGAAATCGCACAAGAAACGGCGGCATAGATCGGTCATCTAAAGCCGCGCTGTAGTGTTAGAGGATAGGACAGCATCACCGGGTGGAATGGCACATCCGTGGTGTTTTTGGTGAGCCCGGCGCGGACGCGGCCCCGGGACGCCCTTGGCACCCGGAATAATTTCGTTGTGACGGCGGTGCCGCCTTGGTCACCAACTCCTCCGGCGCTACCGTACGGGCAGCATCGAGGTGTTCCGCGCCCCGACGGGTCACGCGGTCGTACGGGCGAGGCCGGCCTCGATGCCTCTTTCATACGCTCCCGCGCCCTCGGTCCGAACGACACCCCGCACCTCCGCGCAAGGTCCCGATCGGCCATCGGGCGCGTGGCGGACGGAGCAACACATCCCGGCCGCGTGCGACGAGTTGGGCGCCCACTTCGCC
>JAFKJJ010000419.1 GCA_017306025.1 Planctomycetota bacterium
GTCCGCACGCCCGGCCCGCGCGGCAACTACGATGTCGCTCCCTCGCGAGCCGCGCGGTCGCGGAATACGTCAACCGCTCCCTCGCGGTCGCGGCTCGCGAATACACGCGACACGAACCCGAAACGCTCTAACGCCCCGGGTTGGCTCGGGCCGCGTCCAGCGCGAGCACGCAGAACGCGGTGCCGGCGTTGGTGATGTAGTGGGCCTTGTCGTTGTTCAGGGAGCGCGTGTACCACCGGCCGCTCTCGCGCTGGTTCGACTTCAGCCACTTCACCCCGTTGGCGACCGCGGCGTCGTCGGGCCGCGCCCCGGCCTGCAACAGCACGAACGTCACGAAGCCCGTGCCGTAGCCGTCGCTCTCCGCGTTCGGGTCGTTGGGCGTCTTCTGGGCGTCGCGGCGCTTGTAGCTGCCCAGCGACGGCAGGCACCACCCGCCGTCCTTGTGCTGGAGCGCCTTCAGCGCGTCGACCGCCTTCTTCTGCTCCTCGGCGGACATCAGCCCGTCGAGCTTCGTGGACGCCCAGAGCAGCATCGCGGCGTGGTGCAGGTCCGGCGCCGGCGTCTTCTTGAAGTACGCGCGGAGCTTCTCCAGCCCGGCCTTCGCCTTCGGGGTCTTCGCGTAGTCGCCGGGCGCGTAGCCGACGGCCAGGGCCGCGAGCGCCGCGCCGTAGTAGTCGTCGTGTTCGAGCGGCGGCCAGTCGCACTTCAGCCACTTCCACTCGCCGGACGCGTTCTGCACGTCCCACATCTTGTCGAGCGCGGCCCGCGTGGTGTCGTGGAGCTTCCCGGTCTGCTGCGCGTCGTTGAACGCGAGCGCGAAGGCGGTCGCGACCACGTACGCGTCGCCCCGCGGCTTCCCGCCGTTCGCCCAACTCGTCACGTCCTTTTCGAGGAACGTGCGGACCTCTTTCCACTCCTCACCCTTGAGCAGCGGCCGTGCGGTGAGGTAGGGCATGTTGGTGTGACACGTGATGCACTTGCGGTCGCGGGTCCAGTTGACGCCGACGCCGTCGAGGTACTCGGCGGCCTTCGCGGGCGAGTACTCCTTGGCGACGGGCTCGGTGGCCTTCGTCGGCTCGGGCTGCGGGACGTCGGCGGCCGCGAGCGGCAGCGCGAGGAAGAGGAGGGTCAAGAGAGACGGGCGCATGGGTGGGTCCTGTGGTGGGAATAGCAACGGGGGCTCGATGCCCCCGATTCTGACGTGAGAGACGGCCGCTGTTAACAGCGGCCGTCGTGTGCGTTACCCGGTCGTTACGCGTTACGCGATCTCCTTCAGCTCGAACCCCTTGCGGTACTCGCGGGTCAGCATCGCGTTGGCCTTGTCGTTGTTGGTGAACCGCTCGGTCTTGGTGTCGATCGCCAGCGCCGGGCCGAACCGGCCGACCGCCTTGTCCGTGTCCACGTTGTTCGCCTTCAGGTGCGCGAGCATCCGCGCGGCGAACTCGTTGACGGTCTTGTCGTTCGAGACCTTGTCGGCCTTCCCGATCGGCGTCTCGGTGCCGAGCCGGTAGCTGATGTTCGCCAGGTGGCACAGCGACGCCGACAGGTGACCCTCGGCGATGTCGCAGTTCAGGTCCTCGACCTTGCGGCTGCGGACGGCCTTCACGAAGTTGTCGAAGTGGTATTGGTCGCCGCCGCCGGAGAACTTCGTGACCTCCTTGCCGGCCTTGTCGTAGGCCACGCCCGCGTTGTAACTCGGGCACACCACGTACCCCTCGGTGCCCACCCAGATGTTGCCGACCTTCGCGCCCTTGTAGTCGTCCGTCTTCAGCCCGCGGACCTCGAAGATCATCTTCTCGGGGCCGTAGTCGAACACGCACAGCTGGGTGTTGGCCGTCTCGCCGTCGTCGGTGTACCCGAACCGGCCGCCGAGGCTGAACGCGGTGTTGGGCATCGTGGTCTTGCCCAGGCCCCACCGGGCCTTGTCCATCTCGTGGACGCCCTGGTTGCCGAGGTCGCCGTTGCCGAAGTCCCAGATCCAGTGCCAGTCGTAGTGGACGGTGCCGTTGCCGGTCTTGCGGTGGGGGGCCTTCAGCGGGGCCGGGCCGCACCACAGGTCGTAGTCCATCGTCGCCGGCGGCTTCTGGTCGCCGTCCACCTTCCCGATGCTGCCGCGGGGCTTGTAGCACAGCCCGATGGCGAGATCGACCTTGCCGATCTTCCCGCCGCGGACGTAGGCGATGGCGTCGCGCATGCCGGGGTTGCTGCGGCTCTGCGTGCCCACCTGGCAGATCCGCTTGTACTTGCGGGCCGCGGCCGTCATGATCGCGCCCTCGTGGACGTTGTGCGTCGCGGGCTTCTCGACGTACACGTCCTTGCCGCTCTCCATCGCCCACACGGCCATCAGCGCGTGCCAGTGGTTCGGCGTCGCGATCGAGACGACGTCGATGTCCTTGCTCTCGATCACCTTCCGGATGTCCTTCTCGTACTTCGGCGCCTTCCCCTGCGCCTTCTCGATCTGCGTCATGGCCTTGCCGATGACCGCCTCGTCGCAGTCGCAGACGGTGGTGATCTCGCAGTTGTTGTTGTTCTTCTTGTCGAGGAACCCGGCCACGTGGCTCATCCCGCGGCCGCGCACGCCGACGACCGCGACGCGGAGCTTGTCGGCCTGGGCCTTGAGGGGCAGGGCCGGTTTCTCGTCCGCGGCGGTGGAGGAACCGGCGGCGGCGGCGGCCGCGATGATCGCCGACCGGTTGAGGAATTCGCGACGGCTGAAGATGTCCATGTGCAGCTCCCCGGCGCCGGCCGGGTGTGGGGGTGAAGAGAAGGAGTCGGGCAGGAGCGAGACTTCCCACCAATCTAATCGGACGGGCGGGCGGAAGAAAGTGGTTCGTCGGGAATGAAAAAGTCGCCACGGATGAACACAGAAGACGCGGATCAGAAAAGAACTCTGTTTCTTGTCTGATCCGCGTCTTCTGTGTTCATCCGTGGCGGCTTTTGCGTTATTTCGAGCCTACCACCGCCAGTCCAAACCGAACTGGACGCCGTTCACGACGAGGTCGCGCTGCGCGAACAGCGGGTGCGGGCGGTTCTGGCCGGAGAACGGCGCCCCCGGCGCGTTCGGCACGAACGACACGTCCACCACGCGGTCGATCTGGTCGCCGGGCCGGATCACGTTCGTCCACAGGAGGAAGTTGTACCCCGCGAACACGCGCAGGTGCGGCAGCACCCAGTACCCGGCGTTGAGCGTGAACTCCGGCGCGACGCTGAACTTGTCGCGCTCGAACTTCCCGAGGTTCGGGCCGGCCGCGAGCAGCCCGCCGCGGAAGTTCATCACGGTCCCGTCCGGCCGCGCCCGCGTCTGGAACCCGCTGATCTCCAGCACCTGGTGCGTGCTGCCCAGCGCCACCGACCCCCGCGCGTCCACGTCCCAGCGGCCGAACCGGCGCTCGTAGTAGGCGCCGATCTGGCCGCCGTTGAAGTAGTTGTGCGTCAGGAACCGGTCCTGCACCACCACCCGCGTGCCCACCGGGTCGGAGATCGCCAGCCGGCCGGCGCCGGAGCCGACCACGGTGATGTTCTCGCCGATCGTGAGGCTCTCGCGCAGGTTCAGGTGCCGGTAGCCCACGAACCACTCCGCGCGCCAGTTGCACTCGGTGACCAGGCACTTCCGCAGGTTGACGTCGGCGCCCCACAGCCGGCTGTCGCTGCGCGCGGAGAGCGTCCCGTTGAGGATGCCGGGTACGGCCACCGCCTCGCCGAACTCCCCGAGCGGGGCGGCCGCGCCGGGCAGCGTGTTGGGCGCGAAGATCGGCCGCGTGATGAGCGGGAACTGGTCCGGGGTGCGCGCCCGGGTGTCCGACAGGTTGCCCAGGAAGAAGAAGCTGCCGTCGATCCCGCACGAGTGCCCGTCGTCGAGCCACGCGCCGGCCCGGATGCGGAACCCGCTGCGCGTGCTGTCGAGCAGCGGACCGGGGCCGAGGATCGCGGTCGTGCCCGGCTCGCCGAAGTAGCCGTTGAGCGCGGTGTTCGCGTTGCTCGTGCCGAGCACCGGCACGGGGAACCCGGGCACCCACCACAAGAGGTACTCGCCGCGCACGAAGAACCGGTTCGTCAGCGAGCCGTCGTCGCCCGCGAGGTTGACGTCGCGGCCGGCGAACGACGGGTAGTCGCGCGAGAGCCGGATCGGCGCCGAGCCGAAGGCCCCGTGCTTGTTCACCTCCAGCGCCCCGGCCGGGTACATGAGTTCCGGTGGCGCGGGGTGTAGTTCCGGCTGCGGGGCCGCGGCCGGCGCCCCCGCGGGGGCCGGCGCCCACACGGGCGGCGTTTCGACCGGGCGCGGGGCCGGCAGCGGATCGCTCTTCCCCGGCGGGAGGAACTCCGGCGCGCGGGGCGGGACCATCATCGGCGGCGGATCGACCGCCGCGG
>JAFKJJ010000420.1 GCA_017306025.1 Planctomycetota bacterium
GCGGAGCAAGTCGCGCGGGAAGCCGAACCAGGTGTTCGGCTGGAGCGGCGGCGACGGCGGGACGGTGCAACCGCCCGCGCACCAGTCGCTCGCGCCCCGGGCTCGCCAAATCACTTTCGCACGGCCTGGTCGGCCGGCGGCTTCGGGGCCGGGAGGTTCAGCGCGCCGACCGCGCTGTCCGCACTGCCGATCAGCTCCTTCAGGTTCTTGCGGAACGTCTCGTACTGGACCTGCAGCGCGTCCCGCTCGCCGGTACGGGCCTTCACCTCACCCCGGAGCGATTCGGCGGCCGTCCGCGCCTGTTCCAGATCGCGCTGCGTTTGCGCCTGCTGTTCCTCAACCGCGACGAGCTTTTGACGGAACTGGTCACGGGCCGCGACCGCGGCGCGGTAGTCTTCTTCCAGTTTCTGTGCCTTGGCGGCCGAAAAGCCGCCCTCGGCGGGGGGCGCACCGCCCGGCCCTTTCGCGCAGCCGTAGAGGCCGACGATCGTCACGAGCAGGAAGCCGAGGATTTTGTAGTGCCGGGGCATGAGTGAGTTCTCCAGTGAACCGGGCGTCTCCGCGCCCGGGGCAAGGCATGCGCCTGAGGAAAACGGAGGGTTTCGCTGACTTCCGTCAGTTACCCTTCTTCTCTCGACGCGTGCAGTCCACTCACTTCACGCAAACTCGCGCCCTACCCCGATCGGTAGGGTTTGCCCAAAGTACAGACGTGACGAACGGACGGGTTGTGCGGCGGCCGGGTCACTCCTCCGCGGTACCGTGGAAGAGCCCGAGGTAGCTGTGGTAGCGCCGCGTGGTGACGAGCCGGCGCGCGACCGCGTCCTTCACCGCGCACCCCTTCTCGTGTGTGTGCGTGCAGTCGGGGAAGGCGCACAGCGGCACGAACGGCCGGAACTCCGGGAAATACCCCTCCATCTCCTCCGGCCGCGCGTCCCACAGTTGGAGCTGCCGAACGCCGGGCGTGTCCACCACCCACCCGCCGAAGTTCAGTTTGATGAGCTGCGAGTATGTCGTCGTGTGCCGGCCCTTCTGGTTTACCTCGCTCACCGATTTCACCGCGAGCGCCAGATCCGGCTGCACCGCGTTCAGGAGCGACGATTTCCCGACGCCCGACTGCCCGGAAAACACCGTGGAGCGGCCGCGGAGCTGTTCGCGGAGGCGGTCGATGCCGAACCCGGTCCGCGCGCTGCACAGGTACACCGGAACGCCGAGCTGTGCGTACAGCCCGATGAGCGGCTGCAGTTCCGCGGGGTCGGTGAGCAGGTCGGCCTTGTTCAGACACAGCACCGGCTTCAACCCGCCCTGCTGCGCCGCCGCGAGGTAGCGGTCGATGAGGTGCGGCTTGAGGTCCGGCTGGACCAGCGACATGACGATGACGAGCTGATCGACGTTCGCGACGAGCACGTGCTCGCGGCGGCGGCTGGCGCGCGTCAGGACGCCGTGCCGCGGCTCGACGCGCTCGATGACGCCTTCGAGAGCGGGCAGCGGAGAGTTGGCGGTGGGCAGCGAAAACCCGTCGGGCTCCTCGCCCTCGTCTGCCGACGGCTTCGCTTCTCTGACCGCGGCTTGCTGTCTGTTGCTCATCGTCACGGGCCGAATCCACACCACGTCGCCGGTCGTGACGACGCTCCGCTCGTCGGTGGCGAGGCTCTTGAGCAGCCTCCGGACGGCGCAGCGGAACACGCGGCCGTCGTCGGTCTCGACCACCGACGCCAGCCCGTGGACGCGCAGCACCCGGCCGCGGAGGCACTCTTCCGCGTTCACCGCGGGCATGGTGGCCTTCGCGTCGTCGGTGACGACCGTGCGGTACCGGGACAGGCTGCCCTTCGCGCGCACGCGCTCGCCGCTCTGCGCGTCGTCGGCGCGGCCGTCGCCCTCCTTGAAGTCGCGCGTCAGGTCGTTCTCCCGCGGCGGCTTCTCGCGGTTCTTCCGCAACTCGACGCGCACCTTCTTCTTCTTGCTCATGGCGTGATTTTACCCGTCGGAAGCTTTCCCCGCTGCGCTTGACACCCGCTCGTCCCCTGCCGACACTACACCCGCACGCCCCGCACCCCTCTCGGAGCCCCCCATGCGCTGCCTGTTTGCCCTCCTGACACTATCCGTGCTACCCGCGTTCGCGAGGGCCGACGACGTGTCGATCGTTGTCGGAAAGGACGCGGTCGAGTTCAAGGCGGGGTCGGCCGTCGTCGCGCGGTACGCCGTCGCGGGGTCGGTCGCCAAGCCGTACCTGTACCCGGTGCTCGCGCCCAACGGCACCCCGCTCACCCGCGGCTACCCCGTCGATAAGGCACCGGGCGACGCGACCACCGACCACATCCACCAGAAGTCCGTGTGGTTCTGCCACGGCGACGTGATCCCCGAGGGCATCGAACTGAAGGTGAAGTCGGCGAACAAGGCGGACAAGGGCGTGGACTTCTGGAGCGAGACGAAGGACAAGGACGGCTCGCCGCGGCACGGGAAGATCAAGTGCGTGAAGGTCGAGAAGCCGGTGCAGCACGCGAAGAATCACGCCAGCGTCGAGACGCACAACGAGTGGTTCACCCCCGACGGCGTGAAGATCATGGAGGAGGTCCGCGTCATCCACTTCGTCGACACCAAGGAGGGGCGGCTGTTCGCGTTCGACATCACGCTCAAGGCGCCGGTCTGTCCGATCACGTTCGGTGACACGAAAGAGGGCTCGTTCGGCATCCGGGTGAACGACGCGTTCCGGCCGAGCCAGTCCACCGGCGCGACGGTAACGACCGCGGAGGGGAAGACGGTCGTGCCGCCGGCGAAGGACAACCTGCCGATCTGGGGGTATCCGACCGACTGGATCGACTACTCCGGCAAGTTCGAGGGCAAGGAGGCGGGCATCGCGGTGTTCGACCACCCGAAAAACCCGCGGGCGAACTGGCACGTTCGCGCCTACGGGTTGAACGCGGCCAACCCGTTCGGCCGCGAACACAGCGGGTTCCCCACCCAGAAGGGCAAGACGGACCTGATGAAGATCGCCAAGGGGGGCGAGATGAAGCTGAGGTACGCCGTATACGCGCACGACGGCGACGCGAAGACCGGTAAGGTCGCCGAGGCGTTCGCCGAGTTCAAGAAATAGTGTGAGCGCGGGTGCGGGTGTGAAGAAAGGCCACCGGAATTCGTTCGCTCTGCTGTCTTCACTCGCACCCGCACTCACACTCTTTACGTCTGTTATGTCCGTTCCGTACGGGTTTGTGTTCACCGTTCTGGCCGCCGTGGCGGCGTTCGCGGCGGTGCTGGCGTCCGGGCCGCTGTGGCCGCTTCGGATCGCGGGCGCCGTGGCGGCGCTTTCGTTTGTGCTCGTCGCGGTCGCGTACTTCGGCGCCGGGCCGCGGCTCCTCTTCAAACGGGCTTCCGGTCGAAGGCACCCCGCCGCGTGGCTCGTTCACGGGGCGTATTTCGCGCTCACCGCGCTCTCGTATCGGCTGACGGTCCTCTACTTCCGCGAGGCCGCGTTCGTCGAGGTCGCGCCGAACGTGTTCCTCGGCCGGCGGCTGACGCCGCGCGAGGCCCGCCGCGCGGACGCGCCCGCGTGGGTCGCGGTGCTGGACCTGGCCGCGGAACTGCCGGAACCGCTCGCGCTCTGCGAACGGGAGAACTACCGGTCGCTGCCCGTCCTCGACGCGACCGCAATGAGCCTCGCACAACTCCGCGACGCGGTCGAGTGGGTGAAGCGACACGCGGCGAGCGGCCCGGTGTACGTTCACTGCGCGCTCGGGCACGGACGGAGCGCGACGGTGGCCGCCGCGTACCTGCTCGCGGTCGGACTGGCCGCGGACGCGAAAGGGGCCGCGAAACGCTTACGCGAACTGCGATCCGGCGTGCGCCTCCACCGGGCGCAGCGGGGACTGTTGGCCCGGTTCGCGGAGGAACGCGGGTGAACGGCGCGGCTCATTCCGCGTCGCGCACCAGATCGACGGCCCAGCACCCGCGGACGTGCGTCCGCCCGGTGTTGCGGCAGTGGCCCAGGATAGCGTCGGAGTCACATCCGGCGTCCTGAAGTGCGTCCGCCAATATCGGCATCGCGCCGAAATCGCGCGACTCGTACATCTGCCGCGCCAATGACGATACGGTATCCGTGCGCCAAGAAGGGGAGAATGCGACCGATCGGAACGGGTTGCCGAGGATGTCGCGGACGAGCCGGCACGCCTGCTCCGTCGGCGCGCACCGGAGCACTACACCGGCCACCCGGCGGTCCGGGTGGCGTGGGTCGGCCGGGCGCCAGCGGCCCGACGGCGAGCACGTGAACCTGAGCCGCTGCGCGATAACGCGGGAACTCCGGGACGTCCTCCGCGGCCAGCCCCCGAACCCAATCGGTGACGG
>JAFKJJ010000553.1 GCA_017306025.1 Planctomycetota bacterium
TGGCACCACGTCCGCCGACTGACCAACGAGTGGAACGTGGTCGCCGACGCGATCGCCGGGGCGGCGCGCGAGCAGGCCCTCGCGCTGCGGCAGGCGGCGCGGTCCGTCCGCAACAAGGCCCGCCAGCATCGGAGTTGATTCGGCCGCGTGGCCCGCGGCGAGGAGCACGGACTGCCGGCTCCCGCAGTGGTAACGGCATCCGTCGAGACGCATACCCGGTCAGACACCACAGCCAGTGAGGGACGAGATGAACAAGACACCACGCCTGACGCCGCCACTGAAGTGGCACGGCGGCAAAACCTACCTCGCCGAAAGAATCATCGGCCTGATGCCCGAGCACCACCACTACGTCGAACCGTTCTGCGGCGGGATGGCGGTACTGCTCCGCAAGGACCCCGAGGGCGTGAGCGAGGTGGCGAACGACTTGAACGGCGACCTCACCAACTTCTTTCGCGTGCTCCAGCGGGAGAAGTCATTCGAGAGGTTTTGCCGGAGGGTGCAAGCAATCCCCTTCTCCCGCGTCGAGTGGGAGGATGCGGAGCAGTTCCTCCGCGAACAACCGGAGGCGGACAAGGTGACCCGGGCGGCGTGGTTCTTCGTGCTCAACCGCATGTCTCTGGCCGGGCGGATGGGCGCATTCACGGGGATCACCAAGACCCGCACCCGCGGCGGCATGAACGCGGAGGTCAGCGCTTGGCGGGGCTGCGTGGAAGGGCTGGCCACCGTCCACGAGCGGCTCATGCGGGTGCTGATCGAGAACCGGCCGGCGGTCGAGCTCATGCGCGGCCACGACGTGAAGGGGGCGGTAATGTACTGCGATCCACCGTACCCCGCCGGTACCCGTGCCTCTCCTACCGTCTACGGCGATTACGAGATGACGGACGATGACCACCGGGCGTTCCTGGCGACCGCCAAGGGCTTGAAGCACGCGCGGATCCTGATCAGCGGTTACCCGTGCCCGATGTACGACAAGGCATTGCGGGACTGGAACCGCCGCGAGTTCGACCTGCCCAACCATGCGGCCGGCGGAAAGGAAAAGCAGCGCGTGACGGAAGTCCTTTGGTGCAACTACTGACGTGGGTCCATCGAAGTTCCGAATCGCCGAATCACGGAGGAGGTTTTGGCCATGGACGGCCGCCCATGCGACTGGTTGCCGGACAGTTTTTCTCGCTCGCCGGCTTGGCGGATGCTGCGCGCCGCCCACCGGCTGAAGGAGAAGGTGCCGGCCGACCTTCACATCGACGACAAGTGGGTGGACGTCGCCCAGCGGTTGCTTCGCCCGACCGGCCCGTCCTTCGCCAGTGATGCGGTGCGGGTCGCGAACGACCTCTGGGTCGCCGACCAGGCCGCCCGCTGGCACTTGGAGGCCCAACTCCTTACGACGCGACCGTTCGACGAGGTCGCCACCGCGTGTGCCCTCGATACGCCCGTGGTTGAGGCGTACCACCAGTTGTTCTTCGACGTTCGCCCCCGGCTTCACGCCAGCGACTGGGTGTTGCACCTGGCCGTCCGCAGCAACCCGATCAACGACTTCGCCGGCCCGCAACCGGCCGGAGTCTGGAAGTACATGGGGTTCATGGGCGGTCCGCTGGCGCTGGACATCGTCGTCGCGGTGACCTCCGACCGGCCGCTGCCGTCCTGGCTGCGCGAGACCTTCGTCACGGACCCGGCCTTCGAGGAGCAGCGGCTCCGACTCAAAACGAAGCTGTCCGTCGCCGCGCTGACAGCAAAGTCCGCGAGCCAACTCGGTTCGGTCCTGGACCTGAGCGAGCAACTTCACGACCTCGAAGTGGCGGCCGGGCTTGATGTCATGGAGGAGGAGCCGCTTTTTCCGGCCGTCGGCGAGTTCCTCGCGGCGCTCGGCCGGCTCGCAACCGTACCACCGAAGGCTCCCGCGAAGGCGGTCCCCTGCCAACGCACTTCGATGAAGCGGCCCCGGAACTCGCCACAACCCACAGAGAGCGGAGGAACCCGACGTGAGTAAGCACAAGTCGAATGCGCCTCATCGGAAGCGGCAGTCGAATCCGCAGGCCGTGCCACCGAGCCCAGCCGGCAGCCGGTCCCCGCAACACACTGGTCCCGCCGCACCGGTGACGCAAGAGCCACCTGCTGGACTGAACGAAGCCCACCAAGCCGCCGTTCAGCGGTCCGCGCACGGGGGTGAAGTGTTGCGCGAGGGTCTGTTCGCCACGTTCATGGCGACGGCCTTGAACCTGGACAAGTTCTTCGACGCCAGGGCGTACCGGATCTACTTGGCGAATGTGATGCGTGACCTCGGCGACCCGAAAGACCCGATCGAACGGATGTTGATCGAGCAGCTCTGCCTCGCACACTTTCGCGTCGCACAGTTGCATGGCGCGGCCGGGCAGGCGAACGGGTTGGAGGGTACGAAGCTCCTCAACACCGTGACCGCCCGAATGCTCGGCGAGATGCGGCGCACGGCGTTGAGCCTCAAGGCGTACCGCACGACGGCGGTGCCCACGAACCGCCAGAAGGCCGAACTCAAGCTCTTCAAGGCGGCCCAGTGAGCGGTGTCGTAGACCCCCGAAGTCCCTCGCACGCGTGTAGAAGCGGAAAAAGGATTCGTATGCGAAATGCGACCACCGAACTGGGCAGTAAGCCGCCCGCGGTCCCGAACCCCAAACGCGTCGCGGCCGGGCGGCTCAACCGGGCCAAGCGAAAGGGTCTGACCGATGAGGGTCGTGAGCGGCTTCGACGTGCCGCGCATGCCCACAAGCCGTGGCTCTCCTCGACAGGCCCTCGCACGCTCGCGGGCAAGGCAACGGCTGCCGCCAACGGGAAGAAGCGACAACTCGGCCTGCTGAGCGTCAGGGAGATGAAGGCGGATCTGCGGAAACTTCGGGCCATGTTGCGGGACATGGCGGAGTCTCGCCCGTCTACCGTACCTGACCGACTACGAAGTGCAGCAACCTAACCGGAGTAAACGGGACGCACTCCGTCAGACGACGATGCCGGGGGTGATCCAAAGTTCGCGTTCAAGGACGGGCAGGAGAAGGATCGCACCCCCTCGAACTCGCGAACACGTGCACCGACCGGAACGACCGACTCCGCAACCGCACCGAGTCGTACATCCTCGGCGTCGCGCACGGCTCCGACGCGACCGGCTTTCGGCCCGCCTTCGACCCATTCAGTTTCTGCTTCTACCGCGCCATGCTTCTGGGATCGCCCGGCGCGGTGATCGGAGCGACGGCGCTCCAGCCGGGCAAGCGGAACCTCCTGACGGAGCCGCTGTCGCCCCAGCGCTTGGCCGGAGAGGAAGTCGTCGAGCGGCGCGGCGGTCCAACCGGATCGCTCTGTTCTTTATCACGAAGACAGACGGCGGCGAGACGGGCGATCGGCGGTTCTTCGGCTGCCGCGAGTCGGACACGACGTGCGACCCGTGGGCCGCGTGGCTCCGGTACAAGCCGGCGGAGGCCATCCTCGACCGGGCTACGGGAGGCCGCCGACTTCGCACAGAAGGCCGCGATCCCGGCGAAGGGCAAACCGCCGACGAAGGCGTAAGCCTGGAGTACCTGGTTCTGGCTTCTGCTCCACGTCACCTTCTGCGCCGCGAAGCGGCCCCGCACTGCCGACGCCGGCGCGGGGTCACCGCTGATCGTTCCGTGGGTTCGGAACGAGTACGGCATCAACTTCTACCGACACTCGGTCATCAAGAAGGGACGGTGACCTTGCCGTATTCGGACTGCTTGTAGTCACCTCGCAGGAGATCAGCGACCGCCCAGATGAAGCCCACCTTGTCCTGAAAGTTCGTCATGTGAGCGATTCCGGCCCCGGCCCGCGACAACGACAAAAACGCGGGGAACGCAATCCCGCGTCGGAACGTCCTGTTCTACGAACGCCCCGGCGGGGCAGCACTTCTTGCGCATTCCGCACGAGCGTACGACGCCGGCGGACCGAACGCGAGAGCCTGGTCAAAAGGTCGGTTGGACGGATGACCTCGTGCCGGTGAGCCGCACGTTCCGCAACCTGTCCCACTTCACAGATTTCCCGCGAATCACAGGTCGTCGCAGTTTTCCGCGACGGAGTGTTTCAGCTTTTCCGATGTACATGACAACCGGTTCTCGCGGAGCGGTCGTGTTCGTGTGTCGCCTCTCGCGATTCCGGTCGTGTTTGCCGCATGCGGGGTGTCGAGCCGTCGGGACTGCTGGGCAGCGGGTGGGCATGCCACTTCTCCAGGGCGGAGGCCAAGCGGAGCAGTCCGACTTCTATGAACCCGCACACAGTTGGGAGGGTGAGCCGCACCGCTCGATCTGCCGGGTGCGGCACGCCTCGACGGGTCGATTGGTATCGACGTGAACAATACCCGAAAGTACAATACTCTCGATGATGTTGCCGGTGTCCTGGGGTTTGTGTGATTCGACTCGTCGCGACGATCCTGGTCGGTGTTCAAGCACTGCTGCCACCCGGCATGTGCTTGTGCCAGTTCGTTCCCTTCGCGGCGACCACGCGCCAGACGCACGAGAACACGCTCGCCGCCCCGCCTTCGGCAGTCGCACATACCGATACGTCGTGTTGCTTGTGCCCCGCCTGCCGGTCCGAATCGGCCCCGACCACTCCGGCGGACGAGCAAGCCGCACCGGAGCGCGAAGCCCCGAACGAACGCCACCAACTTCCCACTCCGACCTCGCCTTGTTCGGGCTGTCCCCTGGTGTCCGCCGGCCCCGCCGCGCGAGTCGCCGTCCTGCCCGCCCTAGAGCAAGCTCCACTCGACACCCCCGCACACTTCGTCGTCACAGTTGTTGAAGCGACCGCGATTCGTGCCGGCCGGCCGGGCCTCGTCATGGCACCGCCCACCCCGCCCCTCTTCAGGCGTCGCTGCGCCCTTCTGATCTAGCCGCCCCTCGCGCCGGTTTCGGCGAGAGTCCCCCGACCCTCTTTTCCCCGCGTTTCCGACCCGTGCCGCCTATGGCGGTCGGCTCGGACGCGCCGACCGTTTCAACGGCCGGTGCCGGTTTCGGCACCGAACCGCGAGGCGACGTGATGAACGATTCCCTGACGCGCGCGAGTAACAACGGGCGGGTCGTCCGAGCCGAACGGACCGCGACCGGCCTGGTCCCTTGGCTCCGGCGGACGATCCCGTTCGCCCTGGTCGCGGCCGGGCTGGTCGGTGTCGCCCTGTGGGGCCACCGCACGGACTGGACCTTCACGCAGACGCCCCCGGCCGCCGAGCGCTCCCCACCCGCGCCCGGCGAACTCGCACGGGTGCGAGTGGGAACCCCGCTGCCGGCACGTTCCGACGTTCCGACCGCGTTCCGGTACGAGGTGACGATTGAGTTCGACTCGGCCGACGCGGTGGACGCGGCCGGGATCGGGATCGCGGGTGTCTGGCTGGGGACCATCGCCGATTCGGTCGAGGCCTCCGGCGAGGTGGGGTTCGATCCGGCACTGGTTGCCCGGTTCGGCCCGCGAGCGGCCGGAACTGTGTGGCGGGTAGTGAAGAAAGCGGGCGATCCGGTCGCGACGGGTGACGTGCTGGCCCTTGTGGACGCGGGCGATATGGGTAAAGCCAAAGGGGATTTCCAGCAGGCCCTCGCACAGGTCCGGCTCCGCGAGAAGACGCTCGCCGGTCGCCGGGCCGCTGCGGACGTGGTTTCCGCGCAGAGCGTGCGCGAGGCCGAGGCCGCCTTCGCGGAGGCCGAGACGCGGCTTTTGGCCGCGAGCCAGGCCCTCGCCAACCTCGACCTCCCCATCAACCCGGCCGACTACCGCGACCTCACGCTCGACAACGTGATCGGCCGGATGCGGCTCCTCGGCGTGCCGCCGGGCACCCCCGGCCTCGACCCGAAGACCGCGACCGCCAACCTGCTCCCCGTCCGCGCCCCTTTTGCCGGCGTGATCCTCTCCGCCGACGCCGTGGCGGGCGAAGTCGTTGAGCCGGGCCGCCCGATCTTCGTCGTGGCCGACCCGCGCCGCGTGTGGGTCACTCTCCGCGTCCGGGCCGGTGACGCCGGGCGGGTGAACGTCGGGCAGGCCGTCCGGTTCCGCACCGACGGTTCGGCGGAGGAGTTCGGCGGGAAGGTGGAGTGGGTCGGACGGTCGGCCGACGAGTCCACGCGGACGGTGCCGGTCCGGGCCGCCCTGCCCAACGACGCCGGCCGGCTGCGGGCCGGGACGCTCGGCCAGGGGCGCGTCGTGCTTCGCCAGGAGGCGAAGGCGATCCTCATCCCGCACGACGCGGTGCAGGAGTTCCGGGGCACGCCGGTCGTGTTCGTCCGCGACCCGAACTACTTGAAGCCCGGCGGCCCGAAGGCGTTCCGCGCCCGGCCGGTGAAGGTCGGGGCGAAGGACGCCGAGTACACGGAAATCGTCGGCGGCCTCGTGGCGGACGAGGTGGTGGCGACCAAAGGCAGCGGGCTTATGCTCGCCGAACTGACGCGCGGCATCGACGGTGCGGACACGACCCGCTGAACGACCAAACATGAAGGGAAGCCATGAGCGATACGCAACTCGCACCTGAGGCCCTGACAACCACGCCGATCCCGGCACCACCCGGCTCGCGCGCCCGCCGCGTCGCCGGCCGGCTGTGGCGGCTGGTCCCGGCGACCGTCGCGCTCGCGGGTCTGGCCGGGGTCCTCTACGCGGGCCAGTCGAACGGTTGGAAGTTGCCCAGAGCGTCGGCCCTCCGGGGCGACGACGTGCGCGAACCGGACGACTGGTGCAAGGAACACAACGTGCCGGATTCGATCTGCGTCGAGTGCAAACGGCAGCTACTCCCGCGCCCGTCGGGCACCGGCTGGTGCAAGGAGTTCGGGGTCCACGACTGCCCGCACTGCGACCCCGCCGTGGCGCAGACCCCGACCCCGGCCAGCTTCGGCCCCGCCGATCTGGAACGGGCGCGGCGGGCGCTGGCGTTCGCCCCGCGCCCGCCCAACGGCAAGAAGTGCAAGCTGCACGAACACCGCGTCCAACTGGCCTCCGGGGAACTGGTCGAACGCCTGGGCATCGGGATCGAGCCGGTGGGCACCGCACCCATCGTTGAGGGCGTCACCGCACCCGGCGAGATCGGCTACGACCCGACGCGCCTGGCCCGGCTGTCCGCGCGACTGCCGGGGGTGGTCCGGCGGGTCGAGCGGCAGGTCGGCGACCGCGTAAAGGCCGGCGACGTTCTCGCCCTGGTGGACGCCGCCGAAGTCGGGAAGTCGAAGGCCGAGTTCCAGCAGGCGCTGGTTCTCGTCGAACTGCGGGCACAGACGCTGGCCCAGAAGAAACTCCTGGTGCGGACGGTGCCGGGCCAGGTAGTCATCGAGGCCGAGGCCGCACTCGACGAGGCGCGGGTCCGATTGCTCCTGGCCGAGCAGTCGCTCGCCAACCTAGGGCTGCCGGTCCGCGCCGACGAGGTGAAGAACTTTTCGCCCGCCGAGGTTGCCGTGCGGCTGCGGTTCCTCGGCGTCCCCGACCCGCTCAAGACCGAACTCGCGAAGGAGACGGCTTCCGCCAACCTCTTGCCGGTCCGCGCGCCCTTCGACGGCGAGGTGGTCGCGCGGGCGGCGGCACCCGGCCAGCCGGCCGATCCCGCGAAGCCGCTGTTCGCCGTCGCGGACACGACCCGCGTGTGGCTCACCCTGCGGGTGCGGTACGAAGACGCCGACCGCGTGAAGGCCGGGCGGACGGTCCGGTTCCGCGCCGACCAGGGCGCGGCTGCCGACGGCGTGGTGGCCTGGGTCAGCCCGGCGGCCGACGAGAAGACGCGGACCGTGCCGGTGCGGGTCGAGTTGTCCGACCCCGACGGACGGTTGCGCGCCGGTACGTTCGGGACCGGATTCGTCGTCCTCCGGTCCGAGGACAACGCGGTGGTCGTGCCGACGGACGCGGTTCACTGGGAGGGGTGCTGTAACGTGGTGTTCGTCGCGGACCGGGGCTTCGATCAACCAGACGGCTACAAGGTGTTTCACGTCCGCAAGGTCCGGCCCGGCGCGAGAGACGTGACCCCGGCGGGCGTGCCGGTGACGGAGGTGATCGCCGGCGTCTTGCCCGGCGAGCGGGTGGCGGTGGCGGGCAGTGGCGTACTCCGAGCCGAGCTTCTCCGCAACAACCTCGGCGCGGGGTGAGCGGACTGCAAACACTAACGGCCCGGTCGGGCCGTCCATCAGACAGAGTGAACGACTGATCGCATCGAACGCCGGAGTTACGACGTGCTGAACTGGATCATCGACACCGCCCTCCGCTACCGCCTCGTGGTGGTCCTCGCCGCCGTCGGGTGCGCGGTCGGCGGGGCGTTCGCGCTCACCGGCCTGGACATCGACGCCTTCCCCGACACGACCCCGGTCCAGGTACAGGTCAACACCACCGCCCCGTCGCTCGCGCCAGAGGAAGTAGAGACGCAGATCACGTTTCCCGTGGAACAGGCACTCTCCGGTCTGCCGAAACTGAAGTTGATCCGGTCGGTGTCGAAGTTCGGCTTGTCACAGGTGGTGGTCACCTTCGAGGACGGGACCGACATCCACTTCGCCCGCCAACTGGTGGACGGGCGACTCAACTCGATCTCGTTGCCGAGCAACGTCGCCCGACCGAAGCTCGGCCCGGTCTCGACCGGCCTGGGCGAGGTGTTCCATTACACCGTGACGCTCAAGGGGTGGAACTACCAGAAGGCGACCGAGGCCGAGCGGGTCGAGAAGCTCACCTATCTGCGCACCGTCCACGACTGGACCATACGCCCCGCGCTGCGCACGGTGCCGGGCGTGGCCGAGGTGAACTCGTGGGGCGGCTACGAGAAGCAGTTCCAGGTGCGGATCGACCCCGACCGGCTCCTCAAGCACGGGGTCACGTTCGCCCAAGTGGTCGAGGCGCTGGAACAGAACAACCAGAACGTGGGTGGCGGGGGCGTCCGCCAGAACAGCCAGTTCCTGCTCGTTCACGGTCTCGCGCGCACCGCCGACCCGGAACAAATCCGAGGGATCGTGGTCGCCTCCAACCACGAGGGCGCGGCCGTCCGCGTCCGTGACGTGGCCGACGTGCAGATCGGCCAGGAACTGCGGCGTGGCTCGGTGACCGCCGGCGGCCGGGGCGAGGCGGTGCTGGGCCTGTGCTTCTCGACGATGGGGGAGAACTCCAAGACCGTCTCGACCGCCCTGCGGAAGAAGCTCGACGCGATCAGGCCGACGCTCCCGCCGGACGTGGAGGTGACCGTCGTCTATGACCGCACCGAACTCGTAGATGTGGTGATCGACACGGTGCGCCGCAACCTCTTCGAGGGCGGGTTGCTCGTCATTGCCGTTCTGTTCGCGTTCCTGGGGAACCTGCGGGCCGCCTTCATCGTCGCCCTGGCGATCCCGCTCTCCATGCTCTTCGCGTTCGCCGGCATGTGGCGGTTCGGGATCGCCGCAAGCCTCCTGTCACTGGGCGCGCTCGACTTCGGGATGGTGGTCGATTCGAGCGTGGTGATGGTCGAGAACTGCATCCGGCACATCGCCCACGGCGACCCGAGGGGGCGTTCCAAGCGCGAGGTGGTGCGCGACGCGGCCATGGAGGTTCGCAAGCCGACGCTCTTCGGCGAATTGATCATCATGATCGTCTACCTGCCGATCCTGACACTCGAAGGGGTCGAGGGGAAGCTGTTCCGGCCGATGGCCCTGACCGTCATCTTCGCGCTCCTGGGGTCGATGGTCCTGTCCATGACGCTCATGCCGGTGCTGGCGAGCCTGGTGCTGCCGCGCCGGATCGAGGAGCGTGAGCCGCTACTCATGCGGCTCGCGCTGGCCCTGTACCGCCCGGTGCTGCGGTTCAGCATGCACCACCGTGTGGCGGTGGCCGCGTTCGCGGCGGCGGTCCTGGTCGTCGCGTTCGGGATGATCGCGCCCAACCTGGGGTCTGAGTTCGTCCCGAAGCTCTCCGAGGGGGCGGTCACGGTCAACATCGTGCGGCTCGCGGGAACCGACCTGGCCGAGTCGAACCGCATCAACACCGCTATGGAGCGGATCGTCCGCGACAAGTTCCCCGACGAGGTGAAGCACGTCTGGAGCCGCGTGGGGACCGCCGAGGTCGCGACCGACCCGATGGGCATCGAACTGACCGACGTGTTCATCACGCTCCAGCCGCGCGAGAAGTGGACGAGGGCCAAGACCCAGGCCGAACTGGTCGAACTGTTGGAGAAGGAACTGCGCGCGATCCCCGGCCAGAAGCCGGAGTTCTCGCAGCCCATCGAACTGCGCATGAACGAAATGACTTCGGGGGTGCGATCGGACCTGGGGATCAAGCTCTACGGCGACGACTACGCGGTGCTGACCGCCAAAGCGGCCGAGATCGAACGGGTACTGAACACGATCAAGGGTGCGGCCGACGTGCGGGTGGAGCAGGTGGCCGGCCAGCCGGTCCTCCAGATCAGGGTGAAGCAGGACGAGTTGGCCCGCTACGGCATCCCGGCCAAGACGGTGACCGACCTGATCCGCGCCGTCGGCACGCTGGAAGTGGCCGACGTGGTGGAGGGGCAACTGCGGTTCCCCTTCGTCGTGCGGCTGCCGGAAAAGTGGCGCGGCAGCATCGAGGCGGTCGGGGCGATGTTGGTGGCCGCGCCGTCGGGCGAGCAAATCCCCCTCTCGCGACTGGCGACGATCAGTTTGATCGAGGGGCCAAGTACCATCACCCGCGAGTGGGGCCAGCGGCGCATCACCATCACCTGCAACATCCGGGGTCGCGACATGGGCACCTTCGTCGCCGAGGCGCGGCAGAAGGTCACCGAACAAGTGGCACTGCCGAAGGGCCGCTACCGGCTGGAGTGGGGCGGGCAGTTCGAGAACTACGAACGGGCGCGGAACCGCCTCTTGATCGTCGTGCCGGTCGCGGTGCTGCTCATCTTCGTCTTGCTCTATTTCACCTACCACAACGTCGCGGACGCGCTGCGGGTGTTCACCGGGGTGCCGTTCGGGTGGGTCGGGGGCATCTTCGCCCTGTGGCTGCGCGACATGCCGCTCTCCATAAGTGCGATCATCGGGTTCATCGCCCTCTCCGGCGTTGCGGTGCTGGACGACATGATCCTCGTGAGCTACGTCCGGCAACTCCGCCGGAAGGGAGTGCCGGTGGAAGAGGCCCTGCGGGTCTCGGCCCTGACGCGGCTGCGCCCGGTCCTGATGACGACGCTCGTGGCGAGCCTGGGCTTTGTCCCGATGGCCCTCTCGACGGGCCAGGGTGCGGAGGTGCAGCGGCCCCTGGCGACGGTGGTGATCGGCGGGGTGATCGGGGCGATGGTCATGTCGCTCCTGGTCCTCCGCGTCCTGTACCTGGTGTTCGACGCCCTGGCCCGGTGGGTCGCGTGGCTGGCGATCCGGTGCGGGGTCAACGGGGGGGCGTCGCGGAGTTTCCTCGGCCTCGATGTCGATGACGGCGAGGGCGACGAAGGAGTGGGGCCGACCGGGGGTGACGCGCGGAACGGTTCCGTCGCGGTCCCGGTCGGTCCGGGTGAGTTCCTTAACGGAGGGTGACGATGACGAAGTTCTTGACCCGCGCCGGCCTGCTCGCGGGCCTGTTCGCGATGACGGTCCTGTTCGCCGGCGGCTGCAACAAGGCCGAGCCGGTCGCCGAGAACAAGGACAAGAAGGGACCGGACGACAAGACGGTGAAGGACGACAAGAAGGGGGCGCAACCCGAAGAGTCGGACCACGGCGGGTGGTGGTGCAAGCCGCACGGCGTCCCCGAAGAGAAGTGCAGCCAGTGCGACGAGGCGTACGCCAAGAAGTGCAAGGAGAAGGGCGACTGGTGCGAGAAGCACGACCGCGCCGAGTCGCAGTGCTTCATCTGCCACCCGGAGTACAAGGAGAAGTTCGCCGCCGAGTACCGGGCGAAGTACGGCAAGGAGCCGCCCCCGATGAAGGCCGAGAAGAAGTGAGTCGGCGCGTGAGCCTGCCGTCGGGCCGGTCGTCGGGCCGGCCCGGCAGTGTGAGCGTTCGGAGCAAACGCGGCGAGGCGTTCTCGCCGCGTCGATGATCCGCCCGTCAGGGCGGTATTTTAATCGAAGGGGTTCGAGATGAAGAACGTGATACGGTTGGCGGCGGTGGTGGCGGCGGGCCTGATCCTCGGCGGGTGGAACGTGGCGGTCGCGACCGATCCGGTGCCGACCAAGATCACCGTCCCCGACATGGACTGTGCCTCGTGCGCGAAGAAGGTCGGCAATAAGGTGGCCGAGGTCAAGGGCGTGGGCAAGGTCGAGTACAGCGTCGAGGGCCGGTACATCAGCGTCACCCCGAAGGCCGGCGAGGCCATCTCGCCCAAGTCTCTGTGGGAGGCCGTCGAGAATGCGAAACTCGCCCCGTCGAAGCTGGAGGGGCCGGCCGGCGTGTTCACCAAGAAGCCGGCCCAGTAGCCCCGCCCGATGCCGACGCCCGCGACTTCTTCACCGGATTCAAATGCCGGTGAAGAAGTCGCGGGCACGATACCGATAACGGTGATGGTTGTGCTGACTGCGCGCCCCGACACTCTTCCGGCGAGTCGCGATGCTCCGGGTGGCTCTGACGTGGACACTGACGGCGGCGTTCCTGGCGACCCTCCCGGTCACCGGGGCCGGCCAGTGTCCGTACTGCCACGGCCCCGCTGCCTGCTCACCGCCCGGCGAATCTACTCCGGCCCGCACGGCTACGCCGCCGAAGTGCAAGTGCTGTCACGAAGACAACGATCAAGCCGGTCCGGAGCAATCGACAGGCAATGGACAAAAGCCGGCCTCACCCGGCGGCACCCCGTGCGACCACCACTTCGCGCCGGGCGCGACCGTCGCGACCAAGTTCGGCGAGCAACCTGAACAGGAGCGGAAGCCCCGGGACATGGACTTGCCGGCCGACGCCGGAGCCCCTGCCGTGCCCTCCTCACTCGACTCGTTGTGTTGGACCACTCTCCGACTCGCGCCGCCGGACCGGCGGCTGACCCTTCGGTACTCCCACGCCTTCCGTTGCTAGTCCGCCCCTCGTGTCAGAAGTTCCATCTTTGTCCGACCCGCCGGTAGGTGGGCTACACGCGAGGGAGGCTCACCATGTGGGGGCTCCGATTCCGATGGCTTCCGACGCGAACGTTGTTCTGGGCGGGCAGCGCCGCCGCCCTTTCCGGGGGCTGCGCGATGCTCGACGACGCGCCGCTCCCGCCGTCGCCCGTACAGGGGCCGTTCGCCTCCTCGTACTCGCGCCCCGCGACACAGCCGGGGGCACCCGCGGCAAACCGGCGGCCCGCCGACCCGGTCAAGCAGGTGTCGTTGCAGGAGCCGACGACGCAACCGGCGGCGCCCGAACGGCCGGCGCCCGGGGATCGGGTCGCACCGGCCCCGGCGACCACCCCGCAGGGCCTGAACGACTTCGTGCAACTGGCGATCACACAGAACCCACGGCTGGCGCGGCTCAGTCTCGCGGTCGATGAGGCCGGCGGGCGCTTCCTCCAGGCGGGGCTGTACCCCAACCCCGAACTCGCGATCAACTGGGACGAGATCGGCGACCGCACCAGCGTCAACGGCACCGGCATCCTCAACGCCCCGCGCGTCACGCAGACTATCGTCACCGGGCGCAAGCTCTCACTGGCGCAGGCGGTGGTGGCCCGCGAGATCGATCAGGCCAAGCTCGCGCTCCTGGCCGAGCGGTACACCGTCGTCGGGTCCGTCCGCGCCGCGTTCTACGAAGCGTACACGCTCCAGCGGCGGGCGGAACTCCTGGCTGAACTGGTTCGGCTGGCCGACGAGGCGGTCGCCAACGGCAAGACCCTCTTCGAGGCGAAGCAGATCGCCCGACTCGACTACATCCAACTGGAGGTCGAGCGCGAGCGGTTCCGGGCCGAGCTCGAGGCGGTCAATCGCGAACTGCCCGGCGCGTACCGCCGTCTGGCCGCCGTTGCCGGCAACAACTCCGCCATCCCCGCGCAACTGGCGGGCTCGTTCGAGGGGCTGCCCGACTACGACCCGGAGACGGCGCGCGAGGCGGTACTGGCCTATCACCCGCAGGTGCGCTCCGCGAAGGTCGGAGTGGACCGGGCGCAAGCCGCGGTGCGCAGTGCGCAAGCCGCGCCGATCCCGAACGTGACCGTCTTCGGCGGGTTCGTGCGGCAGTTCGAGAACCGCTCGTACGACGGACAGGCCGGTCTGTCGATGCCCGTCCCGGTGTGGAACCGTAACCAGGGCAACATCCGCGCGGCGCAGGCCGAGCTCGGCATGGCGATCCAGGCGGTGGGCCAGACGGAGAACGAGCTCGCGGCGCGCGTCGCGGCCGCCTATCAGGCGTACGCCGCGGCTCGCCGGCGGGCGGAGGTGTACCGCACCGAATTGATCCCTCGCGCCGAGGAGACGTACAAGCTCTCACTGGAGGCGTTCAAGGGCGGGCAGTTCGAGTACCTGCGAGTAATCCAGGCGCAGCGCGCCATCGCCGAGGCCCGGTTGGAGTACAACCGCTCGATGGGCGAGGCGTGGCGGTCTGCTGCCGAACTGTCCGGCCTCCTGCTCGAAGAGTCATGGCCGTTCCCGCCGAAGGGACCGGGCGCGGCCCCGGTGATGCAACCGCCCGAACCGCCGCCCGGTCCGAAGGGGGGCAAGCCTTGACGGCCTGATGCCCGTGGTGTATCGTTTCTTTACTTCCATCCACCCGAACGGGGCGGCGGAGATGTTCGTGCGGTTGCTGATCGCGGTGCTGACGCTGATGGGGCCGGTGCCCCTCCGCGCCTGTACCTGTGCGGCCAGCCACGCGAACCGAACCTCGCTGCCGGACGACCTGAACACCCCGGAAGTGGCAGAGCACGGTCAGTCGTGCTCCTGCGTTCACGACAAAGCCGAAGGTGTCCCGCTAGACGACCGCGCAACCGATTCCTCTGGTGGCCACCGCAACCCCGCCGAGTTGGACGGAACACATCAACCTGTCCAACACGAGCGGGACTGCCCGGCAGTGAGCCCCCGGCCGCTCGTCCGTGAGGCAGTGTCGCAGCCCGCGACGGACGCGCCGACTGCCGGTGACGCCGCGTGCCCACTGGCCTTTGCGGCCAACGCGCCGAGTACAGGTGTGTTGGTTCCACCTTCCAAGCCGCTCCGTACGACCAAGACCCCTCTCTACCTGACGCTCCTGACGCTCCGGAACTAGCCTTCCTCACATCCTCTTGCCTTCGGCGCGGCCAGACCGCACCGAGGCTGTCGTCTCTTTCTTCCAGTCAATTCAACTGAACGCTCGCCCACAGGCCCGCGTCAGGAGGGTCCGATGAGACTCCGTTCACTGGTCGTTCCGGCCGTCGCCGTGGCCGTCCTCGGCGCGGCCGGGCTCGTCGGCTATCGCACCCGCGAGCGGTGGGTGCCGGTCGTGTTCCCGGCCAACCCCACCACAACTGCCGAAGGCGGGCACGCGCACGGCGAAAGTGGTGGGCAAGAGCACGAGGGGCACGACCACGGCAACCGGGGCGACCGGGTGAAGCTCTCGCCCGAGGCGCAGCAGAACCTCGCCCTCGACGTGGACACGCTCACGCCGGAGGTCTACTGGCGGACGATGCTCATCCCCGGCGTCGTCGTGGACCGGCCCGGCGAGAGCGACCGCAGCGTGACCTCGAAGGTCGCCGGCGTCGTGACCGAGGTCAAGGCCCGGCCGGGCGACACGGTGAGGGCCGGTGCCCCGCTCTTCACCCTCCAACTGGCGAGCGAGTTCATCCAGGCGGCGCAGACCGACCTGGCGAAGACGGCACGGGAACTGGAGTTCGCCGTCGCCAAGCGGGACCGCACCGCCAAGCTCGTCGAAAAAGGCACCCAGTCGGGCGCGGCCCTCATCGAGGAGGAGAACCAGGTCAAGCGGCTGACCACACAGTTGCAGGCATACCGTCGGCAGCTCCAGGTGTTCGGTCTGACCCCCGACCTCGTGACTCGCGCCGAGAAGGGCGAGGTCGTCACCGAGCTGACCATCACCGCCCCGTTGCGGCCACCGGTCGACAGCCTACCGGTCTCCACCAACAGCCCGACGAACGAACCGGCGGCGACGCTCTACGAAGTCCAGGAACTTAAGGTGAACCTGGGCGACCAGGTGCAGGTCGGTCAGTCCCTCTGTCTGCTCGCCAACCACCAACATCTCTTCGTCGAGGGACGCGCGTTCAAGTCCGAGGCCGGGGCGCTGGCGACCGCTGTCGAGCAGAAGGTGCCCATCAAGGCGGAGTTCGCCGACGAGGCCCCCGGCCAGTGGCCCGCCCGGGGGCCGCTCGTCATCCACCACCTCTCGAACCAGGTGGACACCGCCACCCGCACCTTCGGCTTCTACCTCGCGCTCGACAACCAGCCCCGCACCTTCGAGCGCGACGGCAGGACCCACTTCGTGTGGCGCTACCGGCCCGGCCAGCGGGTGCGGCTCAAGGTGCCCGTCGAGAAGCTGGTCACCCTCGCCGCCGACGGCAAGGAGATGCTCCCGTTCGTGCTGCCGGCCGGGGCGGTGGTGCGCGAGGGTCCGGAGGCGTTCCTCTTCGTGCAGACCGGCGACGTGTTCGTCCGCAAGCCGGTGCGCGTCCTCTTCGAGAACCGCACCGAGGTCGTCGTCGCCAACAACGGGAGCATCACCGAGGCCGACTTCGTGGTGAGGAACCAGGCCGCCGCGATCAACCGCGCCCTCAAGGGCGCGGCCGCCGGGGGCGAGGGCGGTCACGGGCACGACCACGCCGGCCACAGCCACGACCACTAAAGGAGCTACCCGTGCTGAACGGCGTCATCCAGTTCGCACTGCGCCACCGGCCCCTGATCGTGGCCGCCAGCCTCGTCGTCCTCGTGTACGGCGGCTACCAGGCCACGACGATGCCCATCGACGTGTTCCCCGACCTCGACCGGCCGCGCGTGGTCATCATGACAGAGTGCCCCGGCCTCGCCCCCGAAGAGGTCGAGACGCTCGTCACCTACCCGCTCGAATCCTCGATGCTCGGCGCGACCGCCGTGCAGGACGTGCGGACGCAGTCGGGCTTCGGCCTCTCCGTGGTGTACGTCGAGTTCGTCTGGGGCACCGACATCAGGACCGCCCGGCAGACGGTGCAGGAGCGGCTGGCGACCGTCTCCGGCGACCTGCCCGAGGGCGTCCGCCCGCAGATGGCCCCGGTGAGTTCGATCATGGGCCAGTTCCTCATCGCGGGTATGCGCCGCCAGCCGGGGCCGAAGGGCGGCGAACTGATCCCCGTGCCGGACTCGCCCTACTACGCCGAGCGGGTCCAGGGCGCGAGCGGCCCGCCGGGTCTGTTCGGGTGGAGGGTCACCGACCGGAAGAACCCGGCGACGTGGGAGCCGGTCGCGGTGTCGAAGCCGACGTGGGATGCCCCGACGGAAGAGGGCGACCAGCGGGTGCGGGCGACCGTCGCGGGCCAAGCCCGCGACCTCACGTTCCCGTCGGAGGCCAAGCGGGCGCTCTCGATCCGCACCCTGGCCGACTGGGTGGTCCGGCCCCGGCTCCTGAAGGTGTCGGGCGTCGCCCAGGTCATCACGATGGGCGGGGGCCGCAAGCAGTACCAGGTGCTCGTGGACCCGACGGCGCTGCACGAGTACGGGGTGACGCTCCGGGACGTGGACGCGGCGCTCAAGCTCAACAACGTCAACTTCACCGGCGGGTTCGCCGACCTGGGCGGCGTGGAGAAGCCGATCCGGGTCATCGGGAGGCTCGGGCCGCGCCCGGAGCAGGTCGCTTCGGACCTCAAGCAGATCGTCGTCAGGCCCCCGGCCGCCCCGCAACCGGGGCAACCGCTCGGGCGGGCGGTTCTGCTCAAGGACGTGGCACGGGTGACCGAGGGCGCGCAGATCAAGCGCGGCGACGCCAGCGTCAACGGTCACCCCGGCGTCGCCATCACGGTCACCAAGCAGCCGCACACCGACACCCGCGACCTCACCGAGCGGGTGAAGACCGCGCTGGCCGAGGTCGAGCCGTCGCTGCCGGCCGACGTGGTCCTCGAAACCGGGATGTACGAGCTGCGCGAGTTCATCGACCGGGGCGTGTACAACGTGGGCGAGGCGCTCGTGATCGGCGCGGTGCTGGTGCTGATCGTGCTGTTCCTGTTCCTCTTGAACTTCCGCACCACGTTCATCTCGCTGACCGCGATCCCGCTCTCCCTGGTGGTCACGACGCTCGTCTTCAAGCTCATCGGTGCGGTCACGGGCACCGAACTTTCGATCAACGTGATGACGCTCGGCGGGATCGCGGTCGCACTCGGCGAGCTGGTCGACGACGCGATCGTGGACGTGGAGAACATCTTCCGGCGCTTGCGCGAGAACGCCCACGCGCCGCACCCGAAGCCGGCCCTGCGGGTGGTGTACGAGGCGAGCGTCGAGGTCCGTACCTCCATCGTTTTCGGCACGGCCGTCGTCATCCTCGTGTTCCTGCCGCTGTTCGCGCTCTCGGGCGTCGAGGGCCGACTGTTCACGCCGCTGGGCATCGCCTACATCGTGTCGATCCTGGCGTCGCTCGTCGTGTCGCTCACCGTCACGCCGGTGCTGTCCTCGTACCTGCTCGCCGGATCGAAAGCAGCCCACAGCGAGAGGGACGGCCTCCTCGTCCGGGGGCTGAAGTGGGCGGCCGGGCATTTGATCCACTTCAGCATGAGGCGGGCCGGGGTGCTGCTCCTCGTCACCTGGGTTCTGGTCGGGTACTGCGCGTGGCGGCTGACCACCATCGGCGCGGACTTCCTGCCGCCCTTCGACGAGGGATCGGTACAGGTGAACGTGACGCTCCCGCCGGGGTCGTCGCTGGAGGCGTCGAACGCGGCCTCGAAGCTCGTGGACGCCAAGCTCCGCGCGCTCCAGAAGTCGCCGGCCAACCCCGACGGCGAGGTGCTGCGGTTCTTCCGCCGCACCGGGCGCGCCGAGATGGACGAACACGCCGAGCCGCCCAACGCCAACGAGTTCTTCGTCACCATCAACCCGGACAGCGGCAGGTCGCGCCGGGAGGTGCTGACGAAGCTCCAGGCGGAGGTGAAGGAGGGGGTGCCGGGCGTGGACATCGAGGTGGAGCAGCCCCTCGCGCACCTCATCAGCCACATGATCTCCGGCTCGACGGCCCAGATCGCCATCAAGCTCTACGGCGACGACCTCGACACCCTGGAGAAGACCGCCAACCAGATCAAGGCGGCCATTGCCGGGGTGCCGGGGGTCAGTTCGCTCGTGGTCGAGCCGATCCGCAAGGTGGACGAGATCCACGTCAAGCTCGACCCCGACGCGCTGGCCTTCTATGGTGTGGACCGCGCCCACGTCGGCGCGTTCGTGCAGACGGCCCTCAACGGCGAGGTCGTGTCGCAGGTGGTCGAGGGGCAGCGCCGGTTTGACCTCGTGGTGCGCCTCGACGAGCCGTACCGCGCGGATGTGGCGAACTTGCGGGAGCTCTGGCTCGATCTGCCCAACGGCCAGGGCCGCGTGCGCCTCAAGGACCTGGCGGACGTGACTCCGATGACCGGCGGCGACGCGGGCGCGAACCAGGTGAAGCGCGAGAATGTGCGGCGGCGGATCGTCATCCGGTGCAACGCGCTCGGCCGCGACCTCGCCTCGGTGGTCGGCGACATCCAGACGAACGTCACCGAGAGGGTGCCGATGCCGGAGGGGTACTTCGTCGAGTACGGCGGGCAGTTCGAAAGCCAGAAGCGGGCCACGCGGCTCATCGCGATCCTGGCGTTGGTGTCCGTGGTCGGAATGTTCTTCGTGCTGACGATGCTCTTCCCGTCCGCCCGGATCGTGCTGCAAATCCTGAACGCCATCCCGACGGCGTTCATCGGCGGCGTGCTGGCGCTCCTCGTCACACAGCAGACGCTCACCGTGGCGAGTCTCGTCGGGTTCATCTCGCTCGGCGGCATCGCGGTGCGGAACGGCATCCTCCTGGTGACGCACTACGTCCACCTGATGAAGCACGAGGGCGAGGGCTTCACCGAACACATGGTCATGCGGGGGAGCTTGGAGCGGCTCTCGCCGGTGCTGATGACCGCCCTGACGGCCGGCATCGGTCTGATTCCGCTGGTGGTCGCGGGCCAGCAACCGGGACGCGAGATCCTTTACCCGGTGGCGACCGTGATCCTGGGCGGCCTCATTACGAGTACGTTCTGCGAGTTCCTGATCCACCCCGGCATCTTCTGGCGGTTCAGCGGTTCGGCTGCCGCGCAGATGGCGTCCGGGGGGGGCCACGGCGACGGGCTGGCGGACCCGCCCGCGCCGGCGATCGAAGAACCACAACCGCCGCACGGTGCGGCGGAGACTGGGGGCGGACCCGTGGAGCGGTCGTGAAGCAGCGCTTCGCTGCGACAGGCCGCGAGTCCGAGGGCCGCGAGTGAGTGTTATTCCGACAGGAGGAGTGTCATGACCCGGATGCTGATGGCGGTGCTGTTCTTCGGGCTGGGCGCGGCTGCCCTGGCCCAAGAGGTGGGACCGAACAAGATGCCGGTCGCCGAGTGGGGCGACGAGGAGTACCACCTGGAGGTCATCCCGGACGCGAAGGCCGGGACGGTGACGGTCTTCGTGTACGGCAACCACGACGACCTGCACAAGGCGAAGCGCAAGCCCATCGACGCGAAGAACCTGACGGTCGCCTTCAAGAACCCGGCGGTGACGGTCAAGTTGGAGCCGGCCGCGGAGAAGGACGACCCGAAGGGGAAGGCGAGCAAGTTCGTCGGCAAGGGCGACGGGCTGGACAAGCTCGGCAAGCTCGAAGGGACCGTGAGCGGCAAGATCGGCACCAAGCCGTACACCGGCGACTTCAAGCAGAAGTGAGGCGGACTACGCCGCCGGTGAGCCGGGCCGATCCCGGCACGCCGGCGTGTCTGACCGAGCAGCCGGCCCGGAGGAGTCTGCAATGCCGGGTCGTCTGCTGGCCTTGGAGCTCCTGTCGCGGGACACACTCCGGTCCCCCGCGGGTCAGGATAGACCCGTGGCCGGGATCGGCGGTGGTCTGCTGCACTGTTTGGCTTCTGAGGCTGGCCCGCTCACCCCTGCCGGGTCGGCCCTCTCATCACCAGGGGCAGAGTCGGGAACATGACACGCTTCAAACTCGCGCTCGCGGTGGTCGCCCTCGGCTTGGGAGCCGCGTGGACCGCCGCGGAGGCCCAGCCGGGCGGTCGGCACTCGCTCGACGCCGGGTTCGACAGAGCCGACCGGAACAGAGACGGCTTCCTCGACGCCGACGAACTCGCCAAGGTGTTCCGGGGTCCGAACGCGAAAGCGGTCGCGGACAAGCCCGGGGCGAAAGAGACGCACCCGGACCACGCCTTCATGGACGCCTGGGACGCGAACAGGGACGGGAAGATCAGCAAGGCCGAGTTCGAGAAGTACGAGGCCAAAGTTGTCGCCGCAGCCAAGGCGGCGTCGAACCGGAACAAGAACTACACCCGGGTCGGGGGGGCGGGCTACCGGGCGCCGCAGCGGCACCGCGGGTACGCGGGCCGGGGCTACGGCACGAACCCGTACACGGCTGTGCTCCGTTACCAGCAGCGGGCCTACCAGCAGCAGCGGGCCGCCTACGCCAACCTGATGCGTTACGGCGTCTACTCTCCCAACGTCCGGGGCGGCTACCGCGGCGTCCAGCGGCACCACCATAACGGCCGGCGGTAATCATCGTGTCGCAGGTACGTCCCCGGGCGGACCGCACACCCGCCCATCCCTCCCGCTGGAGACATCATGAGCCGAGCCGCGTGTGCCGTGTTGGTTCTCGTATTCGCCGTCGCCGCTGCACCCGCTCGCGTCAAGCGGGCCGACGACGCCGACCTCAAGGAACTGCTCGCAAACCTGAAGAAGCCCGACCCGGACGACCGGCGGAAGGCGGCCCAAGCCATCAGCGAGTTATGCAAGGATGGAGACGGCGACTTTACCGGGGCGATCCCGGCGCTGATCGACGCCCTGAAAGACAAGGACGCCATCGTCCGCGGCGAGGTCGCCGACGCGCTCGGGTTCATCGGCCCGGACGCCAAGGTCGCGGTTCCGGCGGTGCGGGGGCTGCTCAAGGACGCGATCCCCGAGGTGCGGGCGAAGGCCGCGTTCGCCCTCGGCGGGTTCGGGGAGGACGCCAAACCAGCCGTCCCGGACCTGATCGGGCTGTTCAAGGACAAGGACGAGCGGGTGCGGGCATCGGCCGCGGCCGGGGTCGGGGAGATCGGCCCGGCGGCGAAGGCGGCCGTCCCGGGGTTGGTCGGGTTGCTGAAGGATTCCGACCCGGAGGTGCGGTTGAACGCCGCCGCATCCCTGGGTGTATTTGGGGCGGACGCGAAGACGGCGGACAAGTTTCTGATCACGCTGCTGAAGGACCGCGACGAAGGGGTGCGGGGGCAGGCGTCCGAGACACTCGGCAAGATCGGGGCTGACCCCAAACTCGCGGTCCCGGCCCTCACCGCGGCACTCGCCGACAAACACCCCGGCGTCCGCGGGGACGTGGCCCACGCCCTGGCGAAGTTCAAGGATGCGGCCAAGCACGCCGTGCCGGCCCTGACCAAGATGTTGAAGGACGCCGACCACGGGGTCCGGGTCCACGCCGCCGAGGCGATCCACGACATCAGCGGGGACACGAAGCTGGTGCTGCCGGTGCTGATCGAGGGACTCAAGCACGAAGACCCGTTCGTCCGCGGGGACGCGGCCCACACACTGGGGGAGATCGGCCCGCCCGCCAAGGCCGCCGCACCGGCCCTGAAGGCGATGCTCAAGGACGAGAACGCCGGCATCCGGGTCCACGCCGCCGAAGCTCTTGTGAAAGTAGACAAGGGGGCCGTCAAGGACGCGATCCCGGTGCTGATCGAGGGGCTGAAGAGTGACGATAAGACGCTGCGGTCGGAGGCCGCCGAGGCACTCGGCGAGATCGGGCCGGACGCTCGGGAAGCGACCGCCGCGATCACGTCGCTGACGAAGGACAAGAACAAGGACGTGCGTAAAGCGGCGACTGAGGCCGTCCGAAAGCTGCAAGGGAAATGACCCGGAATGTCGATGTAAACTTCTAGTGTGCTCGGGTTGTCACAGTTCGAGGAAGCTGGCAGCCGTCTTCGCTAGATCGAGGACGTTCGGTTTCCAGCCGGGAGAGCGTGTTCGATGCTGCGGGCATTGGTGGTACTGCACCTGATCATCGCAACACTGGTGGGGCCGCGGCCCTGCTTGTGTCCGGCGTCGGCTGCCGTCCCCGCGCCCCCCGCCTCGTCGGTCCCGACGAAGGGCGTCCCCCGGGCTTGCTGTTGCTGCCCCCCGGTTGGTTCGACCGGTGACACCACTTTGCAGGCGTCGGGCCAGCAACTCCCCGATCAACCCTCGGCCCCCTGCCAGTGCCAGTGCGGGAAGCCGGACTCGGCGGCCACGGTGCGGGCGGGGTGGCGGTTGGGTTCTTCGTCCGTCGATCAAGACGGCTTTCACGTCCCCGTGCCCGATTTCGCCGTCCCTTACCCGCCACCCGCCCAACACATCCTCGACGTCGGGCAACTTCGTGACCACCCGTTCTACTCCACCGACGACCTGCTCTACGCCTTCCACCGCCTCCGCTGCTAACCCACCATCTCCCTTCGTTTCACCCCGCGATCTGCGGGCCTGAAACCCCGTGTCCGCATCCCAGAAGCCGGACCGACTACGGCACTGATCCGTGGCCGCACCGCGCCTCGCACGTCACCTTCCGCGTCGGAAGCGAACAGCGGCGTGCGTTTTCCGAACCCCGGCAGGATGATCGACCATGTCCCTGAGCGAAAAGTACCTTCTCACCGCGCTGATCGTGTTCCTGGCGATCGTGCGGGTCGCTGTTGAAAAACTCTTTGAGGAGCGACTCGTCCGAAAACCCCGTGTGTCCTCAACACGCGGTCTCCGTCGCCGCCGCCACCGGCGGAACGCTCCCCGGAACCGTCGAGAGTCGAGGCAGGTGTGGCGGTAGGTTCGGACACGCGGCGGCGAGAAACCACTGGCCGCCGGGCAAACACACTGGAGGAAGCGAAGATGAATACGCTCCTGTCGCGGGGCGGTGAGGCCGGCCCGCGGGTGACCCACGGCCTGCCGTGCGTCTTGGTCGTGGACGATGACGCCCCTCTGCGGCTGACCCTGACGCGGGAACTCCGCAAGCGGGGGTTCGACGTGTACTCGACCGGCTCCGGGGCCGAGGCGATCGAGATGTACTGCCGCTCATCCGTCCGGATCGATGTCGTCCTGATGGACGTGAACATGCCGGGGATGAGCGGGCCGGATGCCCTCGACGCCATCCGGGCCGCGGACCCGTTCGTTCGGTGCTGTTTCATGACCGCCGACGACTGGCCGGGGCGGCGCGGCACGCTCCTGGCCCGCGGAGCGACGGCGGTATTCGGCAAGCCGTTCGCGTCGGTCAGGGAATTGTGCGAGACGCTGAAGCAACTCGCCGACGGGGCATCCACCCAAACGGACTCGGTGATCGGAGGGACCGCGACATGGAGAAGCTGATCCAGGGGCTGCGGCACTTCCGGCAGAACGTGCTGTGGGAGCGGAAGGAACTGTTCGAGCGGAGTGCCCAGGGGCAGCGGCCCCTCGCCCTGCTCATCACCTGCTCGGACTCCCGGGTACTGCCCGACACGCTGATGCAGGCCGACCCGGGCGACCTGTTCGTGTCCCGGAACGCCGGCAACATGGTCCCGCCAGCCGACGCCCCCGGCGGCGAGGGAGCAACGGTCGAGTACGCCGTCACCGCCTTGGGGGTGACCGACATCATCGTGTGCGGCCACTACCGCTGCGGTGCCGTGAAGGCGCTGCTCGACCCCGGCGAGGCGACGGGGATGCCGAAGGTGGCCGAGTGGCTGGCCCACGGCGGCGACGTGCGGGCCGCCGTCGAGCGGGACCACCCGGCGGCGGCCGGGGACGAGTTGTGGGACCGGGCGGTCGAGCGGAACGTGCTGGTACAACTCGACAACCTGTCGAAGCACCCGGTCGTGGCCGCCCGGTTGGCCGCCGGCACCCTGCGGCTGCATGCCTGGGCGCTGCGGTTCGAGTCAAGCGATGTCCTCGCCTTCGACCCGTGTACCGCCACGTTCTCCCCGCTGCTAGAGATGGCGGTCGTCCACCCAGCCATGCCGGCCTACGGCCCGGACCACGCCCCAAACCCGCCCGAGTCGGCTCCGGTCGTCGAGCCACAGCCCGAACCCGCCCGCTCAGGGTGGGCGTCGGTGCTGCGGCACGACCTGCCGTCCTCGCTGGTGGTGTTCCTCATCGCCCTGCCGCTGTGCTTGGCCCTTGCCCGCGCCACCGGCATGCCGCCCGAGGCCGGGATCATCACCGGCATCGTCGGGGGCATTCTCGTCGGCCTGGTCGGCGGCAGCCCGCTCCAGGTTAGCGGCCCAGCGAACTCGACATTCGTCATCCTCGTCGGCGTGGTGCAGCAACACGGGCCGGAACGGCTCGGCGTCGTCGTCCTCCTGGCCGGGTTGATCCAGATGGGGGCCGGCGTGCTGCGGCTCGGGCAGTGGTTCCGGGCGGTGTCCCCCGCCGTCGTCATTGGGATGCTTGCCGGCATCGGGGGCGTGATCTTCGCCCAGCAGTTTCACGTCTTGGTGGACGACACGCCGGACAAAAGCCCGCTTCGCAACCTGCTGACCATCCCCCAGGCCGTCTGGTGGGGCGTGACCGACGCCCACGACGACCACCCCGAACACCGGCAGGCGGCCATGATCGGACTGCTCACGCTCGCCGCTCTCCTGCTCTGGCCCCTTGTTGCCCGCGGCCGGTTGAAGGTGGTGCCAGCGGTGCTGGTAGCCATCGTGCTGGCGACCGCCATAACCGCCGCCCTCGGGTGGCCGATCCAGCGGGTCACGTTCGAGGGGCTGTCATCCGCCGTCCGCCCGCCGGACCCGTCCGGATTCCTGTGGCTGGCGTCCGACGGAGCGGTGTGGCTGACGGCGGCAACGGTTGCCCTGGTCGCCAGTGCCGAAACGCTCCTGTGCGCGGCGGCGGTCGATCAGATGCACCGCGGGCCGCGCACCCGGTACGACCGGGAACTGACGGCCCAAGGCGTCGGCAACGCCTTGTGCGGGGCGTTGGGAGCGTTGCCCATGACGGGGGTGATCGTCCGCAGTTCGGCGAACGTCCGGGCCGGTGCCCGGACCCGGTGGTCCGCGGTGTTCCACGGCGTCTGGTTGCTGGCGTTCGTGCTGCTCGCCCCCGGCCTTCTACGGCTCATCCCGACCGCGGCACTCGCAGCCATTCTCGTCTTGACCGGAGTCCGGCTGGTCGAAACCCACGCCATCCGTGCGCTCTGGCGGGAGAGCCGGGCTGAGGGGGCGATATGCGTCGTCACCGCCGTCACGGTAGTGGGCGTGGACTTGCTGGCCGGTGTCCTCCTCGGTGTCGGCCTCTCCGTGGTGAAGTTGATCCACACCTTCTCCCGCCTTCGCATCCGCCGACGAGGCGACCCGGCAAGCGGCCGGGTTACGCTCGTACTGGAGGGGTCGGCGACGTTCATCCGCCTTCCGAAGTTGGCGGCGGCGTTGGAGCGGGTGCCGCCGGGGGCGACCTTGCACATCGACCTGACGGGGTTGAGCTACATCGACCACGCCTGCCTGACGCTGCTCACGAACTGGGAGAAGCAGCACGAAGCGACGGGCGGCAAGTTGGTGCTGGATTGGGAGACGCTGCGGGCACGGTTCCACACCGCCCGGCCCCGGCCGCGGGCGTCGGCGTGACCGGAGGCATCCGGGAACAGCGGTCCGCAACCGCGGGGTCGCCATACGGCGGAGTGACGCTGAACGCGACATGGAGACGAGGGCGAACGATTTCGGGCCGCGAGGCCTCAGGCGGCTACTCCCGCCATCCGGCGGCACGCTTCGGCACACGTCCGGCACGCCTCGGCGCACCGCCGGCAGTGGTCATGGGCGTGCGTCGCGCACTCGCTGGCGCAGGCATCGCAGACGGACGCGCACAGTTGGCAGAGGGCCGTATCGAACTCGGAGCGGCGACTCATGAAGGCCGCCGCCGTCCAGCAGATCGCGGCGCAGTCATGGTCCAGCCTGATGCAGGCGGCCATGCCCTGAACGTCCGGCTCCGCCAGGCAGGCGGTCGCACACTGTTCGCACTCCTGGGCACATCGGACGCAGGCCTCTACACAACTTTGGGACTCTCGGTGCGACATCTCGTACTCCTTCAGTCCAAACGGTACGGGCCGGCGGGAGGAGAGCCGGAATAGGGACTGTTTGCAAGTCTCATTCCACGGCGCCGTTGACCTGCCGAAGGGGCGTGGCCAGGTCGGGGAACCTGTTGCCGAGGGCGGGCGTGGTCTCGCCCGGGGGCCGCCTGGCGGCGGCCGTGTTGCGACACCTCGGCGGTCGCGAGCCGGCCGAAAACGACACGCTCATGGCCGGCCGCTTCGGGTGAACCGGTTCTCGGCTCAACCCGGCTGCTCGATCATGTCGAGGAGGAA
>JAFKJJ010000421.1 GCA_017306025.1 Planctomycetota bacterium
CCCCGACCGCAGCGCCCGCTCCCACCGGTGGCGGTGGCGACGACAACAGGGCGAAGTACGCGCGCCAGATCGAGGACGCGTTCGAGGCCGCCGGGAGGCTCTCCGGCTCGGCCCTCCCGCCGACCGAATTCTACCAGCAGTTTCTGAACCGCACGCTCTCCGCCATCGAGGCCCCCGCGGGGGCCGTCTGGCTGCGGACCCCGCAGGGGTTCCTCCAGCTCGCGTGCCAGGAGAACATCGAGAAGGTCGGGCTCGACGCCCGCCGGGGCGGGCGGCAGTGCCATAACGAAGTGCTGCGCCAGGTGTTCCAGACCGCGCCGCCGCGCCCGGTCCTGCTCGAACCCAACGGCCGCATGCCGGCCGGTCCCGGCGAACCCGGACCCGTTCCCCCGGCCAACCTCACCGACCACTTCGCGCTCTTCGCGCCGATCCTCAACCCCGAGAAGCAGGCGCTGGGCATCCTGGAGGTGTTCCAGGACCCCACCCACGACCCGCGGATGTACCCGACCTTCTTGAACTACACGTTCCAGATGGCCGGTTACGCGAGCCAGTACCACCAGTTCAGCAACGTCCGCGTCGCGGCCGGCGTCGAGAAGACGTACACGCAGGTCGAGACGTTCGCGCGGCACATCCACAGCAGCCTGAACCCCACCGAGGTGGCGTACCACATCGCCAACGAGGGCCGCAAGCTGATCGAGTGCGACCGGCTCTGCGTCGGCGTGCGCCACGACCGCTACCGCGTCACCGTCGAGGCGGTGAGCGGGGCCGACGTGGTGGAAAAGGCCAGCACGCACGTGCGCCGGCTCCGCTGGCTGATGGAGGCGGTGCTCCACTGGGGCGAGACGCTCACGTTCCGCGGCGAGAAGGACCCCGGCCTGCCGCCGGCCGTCGCCAGCGCGCTCGACGACTACCTGCACGAGAGCCAGCCGAAGCTCCTGATCGTCCAGCCGGTTCGCGACGAGCGCGAGAAGGACACCGCCAAGCCCGCCCGCGCGATCCTGGTGATGGAGTGCTTCAACCCGCCCGAGCAGATCGACCCGATCGTTCAGCGGCTCGACGTCGTGACCAAACACGCGGCCCCGGCGCTGTACAACGCGGCCGAGATGAAGCGTGTGCCGCTCAAGTTCCTCTGGTGGCCGATCGCCAAGTTGCAAGAGGGCATCGGCGGCAAGCGGCGGTTCATCGCGGCGGGGATCGCGGTGCTGCTGGCGCTGCTCGTCGGCGTGATGATTTTGGTCCCCGCCGACTTGCGGATGGAGGCGAAGGGCCAGATGCAGCCGGTGGAGATCACCAAGATCTTCGCGCCGCGCGAGGGCATCGCGCGCGAGGTGCGGGCCAAACCGGGCGAGCAGTTCGACCCCGGCTTCGAGGTCGCGCTGCTCTACAGCGGACAGTTCGAGGAAGAGTACAAGAAGGCCCAGGCCGAACTGGCCGAGGCCAACGCGCAGGTCCAGGCCGCGGCCGAGTTGCTCTCCAAGCCCAACGTGGCCGAGGGCGACAAGCTCCGCACCCTGACCGACAAGAAGACGGCCGAGAGCCGAGTGCAGCGCGCGCTCGACGAGATCCGGGTGATGGACGCCCAGTACAACAACAACAAGCCGAACCGCCCCGGCTACTTCCGTGCCGTCGCGCCGCCCTTCGATCCCCTACTCGCCCGCAAACAGGGCGAGTCGCGCTGGACCGTTCTCAACGACGACCGCCGCGAGAACCTGATCGGCCGCACGCTCCGCCCCAACGAGGAGCTCATGCGCGTCGGCAACCTCGAAGGCGCCTGGCAGATCAAGCTGGACATCCCACAGCGCAACGTCGGCCAGGTGCTCAAGGCGTTTGCCGACCCGGACTCCCACTTCGTCGAGGACGACCCGGTCAAGGGCAAGCGGAAGTATCTCCGCGTGGACGTGCTCCTCGCGAGCCAGCCCGATACCAGCTACGAGGGCCGACTGTACCGCGACGAGATGTCAGCGGAAGCCGTCCCGAACAAGAACGAGCACGACGAGAACGAGCCGGTCGTTACGGCCTACGTGAAGCTGAACGTGCAGGGCATCCCGGAAGCCAACTGGGTGCCGCGGAACCACCTCGTGACCGGCCTCGAAGTCCGCACCCGCGTCCGCTGCGGCAAGCACGCCCTCGGCTACACCCTCTTCCACGGGGTGTGGGAGTGGTTCTACGAGAAGGTGGTCTTCTTCTTCTGAGAAGTGTTTCGTGTCTGGTGTTGAGTGTTTCGACCGATCCGGCGCACGGGCCGCGATCGGACCGGACGACTCAACGAAACACCAGACACGAAACACTAAATACCAACCCGCCGACCGGCCGGCTGGCGAGCGCCAGACCACGGCGGCACCCGCGCCACAACCCCTTAACCGTCCCTTCGGAGGACACGTCCATGCGTCTGCGACCCTTCCTGTTCGCGCTCGTGCCGGTCGCGCTGACCGGTCTGCTCGTCGGCTGCGGCAAGAACACGCCCTCCGTCGAATCCGTGCCGAAAGCAGCCCCCCCGGCATCGCTCGGCGCCCCCGCGGACGTCGGCGCGCCGCTGTACCCGCCGACCGCGGCCCCGACGTATCAGACCGTCGTCAGCCGCAACGAGCCGGTCGTCATCCCCAACGCGCTGGTGTCGTTCGAGGAGCGGCAGGTCATTTCGGCCGAGGTGGACGGCACCATCGACGTGATCGCGACCCACATCCTGCCGGGCGAGAAGGTCGACCCCGACCAGATCGTCTATCTCAAGCAGGACGTGGAGAAGAAGACACCACTGCGGCGCATCAGCGAGAGCCAGGAGGTCAAGGACGGGCAGATCCTGGCGCTCATGGACGCTCAACAGATTACCGCCAAGCTGGAAGGGGCACAGAAGATTAAGGAGTCCGCCGAGGTCGCGCGGGCATCGGCCAAGGTCGGCGCGAAGGCGGCAAAGGACCTGTTGGACCTCGCGATTAGGGTCGGCGACGCCGCCGGCGCGCCGAAGGAACGATTGGAAACCCAGCTCACCTACCAACGATTCGTCGAGAACGAGGCGCAAGCGGCCCAGACGATTGCTCGTGCCGATCAGGACGCCCAAGAAGCGCTCGTGCTCCTGGCCAAGCACCAGGTCCGCAGCCGGGTGAACGGATTCATCCGCAGCATCGCCAAGCGGCCCGGCGAGTTCGTCAAGGCCGGCGATAAGATCATGGAGATCGAGGCCACCGACCGCGTGCGGATCGAGGGCCAGCTCGACGTGCAGTATGCCAGCCTCGTTCACCGCAACATGATCGTTGGCGTGGAGCCGGCCGTGCCCAGCGCGCCGATCGCCTCGCACACCGGACACCGCCAGACGGTCACTGGCGTCGCGGTCACCGCTCACCCGGACGGCCCGCTCGTGATCTCCGTCGGGGCCGACGGCAGCGCGCTCGTTTGGGACCCGAACCTCGGCAAGAAGCCGAACAAGCCGACCGTTCCGCATAATCTGCCGCACCCGGTCGGCGTGCGCAGCGTCGCGGCCACGCCGGCGACCTCAAAGTCCACGCTCGTCATCACCGGGTCCGACGACGGCAAGATCCGCGTCTGGGACGTAGCCAACCGCGACCGGCTGCCGGTCACGCCGAAGGCCGAACCCGAGGACGCGGCCACGTCGGGGCGCTCGGCGCTGGCGGTCAGCCCGGACGGCCGGTTCTTCGCCTCCGCCGCCGGCCGCGACGTGTTCATCTGGGAACTGGCGTCGGCCAAGAAGCTCTACGTGCTGCCGCCCGAGCACCGCGACAACGTGACCGCGGTCAGCTTCACCCCACAGAACACGCTCGTCACGACCTCGAAGGACGGCACCCTGAAGGTGTGGAAGCTCGGCGCCGAGCGGGCCGCCGTGGTCCGCACGCTCGACCACCGGGCCGGCGCGGTCGAGGTGCTGGGGGTCAGCCGCGACGGCGCCCGCGTGCTGTTCGACCAGGACAAGACCCGAATGGACCTCGTCGACCCGGCGAACGGGCAGACGATCGGCCAGGTCCAAAACGTCAGCTCGGCCGGGTCGTTCGCGACGCTGGCGGTGTTCGGGCCGGACGAAGTGGCGCCGGGCACGCCCGCGGACAAGCTCCCGCCGTACAGCATCGCGACGGCCGGCGGCGACGGCGACCTGAAGGGCACGGTGCAGTACTGGCACGCGCCGCGGACGGGCGGCCGCGGGGCCGAAAAGGGTCGGCTCATCACGCCCGGCCGGGCCGCGGTGACCGCGGCCGCGTTCAGCCCGGTGCGCGGCGAGCAGTTCCTCGTGGTCGGCACGGCGGCCGGCGGCGTCCACCTGTGGAAGCCGCCGACCGAGGCGGGCAAGACCCACACCGGCCGCATCACGTTCATCGA
>JAFKJJ010000422.1 GCA_017306025.1 Planctomycetota bacterium
CTGGGTCGCGGCGGGAGCAGGGCCGGGCGGCAACGAGGCGCGACCGATGCCGTCGAGCTGGCGGAGACCGAGTGGAGCGAGAACACTGGCGAACAGGGCGAAAACGAGCTTCCGGTAGAGGGAGCGAAGTTTTGCGTACATGGCGACTCGTCCGTGAGTAAGCCGGAGCAGACCGGTCTGCCATCACGCAAGAGCTGTACCGCGCGGCCGTGAGAGATGCGATCGCGGCGCCGTTTGAACTTTTTGCCGGGCCGGACGGTTCACGTGCGGCAAGCTACGGAAGATCGGGCGACGCGTTCTCGCGACGGACGCCGCCGCATACCGAACTTGAATCGTTCTCGTCTGCTCAAGACGGGTGGGTGGGAACGCACTCTCCGGTGGAGGGAAGGCGACGTCCCATATGATGGGACACACGCATCTTATACACGAACCCGCCGTTCAGGCTGGCCCGAAGCGAGGGCCTGATACACGAGTCGCTGGGAATGTTACGCGGCTCTGCCCGAATACTGGGTGTTCGACCTCGAACATCGGCAGCTTATCGTCTTCCGCGACCCGCAGCCGCTCCCGACCGGCCTCGGCGCGACCGCGTACCGCACACCTCACCTTCGGACCGACGGACCGCGTTTCGCCACTCGCCGCACCCGGCGTTTCGATTCCCGTAAGCGATCTCTTACCGTAATGCTCGCGCTCTGAGCAATTCCTGTGGCTTCGGCGAGCACGATTTGCTAGCTTATCTCCATGCGAGATGAGTTTTCGCCAAGTCTCGCGGCTTCCTCTCCCGGAAGCATTTGCTCGATGCCGAAAAATGAGCAGTTCGAGCCGCCGTTGCCCGAAATTGTGGGCAGCGCGCCGGCCATGCAGGACGTTTACCGTCTCGTTCGCCTTGCCGCGCCCAAATCCGCCCACGTCCTCCTCATCGGTGAGACCGGGACGGGCAAGGAAGTCATTGCCAAAGCGGTTCACAAGCTCAGCAAGCGCGCAGACGGGCCGTTCGTTCGCGTCAACTGTGGCGCGCTACACGAAAACTTGCTCGAAAGCGAACTCTTCGGGCACGTCAAGGGGGCGTTCACTGGGGCCGTCGAGAACAAGACCGGTCGGTTTGAAGCCGCACACGGTGGCACCATCTTCCTTGATGAGATCAACAGCACCTCCGCCCACCTTCAGGTGAAGTTGCTCCGCGTGCTGCAAGAGAAGGAGTTCGAGCGGGTCGGCGAGAGTCGCACGATCCGCGTGGACGTGCGCGTCATTGCCGCGACCAACGCACAGCTCGAACAGGCGGTCGAGGACGGCGAGTTCCGCGAAGACCTCTACTACCGCCTGAACGTCATCCCGATCGGTCTGCCGCCGCTGCGCGAGCGCCGCGACGACATTCCGCTACTCGCGCAGTTCTTCCTCAAGCGGTACGGCGAACTCCACAAGTGCCCGGTACCGGAACTGACGCCGGTGGTCGTTGACGCGCTGAAGGCGCACGACTGGCCGGGCAACGTCCGCGAACTGGAGAACACGCTCGAACGGCTGACCGTGTTTTCCGACGGCGGGCCGCTCACCCCCGATCTGTTGCGGTTCGGTCGGTCGCGGCCGGTGATCCGCGGACCGCGCGGAGGGGCACCGGCCGACGTGCCCTCGCTAATTCACGCGCTGGTGCGCGCCGGGATGCACGCCCCGCGCCCCAACGGCGTGAAGCTCCACAAGTTCCTGGTGGACGGCGTCGAGCGCGAGCTGATCGAGGAGGTGTTGCGCGAGTCGGGCGACAACCAAGTGAAGGCCGCGGAGCGACTGGGCATCAACCGGAACACGCTGCACAAGAAGCGCGAAGAATACCGTAAAGCGGACGGCGCGGCGGGCGAGTCGGCCGCGGACGGCGCGGCCGGCGAGCCGCCCGCGTCGGCCGCGGGGTGACCCGTGTTCCCGATCTCCCTGAACCTGTCCGGAAAGCTCGTCGTCGTCGTCGGCGGCGGCTCGGTCGGCCGTCGGAAGCTGAACGCCGTCGTCGGGAGCGGCGCGGCCGTTCGACTCGTTGACCCGCGACCGCAACCGGGGCTTCCGTCTGAAGTCACGCACGTGACCGAAGCCTACCGCGCCGAACACCTCGAAGGCGCGTCGCTCGCGTTCGCGTGTGCTACGCCCGAAGTAAACGCGCGGGTGGTCGCGGACTGTCGCGCGTGCGGGGTGTGGGTGAACGCGGCCACCTCCCCCGACGACGGCGATTTCGCTCTACCGGCCGTCGTGCGCCGCGGGGATTTCACGCTCGCGGTGGGCACCGGTGGAGCATCGCCGGCGCTCGCGCGGCGGGTGCGAGAGAAGCTGGAAGCGGAATTCGACGTGGCGTTCGCCGAGTGGGTCCGCGTGCTCGCGGAGGTGCGCCGCGACGTACTCGCGACGGTCCCGGACGAATCGCGCCGCGCGCTGCTCGATTCGTTCGCGGAGTGGCACTGGCTCGGGCGGATTCGCGCCGAAGGGGCCGGCGCGGTGCTGGAAGCGATGCGCGCGTTACTCCCCGGGTAGCGGGTCGGATTCCTTCCCGGCGATCGTGGCGAGACCGAGCAACACCTGCGGCGTCGTGTTCACCGAGAACGGGCGCACGCTCCCGTCGCACAGCGCGAAGTTCGCCCCGCTCGGGAAGTATCCGCCGAACTGCCCGCCGATCAGCGCCGGCGCGCCGGGCGCGTCGTCCAGCCCGCGGACCGTGGACGGTCCGCCGCGGAGCCACGGCCCCACGTCGGCCCGCGTCTCGCCGAACAGCAGCGTCTGGCTCAGTCCGTCGGTGACCTGTCCGAACGGCGTCGGGCCGTCGTAGCGGAACGCGCCGCTCCGGGGCGAGCCCGGAGGAAGCCCCGCCGCGCCCGGACCGATGCCGCCGATGCCGACGTACGACGTGACCGCGGCCCCGTCGGCCAGTGGGGCCGGCGGGTTCTCCGGGCAGAGCAGTGCCGGGAGCCGCGCGCGTCCGGCCTGCTGGTTCGGCCCGGCGGTCCACGGCAGTTGCTGGTCGATCCGGGGGAACAGATCGACCACCGGGTTCTTCCGCTGGTCCATGAGCGGCAGCACGGTTACGACCCAACTGAGCCGGTTCTCCGGCGGAACGTTCACGAGAAAGACGGTGCCCGCGGGGATCTCGGTGGGCAGCTTGCTGGTGTCGCGGCTCGGCTCCGGTCTGGAGTGGTGCGCGGCGAACAGGGCCAGCTCGCGCAGGTTGTTCCGCGACGCGGTCATGTTCGCTTGCAACCGCGCCCGCGGAAGGTACGTCAGGACGAGTCCGGCCGCGAGCAGGAGGAGCAACACGAACCCGATGATCGTTACCCGTCGAGCCATGAGGCGGGGATCAGGAGTCAGGGATCGGGGGTCAGAAGAGCACGCATCTGGTGTACGACGGCCGGGTGCGAAGGGTTTGGAGCAGACGGAAGCGAGCTGCTACCTTCCCGGTTCGGACAGGTCCCGTTCCGGCCACGCCTTTATCGCGTCGGCGGCGGTGTGCATCGGCCCGTCGATCAGGTCGGCCGGGTACTCGCCCTTCGGGTCGGCGTCGGTGTTGAACAGCACCGCCCAGTTCAGCCCGTCCCACCGGCGGACGAGTAGCGCGCTGGTGCCCGAAATCAACCCCGTGTGCCACACGTTCGCCTTGCCCGTGTCGCCGACCGGGCGCACCATCCACCCGCACCCGTAGTACGCGTCCAGCGGCTTCTTGTCCGCGCCGAACCCGGCCGCGCCCGCGGGCCGCGCCCACATCTACCACCGAGAGACCACTTACCCGGAACGGGTATTGCTGTCCGCGCCAAGTCAGGGTCCCGCTGCCCCATTGGAAGCCGATGCCGAGCGCTACGGCACCGCCGGAGAAGCTGACCGTCCTGTCGGTCGCCCCCTGCTGCGCCATCGACGCCGGAGCGGGCGGAGCGGCCTGCTGCGGCGCGCAGCCAGCCAGCGCGACGGCGCCAAGCACCGCCAGCCCGAACGCAGAGCTGGAGAGCAGTTTCGGTCGATTCATCATTCCGTTCCTCGTTGTCAACAGATGCATTCAGGTGCGCCCCCAGAACGGGCGCGCGGCGCGGTCGCTCGATTACACCTCATCGGAGGCTTCGCATGGGCCCGTCGGTAGGATCCCGTCTTTGGCCAACACGCCCTGTGCGGCTGCGACGCATTGGACGACGAGGTCGGCGGCCGCCTCTTGGAAGATCTCCAGATATCGCGGCGGCACATCCATATTAGGCTCACCTGAGATTCCCGCGACCGCCGAATCGCGAATCCCATTCAGATGGCGGATGGGATCCTCCGTATGGGCGGCAATGAAGCAGAGACTTTGCATAACCAGAACCTGCAGCCCGAA
>JAFKJJ010000423.1:0-4310 GCA_017306025.1 Planctomycetota bacterium
CGACGGACCCGAACGAGTGGACCCTGGGGTTCGCGTGCCCGACCTGGGCGTACGCCGTAACGCTGGGGCTCGCGGCCGTCGCGTGCTGGGCGAGCCTCCGGCTCGGAACGCGGCGGGCCGTCCGCGAGCCGGCGATCATCTCGTTGAGCCGACCGAGCGGGTGACAGAAAACGAAGCGGCCCCGGCGGGCCGCTTCGCTCGGTGAGAACCCGACGGACGGGTTCCGCTCATTTCTCCCAGGCGGTGAGCAGCGCGTTGCGCTTCGGCCCCTGAACGGCCTTCAGTGCTTCGATAACCGCGGTCTCCTGATCGCGGTTGCCGTTCCGCTCGGTCGCGGCGCGGAGGGCCGAGGCGCGGGCCGCCGCCGCTCGACCGAGCGCGTCCTCCGCCAGCGCCTTGTAATACCAGATCCGGGCGTCCTTCGGGTCCAGCGCGACGCCGGCGGTCAGGTTCTCCAGCGCCTCCGCGTACTTGCCCGCCCAGAACTGACGATAGCCGGCGTCGTACAGGCGAACCGCGTCATCCGGCCGCCCCGCCAGCAGCGCGGTGCGCTGAACCTCGTCGACCGCCTTCAGAGCGTCCTTCACGGCCGCCTCTTGCCCGGGGAGCCGCCGCGCCACGGCGCCGCGAGCGGCCGAGAGCCGCGCCGCGGTGACGTCGCCCGCCGCGGCCTCGGTCATCGACTTGAAGTACCAGATCCGGGCGTCCTTCGGGTCCAGCGCGACGCCAGCGGTCAGGTTCTCCAGCGCCTCCGCGTATTCGCCCCGGAGGTACTGGCGACTGCCCGCGGCAAACAGTCCGTCCGCGTCTTCGGGCTTGAGGCCCGCGATCGAGATCGCCCGCGGCCGTGCCGCGACGGTCGCGACCGCGTGGGTAACTCCGGCGCGCACCGTCGGGATGGTCGGGAGCGTTGCGTACGCCGGCGCTTGCGGTGCGACCCAGGGCGCAACCGGTGTGGCGGGCACCGGCAGGACGGCGACGGCGGTCGTGCGGCACGGGTCGCACGGGGCGTAGTGCGGTGTGTAGCAGGGCGTGCAACGTCCGCTCGTCGCCTTGCACTTGCCGCCGAACAGGCCGACGAACCGCCCGAAGAAGAAGCCGCGCCGCCGTTGCGGTTCGCACGCGACCGGCCAACTCGTCAGCACGTCGATGATCTCGCTCGGGGGATCGACGGCGTACCGGATCGTCGTGTGATCGACGACCAGCTTCGCGTCGGCGGCGGTAAGCAGGCTCTGGTACGTTGTGACCCCCGCAACGTATTCTCGGTCAGACAACGCGTCCCGCAGGATCGCGAGCAGTTCCTTCTCAACGTCGGCGCGATCCGGGCTCTTGTCAAATCCGGCCGCGGCCGGCACGGTCCAAGTCAACCAAACGGACGCTGTAGGCGAGTACGCGTAAGCGAAGGTGCTCTTCTCGGCCGCGACGCGACCCGCGAGCGCCTTTCGCTTGGCAGCCCGAGCGGGCGAATCGTACTCGGCCTTGAACGCCTTCTCGACATCGGCGGCATGCAGTTTTTCGGCCGTCGTGAACGTTTCCTTCGGACGCCCCTTCTGCTTGAAGATGATCGTGGCATCTGCGATTAATTTAACAACTTCCTTCTCAACCTCCCCCTCCATGCCCTTCGGGGCTGAAGGTAGGATTCGCTGTTTTTTCTCGACGAGTTTCCCGTTGCGAACCGGCTGTCTGTCGGTAATGACGATCTCGAGCACATCTCTGAACTGTTTGGTCAGAGCTACGTTCTCGCTCATCGTGAGCGTGATCTTGTCCTTAACCGGGATCGTCCACGTGAGTTTGTGCGAATCCTTGTTCACCTCGACCGAGGCCCTTGCGATGTCCAGTTTGGTCTCGAACGCTCGGGCGACCTCTTTTTTATTCATCTTGAACTCGTCACTCGTGACGTAAGTTTTGAGCGTCTCGACGAGTACACCGGGAAACTCCTCGGCTTCAACCGCCGTCCTGACGTTCACGTACAGTTGATTGCCGCCGTCCGCACCCTTCTTCGGTTGGCCGGATGCAGAAACCGCCAAGGCGAGCGAAAGAACGGCCAGCCCGAAAACGGGCCTCATGCGGACCATGGGGTGTCCTCATAGAAGAAGCGGGCCAAGGAGTCCGATCCCGACCGGATCAGCCAACTTTAGCGCTAATCATGGCTCCGTGAGGCACGGTGTCAATCGACGGTCGAGCGGGATAGCCGAGAACCGGTCCCCTCTCGCGCTCCGACCGCTAGGACCGACATTCAAACTGCGTTGCATAAGCTCGTTGTCCGAAGCCCTTCCTGTTCAATTGCTCTTGTCCACGCGAAATCGCGTGGCGGAAAGTATTCACCGCGGTCCGAACCTCGCACGGTTGCCTCAAAAATTGGGCGAGCGGCGCCAAACGTGTCGCCCAAAGTGCCGGCCCCAGGTCATCGCTCGCGGTGATCGCGTGTTGTCACGGACTTGTGATCGTCGAGGGCAGGTTCGTGCCGCAGCGCAATTACAGTGTCTCGATCGGGTCACTCACGACCTACTGCCCCGATCCCGCGGGCGGCCGTGTCGCTGCGGCTATCGTCGCGTGGTTCGGGCGCCGCTCGGGATCGTCCCGCGGGGGGCGCCGACCGATGGGCCACCAGACCCGCGGCCTTTTGGTTCCACGCCCGCACCTCGGTCAAGGTGAACGACCAGACGCGCAGGTGGAAGCATCTCACGGCCGCCCCACCCCGCGAACCTGTTGTTGCCCCGCACCGACGGTCTGCTCGAGGTCCCGAAAGCACGCCTCCGGACTAGAACCGCGGTTCGGGCCGCTTCCAGTCGGGATCGTAGGCGAGCGAAAAGAGTTGTTGAAGCAGTTCCGCCTTGTTGGGCGCGTCGTCAAGCAGCAGTTCGACCGCCTTGCGGAGCTTCGCGGCACGCGGATCGGCGGTTGCGGCGTCTGCGCCGGCGCCGCGGCCGATGCGGTCGAAGATCGCGGCCACGTCGAGCAGCTTGCTGCGGGCGTCGTGGAAGAACTGGTCGAGAGCGCGGTCGGCGGGGAGCGGGGTCATAACGTCACCAGCGAAGAAGAGGACAGAAGAGTGTTCACCGCAGAGGGCGCGGAGAAGACACAAGAAGAAAGAGTTTGAAGAACTGTCTTCCTCTTCGTTCTTCTCCGCGCCCTCTGTGCCCTCTGCGGTGAACACTCTTCTGACTTCAGCGTGTGGCCTTGTCGAACTTCACCTTCAGTTCCAGCGGGACGAGCTCGTTCAGGCTGCCGCTGCGGAAGCCGTCGAGGTCGAGCGTCACGAACTTGAACCCCAGTCCGCGCAGCGTGTGCGTCAGTTCCGCACGCACGCGCTCCGACGCGAGCCGCGCGATCTCGCTCGCGGGCACCTCGACGCGCGCCAGGTCGCCCTCGTGGTAGCGCACGCGGCACTCGCGGAGCCCCAGCGACCGTAGGAACGTCTCCGCGTCCTCGACGCGCTTCGTGCGCTCCGGTGTCACGGCCAGCCCGGGAGCCATGCGGCTCGACAGGCACGGCGCGGCGGGCTTGTCCCAGGTCGGAAGCTGCCAGAGCTTCGCCAGCGCGCGGACGTCGGCCTTCGTGAAGCCGGCCTCTTGCAGCGGGTGCCGGACCGCGTGCTCCGCGGCCGCCACCAGGCCCGGGCGGTAGTCACCGAGGTCGTCGAGGTTCGCGCCGCTGGCCATCACGGGCGCGCCGAGTTCCGGCAGGAGCCGCTCGACGGTCGAATACAGTTCGGTCTTGCAGTGGTAGCAGCGGGTGCCGTCGTTGGCGAGGTACGCGGCGTTGCTGAACTCGTCCGTCCGCACGACGACGTGTCGGATGCCGATCAGTCCCGCGAGTTCGCGCGCGTCGTCGAGTTCCCGGCGAGCGACGCTCGCGCTGTCGGCCGTGACCGCAACCGCCTTTTCACCCAGCGCCAGGAACGCGGCCTTCGCGACCACCGTGCTGTCGATTCCGCCGCTGAACGCGACCGCCACGCCGGGCAGTTCGCGCAGCACCGCGAGCAGTTTGTCGCGCTTCGCCAGCAGGGTCACGTCGGGTTCGCTCATAACGTCAGTATACGCCGCTACCGCGCGGGCTTGTCGCTCGTGTCCTTGTTGAAGTCGAACTCCGGGTTGTACTCGTCGGTGCCGGCGGTCGGGTCGGGCCGGAACGGCTGGCGCGCCGGCGTCGCCCGCTGTTGGAACCACAGCCAGCCCGAGTACCACTTGGCGAAGTTCACACCGGCCAGCACCAGCGCCAACAGCGCCCCGACCAGCAACCGCGTCGCGTTGAACCGCGCCACGACGTCCGGCGCACCGAACCGCAGCGCGAGCAACCCGACCCCGGCG
>JAFKJJ010000423.1:4315-7628 GCA_017306025.1 Planctomycetota bacterium
GACCAGGAAGAACACGCCGAGCACCAACCGCATGTGCCGAACCGCCATCGCCGCGCCCTCCTCGTTGGTGTCATGATACCCGAAGTCGGACGTTGCCAACCAGCGCGCGGGCGCGCAGAATCAAGCTCCCACCCCTCGAACGGAGCCCCTCCGATGCCAAAGTATCGGGTCGCGGTGATCGGCCGCACGGGTAAAGGCAACTACGGCCACGGCCTCGACACCGTCTGGCTGAAGTGCGACAAGGCGGAAGTCGTGGCCGTGGCCGACGAGAACGAGGCCGGCCGCGCCGCCGCGGCCAAGCGGCTCGGCGCGAAAAACGCCTACGCCGACTACCGGCAGATGCTCGAAAAGGAGAAGCCGCAGATCGTCAGCGTCGCGGACCGCTGGCCGGACTGCCACCGCGACATGGTCATCACCTGCGCCGAACACGGGGCCAGCATCTTCCTCGAAAAGCCGGCCGCGCAGACGCTCCAGCAGGCCGACGAGATGGTCGCGGCGTGCGAGAAGCACCACGTCAAGTGCGCGGTCGCGCACCAGACCGCCTACAGCCCCCGCGTGAAGGTTGTGAAGGACCTGATCCGGGAGGGTCGGATCGGCGACGTGATGGAGCTGCGCGGGCACGGCAAGGAGGACAAGCGCGGCGGCGGCGAGGACATGATGGTGCTCGGCACGCACACCTTCGACCTCATGCGTCACCTCGCGGGCGACGCGAAGTGGTGTTTCGCGCGCGTCCGGCACGCCGGGCGCAAGGCCGTGAGCGGCGACGTGCGCCGGGCCGGCGAGGACCTCGGCCCGATCATGGGCGACCACATCACCGCGACCTACGGCTTCGGCGGAATTACGACCGGTACGTACTTCACGCACGTGGCGAAGGCGGGGGCGAACACCCGGTACTGGCTCGAAATCCGCGGAACGAAGGGCGTGATTCACCTCGGGTTCGGCGTCCTGCCACCGGCACTGTTGTGCGAGGACCCGAGCGGCATGTTCGGCAAGAGTAAGGCCGCGTGGCAAGAGATCACGAGCGCGGGCGTCGGCAAGCCCGAACCGCTAACCACCAAGGAACTCGACAATGGTAACATCCTGATCGTCAACGACCTCATCGAAGCGATCGAGAAGGACCGCGCGCCGCTGGACAGTCTGCACGACGGGCGCGCGTCCCTGGAGATGATCCTGGCCGTGTACGAATCGCACCGGCTGGAGCGGGCGGTGGAACTCCCACTGAAGAATCGCAAGCACCCGCTCACGACGATGTAAGCGGGCGGGCTCCCGGCCGCGATCCCGACTCGACCACCGCGCCCCGGCGATCCGACGACGACACCGTCGGATCGCTGCGTTCTGCGACGCCCCGCACGCCATCCGTCGGCCGAAAGTCGGCCTTCCACTTCGCTCCGAGGCACCACGTTCTCCGGCCGTTCGACTTCGAACCGCTCCTGAGCGCCCCTACCGCCAACGCACTCAACGACTTGCCGTTTCCGGCCGCGATTCGGCCGACGTTCTGTTGCCGCTTTGCGGAATTCCTGCGCCGCGGCGAAAATGTTGTACGCTGCGGCTCGGCGGCGGGCACTTCTGAGCGGACGGCGACGAGGAGGGGCGATGGGCACCGATCCGAAAACCGTGGCGCAACACCTGCGGAACCGCCTCGCCGCGTCCGACGAGCGGACCGACGGTGATCTGCTCGCCGCGTTCGCCGCCACCCGGAGCGAGACCGAGTTCGCCGCCCTGCTCGCCCGACACGGACCGATGGTGCTCGGCGTGTGCCGGCGGTTGCTCGGAAACGCGGCCGACGCCGACGACGCGTTCCAGGCCGTGTTCTTGGTGCTGGCCCGTCGGGCCGCGGGGCTGAGCGCGGCCCGGTCGGTGTCCGGGTGGCTCTACGGCACGGCCGTCCGGGTGTCGATGAAGGCCCGCGGCCGCGATGCCCGCCGACAGGCCCGCGAACGAAAGGCGGCTCTCATGCGCCCGACCGAACCGCCCGACCCGACCGAAGCGGCCGACTGGGACGACCTCCGCGCGGTGCTCGACGAGGAACTCGACCGGCTCGGCGAACGTTACCGCGATCCGATCGTGTTGTGTTGTCTGGAGGGGCGGTCGCGCGAGGAGGCGGCCCGGTTGCTCGGTTGGCCGGAAGGGACGGTCAACGGCCGACTGTCGCGGGCGAAGGAGTTGCTCCGCCGGCGGCTGGCCCGGCGCGGCGTCGTTTGCTCGGCGGCCGCGCTCACCGCCCTGCTCTCCACGCGCGGCGCGAACGCGGTGCCGATCGAACTGTCGCGCGCTACGCTCGCGGCCGTGGCGGGTGCGGTGCCCGCCTCCGTGGCAGGACTCGTCGCGGGCGCCGCGCCGGGTTGGAGCGGGTGGCGAGCTGCGGGCGCCGTGATCGTCGCTCTGGCGGTGGCCGGCGGCCTCGTCGCCTTCGCCGTGCGCCTTCCCCCGGAACCGGCCCCGCCGCCCGCGCCGAACCAGCCCCAAACGTCCGAACAGCCCAATCCGGTCGCCCCGCTCCGGCTCGCGCACGGTTCGGAGGTTCTGGCGCTCGCCGTTTCGCCGGACGGGCTCGTCGCCACCAGCGGCCCCGGCCCGGAGGTTCGGATCTGGAAACCCGACGGAACGGCCGCGGCGCGGTGCGCGTTTCCCGGCGGTGGGGCCTCAGTCGCGTTCGCGCGGAGCGGGAAGGTCGTCGCTGCGGCCGGCTACGACGGCGCGGTCCGCGTGTGGGACGCGGCCACCGGAGCGATCCGCCACACGCTCACGGGGCACGGCGAGTCCGCCCAGGCCGTCGCGTTCTCGCCGGACGGCGCGACGCTGGCGACCGCGGGCGAGGACGGCCGCGTCCGGCTCTGGGACACTTCCACCGGCAAGCACCTACGGGACCTCGAAGGCCACCGCGGCCGGATCTGGGGCGTGTGTTTCTCCCCCGACGGTCGGGAACTCGCGTCCGCCAGCGGCGACCAGAGCGTGCGCGTCTGGAACCCGACCACCGGCACCGAGGCGCGCCGGTTCGTCGGGCTGCGGGGCGGCGTTTACGCGATCGAATACCACCCGGGCGGTCGGTTCTTCGCGGTGGCGGCCGACAACACCGTCCTGCTCCTCGACGCCCGCAGCGGGCGCGAGCTGGGCCGCGTCGGAACCGCGCGAACCGCGGTGACGTGGTTCGCGTTCTCCCCGGACGGCCGGTCGCTCGCCTTCCGCGACGGGAAAGCGGTCCGGCTGTGGGAGGTCGCGTCGGGGGCCGACCGGCTGACCATCGAACTGCCCGCCGAACCGGCCGGGGTGGCGTTCGCGCCGGGCGGCCGAACGCTGGTCGTGGCCTCCGGCG
>JAFKJJ010000424.1 GCA_017306025.1 Planctomycetota bacterium
ACGGACCTTCGTTCCGGCGGGTGGGGGTGAGTCGCGTTCGAGGTTCAAGGAAATCGCAAGCGGGCAAAGGAAGCAGTATTGAGATGAGAGGGTTTGCCCTCACCCCCCACCCGTCGCGAGCCCAGAGCGGCTCGCGGCGACCTCCCCTCAAAAAGGAGTAAAAACTAAAGGCGCTCCGCTTCACGGCTTGCCCGTCACCTTCGCTCCGGCGCGCCGGAGTCGCTCGATCACCGCTCTGGCGGGTTCGGTCACCAGCGGCACCGGCTCCGGCCGGTACTTCAGTTCCCCGTTCTCCCGCACCATCTTGATGGTGAACAGGTTCTTGCTGACGAACGCGGTGAGGTCGCCGACCGGGGTGTCCCGCATCTGTTTGAGCACCTGCGAGAGCACCGTGTAGAACTCGAACTTCACGTAGTCGCCCACGAGATCCAATTCGCCCGACCCGCCGACACAGACCGCCTTGCCGATCAGGTCGAGCTGGTCGACCTTCAGCCGGTCGCCCTGGATGCGGAACACCGCGTGCGCCTGGTCGAAGGCCGTCTTGTCGGGCGTCTGGAGCTTGAGCACCTTCACCAGTTCGAGCAGGATCGGCAGGTTGTACATGCGGCCCGTCGGTACGTCGACCTTGCCCGTGCCCTCGACCACCAGCCGGCCGGTCTTCGGGTCGGGGCGGTTGTAGATCAGCAGTTGCGCCTGGGCGACGCCCTTGAGGTCGGCGTCGGACCCGAGCTTGTAGTGCCGGGCGACCTCTTCGAGGTTGGCGTCGATGACCGTCAGCCACACCTCGTAGCGGGTCGGGTCGGTGAGGACCACGTGCGCCTGCCCGCCGAGCGTGCCGCGGAACAGGTCGCCGGTCACCTGGAGGAACTGGAGCGTGGACGGCAGGTACTGGCCGGGCCGGGCCGGGTCGGGCTGCTGCGGCTCGGCCGTGACCTGGCACCGGGCCGCGGCCACCGGCATGCGCGAGACGATCGCCCTGTCCAGCCACACGTTCCCGCGGACCGGACCGACGTGCGTGCCCTCGTACCGCCCGCGGCACGCCACCGACCCGAACACGTCCTCCCACGCCACCCCCGTATCCAGCGACGCCCCGAACAGCTTCACCTCGGCGTCCCAGTAGACGACCGGGTCGGGGCGCGCGGGCGGCGGGGCGGGCGCGGGCGCGCCCCCGGCCGCGGTGACGGTCGGGTTCGGGTCCGGCGGCGCGGACACGACCATGTGCTTCACCAGGAGTTCCGCGCCGCCCTTGAGCTGGAGGTCGTCGAGCGCCGAGCCGAGCTTGCCGGGGAGGGCCTTCTTGAGCGCCGCGTCCGGCACGAACGGCTTCATCTCGACGCCGCCGAGGTTCGCCCACACCGCGCCGTCCGGGTAGAACCGCACCTCGCCCGCGTTCAGCTTCACCCGCGACGCGCCGTGCCGGGCCGCGAGGTGGGCCACGTCCAGCCGGTTGTTCTTGTACTCCAGCCACCCGGTCAGGTCGTTCAGCTCGTAGGGGAAGAACGCCGGCGTCACGGTCGGGCCGGAGAAGCTGAACGTGAGCTTGATGTCCTTCGCCGGGTCCAGCGGCGGGTCGAAACCGGGCCGGTCGGGCGGGGGCGCGCGGTCCAGCACGTCCACGTCGGCCGCGAACGTCACCTTTCCCTTCGGCGAGAGCGTGGCCCACAGCCCGTCCATCTTCGCGACCGCGAGCGCGTCCTTCAGTTCGGCGTCCAGCGGCACGTTGTTGCCGCCGACGTGCAGCACGAGCTTGCGGTCGCGGCCGTCCGGCAGCGGGCGCTTGGCGCCGTGCATCCACAGGGCCGCGCCGGCGTGGACCGCGGTGAACCCGTCGAACACGATCTCGTCACGGTCCGGCGGCGGGGGGCGGCCGGGCGCGCCCGGCCGCGGGGGAGGGGGGTCGGCGGAGGTCGTGCGGATGACGAGCCGGCCCTTCAGTTGTTCCAGCGGGTACGGGAAGGCGGTGTAGTTCAGCTTCCCGTCCTTCACGTCGATGCGGAACTCGTTCTCGCCCGCACTCGATCCCGCCGGCCGCGTGATCTCGGCCACGAAGTCGCCGCGCCCGCTCGCGCGGAACGGCCGGACCAGCGCCGCGTACTCCGCCGGGAGCGCCGCGTAGAGCTGCTCGTCGAGCGGCACGTTGGCCCCGGTCACGCGCAGGCTCACCGCGGGGTCCGGGCCGTCGCCCTCGATCCGCCCCTTCATCGTGATGAGCTGCCCGGCCGCGGTGCCGCGGAGGTCGACGACGGTGACCTCGCCGCCGGCGTGGGTCGTCGTCCGCCTGACCGTCCCGCGGACGTCCGACACCGGGTACCGGAACTTCTCGTACATCAGTCCGGCCTGCTTCGGGCTGACCTCCAGCTCGCGCCGCCACCCGGCGCCCTCGCGGGTGAACTTGTACCCCAGATCGACCTGCCCGGTCGGGTTGAACATCCTCCGGCCGCGCTTCAGCTTCTCGGGGAGCCGGTCGAACAGGGCGTCGTCCAGCGCGATGCCGGCCGCGGAGATTTCCAGCCGCTGCAGCGCCGCCTCGAACCGCTGTAGCGGGTCGTCGGTCGGTGCGCCGCCGACCGACGGCGCGGCGTCGGCGCGGGTCTCCAGCGACAGTTGAACCCGCGCCTGCCCGATCTGGGCGGTCGCCTTCTCGACCTTCACCCGCCCGTCCACGCTGCGAACGGCCGCGGCGATCTTTTCGACCGGCCAGGGCAGATCGGGGTGCTCGAACCGCGCGTCCTTCACCTCGAACCGCACGTCGTGCCGCCACTGCGGGACCGCGTCCGGGGCGTAGGTGACGTCGGCCTTCAAGTTGGCGGTGGCGGTGAGCTTCGCGAGGTGCGGGGCCAGTTCCGGGGCGAACCGCCGCGCCGCGGGCACCGCGGCCTCGCCGAGCGGGACCTCGCTCATCTCCGCGGAGAACGACAGGTGGTTGGTGATCCGGTTCAGCCGCCCGCGGACGCTCACCGGCCCGTAGCCCTTCGCGACCGCACTCGCCTGCAGCGCGAGCGTCGGCAGCGGGTCGTTGAGCAGCGTACCCTGCACGTCGGAGAGCGCCACCGGGGGAAGGGCACCGGGCGTCAGGTCGATCACCTCGACCGTGCCGTTCTTGATGACGAACGTGGGCACCGGCGCGTCCGCGGGGCCGGATTTCACCACCTCCGCGACGTTCCACTTGCCGTCCGCGGACCGCTCGATGCGGAGCGCCGGGCCGTCCATCTCCACCTTGCGGATGACGAGCTTGCCGTGGTTGAGCTGTTCCTTGTCGTGGTAGAGGATCGCGTTGGGAACCGAGAGGAACGGCCGGCCCGGCGGGTCGCCGCGGCGCGTCAGCCGCAGGTCGGTGACGGCGATCCCGCCCAGAATGCGCATGCGGGCCGAGCCGACGTGGACGTCCACCCCCTCGAACCGCTCGGCCAGGGTGGCGACGACCTTTTCGCGGACGCGCTCGGGGCTGATCCACGAATTGGCGAGCCACGCGAGCGCGGCGAGGACCGCGACCCCGGCGAGGATCAGCCCGCGGATTAGCCAACTGCGAACGCGCATCCGTGCCCGTCCCGGTGTCCCTTAGCCGTCCGAACGCGCGGTCCGGGCGGATGAAAGCGGCGGGACAATACGCAGAGTCTGGTGGCGGGTCAATTGCGAGTGCGGGGGCGAAAAGCGGCTCGTAGGGGCAATCTGGGAAATATGGGAGGCGGCCCAGATTCTGGCCACGTGATCAATCTTCCGCCGAATCCGGCCGATGGTAAAATGCGAACAGACCTACCACCCCGCACGTCCGAGGCGATCGCTAATGAAAGCCCTGATTCTGGCCGCCGACGGGTTCGAGGACCTGACGCTGTTCCTGCCGTGGTACCGGCTCCGCGAGGAGGGCGTCGAGGTGACCGTGGCGTGTCCGTTCCTGCACGCGATCACCGGCACGCACGGCTACGCGGTCGAGCCGGACGCGGCCATCCACGAGGTCAACCCGGCCGAGTACGACCTGCTGCTGATCCCCGACGGCCCGGCCGTCGAGCGCCTGCGCCAGCGCGAGGAGGCGGTGGACGTGACCCGCACGTCCTTCGAGAGCGGGAAGGTGGCGGCGATCGGGCACGGGGCGCAACTGCGACTTCAGTGCATGCGAGAACGCGATGATGCGCTTCACGAGTTCGATCCTGTCCTCGTGGGAGACGGCGGGCGCGAAGCACAGCAGGTGCGACGCGAATGCGCGCGATGCGACGAGCGCCTGGCCCCACAGCGCCCGCGCCTCGACGTAGCACTGGTAGCTCGCGTTGTTGCGAAACGCGAGAAAGATCGCAAGCGTCAGTCCGATCAGCGTA
>JAFKJJ010000554.1:0-27086 GCA_017306025.1 Planctomycetota bacterium
CGCCGAGCCGCGGACGGTGATTCTCACGCTCGCGTCTCTGCGAGCGGACGGCGCGGCGGACCGGGCAGCGTCGCTCGTGGCGAAGCTCGGCGGGGCGATGGCCGGGCAGTACGAGCCGGTTCGGAAGAAGGTGTACGAGGCCGGCTCGCCGGTCGGGTTGACGGGGTGGGAGATTGTGAAATCTGCCGCATAAGGGGGGCCGACCATGGCCGACGAAGTGGAAATTCCGACGCTCGATGAGATACGGGCGTTGCCCCGTTGGGCGCGGGTGGCCTTTGCGGCTCGCTGCGCCCGACGTGTGCTTCCGCTCGTCCGTTCTCTCTGGAAGGGCGCCTCCGAAGTTCACTTGGAGGCACTTGGCATGGCCGTGAACGTTGCGGAAAGCGCCGCCCGCGCCGCCTTCGCCACTGCCACCACTGCCCGCGCCGCTGCTGCCGCTGCTGCCGCCGCCCGCGCCGCTACCGCTGACGCCCGATTCGCCGCCTTCGCCGCCGCCGACGCCGCCGCCGTTGCCGACGCCGCCCACGACACCACACGCACTGCCGCCAACGCCGCCCGTGCTGCCGCCGACGACGCCAACGCCGCCGCCAACGCTGCCCGTGCGGGTGCTACCGTTAGAAAAGCGATTCGTGCGGACTTCGAGCGCCTACGCGAGAAGGCACGAGCCGAGCGCTGGACCAACGAAACCTCGGTCTCTCCGACGGTACTCGGGCCGTTGTGGCCCGACGGGCCGCCCCCCGATTGGCCTAAGGACGAGGCCGCTCCCTCGCTCCAATCCGAACAGATCCCGGGTGTGGGTGCGGGCAAGCGGCTCGTTCTGAAGGTCGAAGTGCCGGAGGTCGGTTCGCCTGAGCACGCCCGCGCGATCGAGGACGTGGCCAACGAACTTATCAGTGCCCTGAATGAAGCTCACATCGCCCGCGGGGCCGGTCGGCTCGAAATCGACGATATCAAGCACCTGATTTCGGCGCTCGTGAAGGAGGGGGCATAACGTGGACCCGCTCTCCCTCCCCGATCCGGCCGAACGCGAGGATGTCCGGCTCCGCCCGCTCGACGGCTGGAACCAGGCTGTTTTCGATCAGATTCTCGTCGTCGTGCAGCAGGCGCTGACCCAGGCACCGCCGCCTTCGGAGGTTCCGTTCGTGGAACCGCCTGACGACGCCCCGAAGCCGGCTATCAACATCACGCGCGTTCTTCATCGCGCGGAGCAGGATCTCGCCGCGAGTGAAAAGCTTGTCAAGGAGCGCGCCCGCGTCGCGGAGCAACCAGATGCCGAGGCTCGCGTTCGTCAATGGATCACTACCGCGGACGCCAAGCTCGTCGCTGCGGTGCAAAGGCTGCTCGCGCTCGGCGCACGGCCCGAGGTCGTCGCGGAAGTCGTCGCTGGGGTGCTGGCGGGGGAACGCGAATAACGCTCAAGAAGTACACGTGAGCCGCCCATGCCCCTCGTCACCCGCGCCGCGGCCCGCCCCCACACCACCGCCGCTTTTCGTGCCGCTGCCGGTGCCCGGTACCGGGAGGCCGTTCAACTGGAGGTCGGCGGACACCGCTTGGCGGCCGTCTACTTATTCGGGTACGCCGCGGAGATGCTCCTGAAGGCCGCGTACTTCCGCCTGGCCGGGTGGGCTCCGGCCGCAATCATCACCCACGCACACCTGAATGCCGCGAAGGCGACTGCTATCGGTTACGGCTTGACGTGGGCGGGGAACCTCCACGACCTGACGGGTTGGTCGCGGTTCCTCATCCACGAGCGCGTCGTCCGCGGGCAAGCGTTCGGCGCCTTGTTCCGCAATCAACTTCAGTCGCGCGTGAACCAACTCTATCGCCACTGGCGCGAGTGGCTCCGGTATCATGACATGATGCCGTACCGGGGCGAGGTGGCCGGCGCCCGCGCGGCGGCCAACTGGCTGCTCACGCAGTACCCCCGGCTGTAGGAGTAGGTCTCATGCCCCGACACATTACGGAATCCCCGGGCGCGCTGGGCCGCTACGACTCCCAGATCAAGGCCCTCGTCCGAGAATTGAAGTCGGCCGGAGAGGGGCCACAGCCCCTGATCCTTGAGAACGTCGTGCAACCCGGCCCGGTTCGATACGTAACCGTGATCTGGGACCGGTGGAAGGACGTGCCCGAGGACGTTCGCCCCCAAATCGTTCTCGTAGCCTACGAGCGGGCCGAGAGCAAGGGGTACGCCGACACGATCATGACCGCGGAAGCCGCCACTGCGGCCGAGGCGCTTTCGCTCGGCCTGCTCCCTTACGGCGTCGCGCCGGCACGGCGCTCCGACGATCCGATTGGGGTGGAAGAGTACCGCGGGGCCTTCGCCGAGGAGACCAAACGAACCGTTCTCGGTTCGAAAGCGAAAGAACTGCGATACGCGCGTCGGGAAGACGCGGAGGCGGCGCAAGTTCGCCTGACGGGCCGACTACCGGGCTCGCACTGGACCGTTTTCAAGCAAGCGGAGACGCCCGACTCGTAGCCGGCTCACGCCGCCCGGGCGAGGTCCGCGGACTCGCGCGCCAGCCGCCGCAGCCGCAATCCGAATAGCGTCAGGATGACCGCCCACGTCAGGCCGAACATCAGCGGCGCGTAGGGCAGCGCCGCGGACATCACCAGCGCCACCCCCAGGAACGCCACCCCGAACCCGTAGCACCACCCCCAGAACACGCTCCCCAGCGCGAAGAATGTCAGCGCGGCCAGCGTCGCGAACAACTGGTACATCACCGGCTCGACCCGTCCGTCCGCGCCCCACCCCAGGCTGAACCGCAGCGCCAGCGAGCCGCCGAAACACGCGGCCGCGTACCCACACGTGATCGACCACAGTTGCCGCTCGGCCGCCGTCCGCGGCAGGAGCGTTCCCTTTCGTGCGAACCCCACGATCCCGGCGTACAGGAGCAGTCGCACGTACTGCACCGCCACCCCGGCCCACAGCGACACGTGGCCCAGTGTCGCGGCCGTCTGCACCGAGTCCGCGACGAGCGTCACCAGCGCGAACCCGAACAGCACGTTCGCGTAGCCGGCGAACTCGATGTCCTTTCCGCTACGGTCCAGCGCCCCGACCATCTTCCCGAACATCCCCGTCGAACGCGCCGCCACCGGCTCGCCGTTGAGGAACCGCCGCAGGTCGTCGGCCAGCTTCCCCGCGGTGCCGTACCGCTCGTGCGGCTCCTTGCGCAGACACTTCAGGCAGATCGCTTCGAGGTCGCGGGGCACGTTCGGGGCGAACTCGCGGATCGGCGCCGGCTGGTCCTCCACCACCTTCAGCAACAGCTTCACCGTGTCGTCGGCGGTGAACGGGGTGCGCCCGGTGAGGCACTCGTAGAGGATCACGCCCAGCGCGTAGATGTCCGCGGCCGCCCCGACGAACTTGGTCTTGCCCGCGGCCTGCTCTGGGGCCATGTAGTGCGGCGTTCCCATCACCGCGCCGGTGCGGGTCAGGTCGTTGCGGCCGCCGCGCTTCGCCAGCCCGAAGTCGGTCACCTTCGGCTCACCGTCCTCGGTGAGCAGCACGTTGGCGGGCTTGAGGTCGCGGTGGACGATGCCCTGATCGTGCGCGGCCTGCACGCCGCGGGCGACCTTCTCGACCAGTGCCGCGGCCCGCGCCGGCGCGAGCTTGCCGGCCTCACGGATCAGCGCCACGAGCGACCCGCCGCCGAGGTGCTCCATCGCGAAGTACGGGCGCGCCGCGTGCTGGCCGAAGTCGTACACCTGCACGACGTGCGGGTGCCGCACGGCCGCCACCACCTCGGCCTCGCCCAGGAACCGCGCCAGCTCCTGCGGGTCGGCGTACTCGCCGCCCGGCAGCATCTTCAGCGCGACGATTCGGTTCAACCCGAGCTGCTTCGCACGGTAGACGATGCCCATCCCGCCGCGCCCGAGTTCGCCCTCGATCTCGTAGCCCGGCAGGTCCGACGCGGGGCCGACGAACGCCGTCGGCGGACCGGTCTGGGCGACGGTGGAGGCGCCGGGCGGGTCGGTCGGGGTGCCGAACGCGGACGTCGATTCGGGCGGGGGCGTCATACCCGGTGGTGTAGCGGGTCAGATCGCCGGCGGCTTGCCCAGACTGCGCCGGATGGTCGAGAGCTGCCCGCTGTGCATGCCGATGTGGATCGTGCCGAACAGCACGGCCTCGCCCAGGTTGGCGGCGAACGCGGGGCCGCTCGTGTTCGGGTTCGTGAGCGCCTCGGCCGGCAGCACGCGGACCGCGGCGATCAGTTTTTCCGTGCCCGCGTCGAAGAGCGCGAGCAGCTCCGCCTTCGTACCCAGCGCCACTTGCTCCCCGGCCGCCTTTTTCGTCGCGGTGAAGCGCGCGGTGGTCTCTGCCGCCAGTTCCGGCAGCCCGACGGCCCCGAGCCGGGCCGCCGAGCGGCACGCGACGACGCCGAGGTGCCCGACGATCCACGCGGCCGAGTTCGCGCCGGGTACCGGCTGGTGGCGGAACTCCTCTTCGGTCAGGTCGTCCACCATCCGGTGCAGAAACTGCTGGCTCATCCGGTAACCGGCCGCGAGCAGGTCGTTGGGTGTCACGATCGACCTCCGGTGTTGTGAAAACTGCCGGCGTATACCCGTCGGGAGAAATACCCTTTCGCGGCGCCCCGCGGGTGCCCAATGTCCGCCCGTCGCGTGCGGTGGTATAACCGTCCTGCGTGCGGAGGGGCTCGCGGATGGACGTTACACCGGTCGTCGAACTGCCGAAACTCCCGCGGCGCGTGTCCGCCGGGCACAAGGGCACCTACGGCAAGGTGCTCGTGGTTGCGGGCAGCCGCGGGATGAGCGGCGCGGCCGTACTGTGCGCGCACGCGGCCCTTCGCAGCGGCGCGGGCGTCGTGCAACTGGCCTGCCCGGCCGACGTGCAACCGGTCGTGGCGGCCGCGTACCCCGGCTACACCACCTTCGGCATCCGCAAGCACACCGACGGCACCTTCGGCGACGGCGCGGCCGACGAAGTGGTCGAACTGGCCCGCGGCGCGGACGTCCTGGCGCTCGGCCCAGGGTTGGGGCGCGAGGGCGGCACCTCGGCGTTCGTGCGGTACGTGCTCGACGGGCTGAAGGACGCGTCGGTGGTGCTCGACGCGGACGGACTGTTCGCGGTCTCACCGTTCGTCGACGAGTTTCGCCGGTCGGCATCGTTTGTGCTAACCCCGCATCCGGGCGAATTTGCCCGTCTTACCGGGCTTGCCGCGCCTAAAACGGAGAAGGAGCGAGCCGAGCAGTCGGTCGCGTTCGCCCGAAAGTTCGGCTGCGTGCTCCTGCTGAAGGGGGCCGGTACGCTGGTGACCGACGGCGCGCGGCTGTACCGCAACGCGACCGGCAACCCGGGCATGGCGACCGGCGGCAGCGGCGACGTACTGTCGGGGGTGATCGCGGCACTGATGGGGCAGGGGCTGAGCGCGTTCGACGCGGCGGTGCTGGGCGCGTGGACCCACGGCCGCGCGGGCGACCACGGGGCGGCGGCACTGGGCCAGACGGCGCTGACCGCGACCGACCTGCTCGACCACCTCCCGGCGGCGTTCCGCGAACTGGAAACACACTGGTAGTCAAAAAGGGGCGCATATGCGGCTGATCTGCCCGCACTGCATGAGCGGGGTGACGGTACCCGACGACGCGGCCGGCAAGGACGCGACGTGTCCGAACTGCGGCAAGACGTTCCCGACCCCGGCGCGGTACTCCGCACAGGTGACGGCCGATCCGCCCGCGCCCGCGAGCACGCCGGCGCCCGAGGTCGCGCCGATGCCGACCCCGCCCGCGCCCCCGCCGGGTTACGTTCCGCCGATCCCGGCTCCGCCGCCGGTTGCGGACAGTGGGTTCCTGTCCTCGACGACCTCGTCGGCGCCGGTCGAAGCCCCATCGGTGGCCGGATACACGACGTCGATCGGGTTCACCTTCGATCCGAAGCTGATCGCCTGGTTGCCGGCGATATTCCTCCTGCTGACGCTGATTCTGTCGGTGTTCACGTGGGTCGGCAGCTACGCCGGCCACACCGCGGTGTACTCTCAGGGGCCCTGGCGGGCGCTGGTCGGCGGGGTGTATCGTGACTTCACGCTGGAGAAGATGATCCCGATCCCGCCCGGGTGGGCCGACAAGTTGCGGTCCGACTGGCCCCTCATGTTGTTTTACCTGCTTGCTCTTATTCTGGCGGTGGCGCTGGCGTGGGGCGACCGCGGGTTGAGGGTGTTCGACCCGCAAAAGTACCGGCAGTTCGCCCGGGTGTGGACGCACCGGCAGGGCGTCATCTTCGGGCTGGCGGCGCTGGCACTTCTGCTGTCGCTCGTTCAGGTGTGGCGGGGATTCGGGATGGAACGGGCGATGCGACAGGTGGTGGACGAGAAGTACGCCGAGACGCGGCAGAACGCGGCGAACAGCCCGTCGCAGCTCGATCGGATCGACTGGGAGAAGGAACAAGAGTACGCCAAGTTCAACATTGAGACGACGACGTGGGCCTACCTGGCGCTGACGTGTAACGCCCTCGCGGTGTTGACCGCGGTCGCCCGCTGGGCGCTCGCGCGGCGCGTCAACAAACCGCCGCCGAAGATACTGCTGCACTACTAATGGGGACGCGGTGCTGCTCACGCACGAGGAACTGCGCGCGTCGGTCGCCGCGATCGCCGCGGACGTGGCCGGCGCGTACGCGCGGTTCGAGCCGGCGTTCCTCGATACCGAGGTCGCGGGCCGGTTCGCACGCCTGCCGGGTGTTCACCCCGCGGTCGCCGAACGGCTCGCCGCGGCGCACTGCTCGACGTCGAACGACTTCGGCGACGGCGAGAAGGCCGCGGTGCTCGTTGCCTGTGGGATCATTCGCGCCGCCGAGGAGCGGTTGCCGGGGGAAGGGCGCACGAACCTCGCGCCCGCGATCGACCTCGCCGCGAGCCGCGCGGCCGAGGCGGTCGAACGGGCCGCCGTGCCGTTGCGTACCCCGGCCGAGGTCGAGCGGGCCGCGACCACGGCCGCCGCGGGGGACCGCGAGATCGGCGCGGCCATCTGTCAGGCGCTCGCCCGTTCCGGCCCCGACGGGATCGTTCACGTCAACCGCGGGGAACCGGACGATCCGCCGGGGGTAACGGTCCGGGATGGCGAAGAAACCGGTCCGCGCGGGCGAGAAATGACGGTGGTCGTGAAGGGAGGAACGGACGCGGAGACGGCCGACCGGAACTTGCGCGCGGTTACGGCGCTGCACGCGGCGGTCGCCGCGATCGCAAGGGGCCGCGCCCCGGGCGGGGGCGCCGCGTACGTGCTGGCCGCGGAGGCGCTTCGCGATCAGGCGAACGAGGACACTATCACCGGTCTCGCGGCGCTCGCGGTGAGCGCTGGGTTGGAGGTCCCGTTGCGCGTCCGAGCCGAGGCGGCCGGCTTGGACGCCGGAGCGATCCTGGCCGCGGTGCGGAACACCCCGGACGTCGCGTTCGACCAGACGAAGCCGGGGCTCGTACCGGTCGCGAAAGGGCCGCTCGACGCGGCGCGGATCGTTCAGGGCGCGATCCGCGAGGCCGGACGCGCCGCGTGCGATCTGCTCCGACGCGCGCTCTAGGACGCGTTTCACGATCGGACCGGTCGCACGCGAGCCGCGACCGCGAGGGAGCGGGCGACACCACCCGATTACCGCGGGCGCACGTTCCTCGCGCGCCGGGCAACACGACTCAGAACCGCGAGCGCACATTCGTGCGCATCGCACCGCTCTCTCGCGGTCGCGGCTCGCAAGGCACGCAACACGGTCTAGCGCGGCCGTTCAGCCTTCCAACTCGCGGCCTCTTCGCCGTCGAGCCGCAACGTTAAACACTTCGCGCTGCCGCCGGCCTTCAGGAATTCGTCCAACTCCACCTCGATCGTGCGATAGCCGGCGCGGGCGAGGTCCGCGGCCATCTGCGGGCACCGACTGTTGTGAACCACCGTCTTGCCCACCACCACCGCGTTGCACCCGAACCGGTGTGCCTCCGGCTCCGTCACCGCGATCAGCTTCGGAACGTGCGTCGCCAGCACGCGGCGGCCGTAGGCGTCGAACGCGTCGTGGAAGTACAGCGCCTCCCCCGGCGCGACCGGGCAGAAGCACGTGTCGAGGTGGTAGAACCGCGGGTTTACCAGCTCCAGCGGCAGCACGCGAACCCCGAACTTCTCCCCGACCCACTGGTGCGCGGTCGCGTCGGACCGCGTGCGGTAGCCGGCGAACAGCGTCTCGCCGCAGAACAGCGCGTCGCCGGCGCCCTCGTGGAACGTGTTCTCCGGCATGTGCTCGACCGTAAAGCCGTTGGCCGCGAACCACGCGTCGAAGTGCGGCGACTCGCGGGCGCGGACCTCGTGCCGGAACCGGCTGCTGAGAAACGTGCAGTGGAACACGAGGCCGGCGTTGGCGGTGAACACGAGGTCCGGCAGGCCGGGCTGTGGCGTCATCGTCTCGACACGGGCCCCGAGGCCGACGAGCGCGTCGTGGAGGGATTTCCACTGATGGAACGCGAGTTCGCGGACGGCCCCGAGGGACCGATTCATCCAGGGGTTGATCTCGTACTCGATCCCGTAGTGGTCGGGCGGGCACATGAGGATTCGCGGCTGCGGCGGCATGACGGGACTTCCGTGATTGCGAAATCGCGCGGGCTGTGTTCCCATTTTACCGGGTGAGGGAACGGGGCCATCGGATGCGCCACTTCAAGACGCCGGCGGGAGAGGTTCATTCGCTCCGGTTCGCGCCGGACGGCCGGAGCGTTTATCTGATTTCCGCAGAAAGGCACATCGGGCCGGAATGGGTCTGCATGCGCCCACAACGCGTGTGTCGCGTTGACGTCGCTTCGGGTGCGGTCACAGGCGATTGGCTCTTCAAGCCGAGTGACGCGGTGACGTTCTCTCACGATCTTCGTTCTGTCTATTTCGTGCCGACTCAAGAGCCGTACTCACAGCACTTCAATTACGGCTACCTTTACCTCCTCGACCTCGACAGTGGAATCGCGCGACGGCTTTACAGAGCGGATGAGTTTGACGACACGGGTGCCGTTCAGTGCGCGCTGTCGCCCGACGGTCGCGTTCTGGCACTCGTCGAGTACCGACGAAGCGGTAACGTAATCCGCCGATTCGATCTGCCGACGTTGACTGAGTCGGAACCGATTTATCAGGATGCCGTCTGGCTTGCCTATTCGCGTGACGGTCGGTGGCTTGCGGCCGGCGGATACGGCGACCGTGTGTGGGCGTGGGCCGGAACTGACCTCGTTGACGAATGGTCCGAACCTGTAACCGCGCTCGCGTGGTCTGCCGATGGGCTACTGGCGTGGGGTAAGCAAGATCGGCTCGCGGTAGCGCGACCCGGCGCGGCCAGTTCACTCCGAACCTGGGGCGTCGGTGACATCGGCCACTTCATGGGCCTTGTGTTCTCGCCGGACAGCCGTCGCGTCCTGATCGGCGGCTACAGCGGCATTTGCGCCCTCCACGACCCGCTCGCGGGCTGCGAAATCGCCACATTCGAGTGGGGCATCGGCAAGATTCACTCGGTCGCCTTCTCGCCCGACGGCCTCACCTGCGCCGCGGGCGGGGAGAACGGACAGGTCGTCGTGTGGGACGTGGAATAAGGCACCGCCCCGTGACTTCGAAGGAGAACGAGCGCCCGTGATTACGTGGAAGGCGCACGACAACAGCGTGCTCGGCATCGCGTACGCGCCCGACGGCCGGCTGGCCACCCACGAGGTGGGCGCCGACCGCGTCCGCGTGTGGGACCCGGCCGGGCGGGAGGAACTCGCCGCGTTTCAGCTCCCGAACCCGGAGGCCGGCGGGAGCTACGCACCGATCGTGACGTGCCTGGCGTTCAGCCGGTGCGGGAAGTACCTCGCGGTTGGCGGGGCGACCATCACCGGGGGCGTCGGATCGGACCCGATCGTGCGCGTCTGGGAGCTGGGCACGGGGAAGGTCGTCTCGCCGTCGCTGCGGCCGCCGGACACGCCCACCGCGCTCCTGTTCACGGCCGCCGACCCGCCCGGACTGCTCGTGCCCGTCAACGGCCGGCTGTGCCACTTCGCGAGCGCGACCGACCCCGCCGAGGGCGTCACGCCGAAGGTCCACAACCGCAGCCCGGACGCCAAGAGCCCGCAGGCGTCGCGCGTGGCGCTGTCGCCGGACCTCAAGTGGGTGGCGACCAACGGCCGCCCGCGGGCGGTGGTGTGGGACGCGAAGACGCTGAAGTCCGTCCACCTCCGCCCCCACCCGCGCGGGCCGCAGCACGGGCCGTGCGCGTTCCACCCGGACGGCTCGGTGCTGGCCGTCGCGCACGGCACGAAGGTGGACCTGTGGCGGTTCGCCGAGCCCGGCGCGGCGGTCGTGGAGTTATCCGGCCACAAGTTGCCGGTGTGGGCCGCCGCGTTCCTGCCGGACGGGCGCGTGCAGACCGCGTCGAGTGACGGCACGGTCCGCGTCTGGGACGCGGCGACCGGGAAGGAACTCGGGCGCTACGACTTCGGCATCGGGAAGCTGTACTGCGCGGCGTTCTCGCCCGACGGGCTGACGTGCGCCGCGGGCGGCGAACAGGGGCAGGTCGTGGTCTGGGACGTGGAGCTGTGAGGGGTCGCGCGGCCGGTCTCGGAGCGGGTAACGGGGGCGCCCGATGCAGATGTTCCAGCTCGGTCCTTCGTCGGAGTTTCGCGCCGCGCCGGACTTCGGCGGGAACGTGACCCGGCTCTGGCTCGCGCCCGGGCGGGCGCGCATCGGTGCCGTGCTCAGCGAAGACATTCGCTACAACCAGGTCGGCCTCTGTTGGGACACGGCCGCGCGGCGCGCGATCTGGGAGGCGGTACTGTACGACGACGCCGAACCGTACCCGGACCCCGACTTCGACCGCGAACTCGCCCGCGTGATTTATCTCGTTTCCCCGGGTTGGGAGTCCCCCGAGCCGCGTTACCTCTGTATTCGTGAACTCGCGAGCGGCGCCGAAGGGCGGCTCCGCGGACAGCACCCGTTCTTTTCGGCCGTAACACGCGACGGGGGTGAGGTGTTCGCACACGAGATCCGCTTCGAGGATCGGGCTTTCCGCCTCCGCCGCTGGCACGTTCCGACCGAACTGGCGAGCACGACCGAACTCGCCCCGGATGTGAGGTGGTCGATCCGCTTGCCCTTCGGCAGGAGCGGGGATCAACAGTTCAACAACGTGATGACGGTGTTCACCGTTTCGCCGGACGGCAAACGCCTGGCCGCGGGCCGGCGCAACGGAGCGGTTACCGTTTGGAACGTCGCCGGGTCGCGCGAGGTCGCGAGCATCCCCGGAATAAAGGGGACAAAATACCGCCGATACGGCGCGCACCGACTGGTTTTTTCGCCCGACGGCGCCCGGCTCGCGGCGGTGCGCGACAGGCCGCGCGACAAGACGCGCGGTTTCACCGTGTCGGTGTGGGCCGTTCCCGGCGGGCAACAAGAGAAGGGGCCGAAGGAGAAAGGGTCGGTCAACGGCGCCGCGTTCAGCCCCGACGGGCGGACGCTCCTGACCGCCCGCGAGGACGGGACGGTCGGGGTGTGGGACACCGCGACGTGGAAGCTGCGGCACGAGTACGCCTGGAACATCGGGAAGCTGTTCAGCGTCGCCTTCTCGCCCGACGGGCTGACGTGCGCCGCGGGCGGCGAACAGGGACAGGTCGTGGTCTGGGACGTGGAGCTGTGAGGGGCTGTCGTGCTGGTGTGGAACGCGCACAAGTCGAAGGTCCGCCACCTCGCGTTTTCGCCGGACGGGGCGCGGCTCGCGTCGGCGGCCGAGAAGGCCGCCACCGTGCGGCTCTGGGAGCCGACCACCGGTCGGAAGCTCGGCGAGCTGCCCGGCCGCTGGGGCTTCACGTCCGGGGTCGCGTTCTCCCCGGACGGCAAACGGATCGCCACCACCACGATGAACTTCCGCGTCGCGATCTGGGACGCCGAGGCGCGAAGGCCCCTCGCCGTGGCCGCCGCGAGCCAGACCCGCTACGGCCCCGCGTTCGCGCCGGACGGGTCTTGTGTCGCCGCGACCGGCTGGGCCGGGGTCGCCGTCTGGCGCGACCCCGCGGTCCCGCACCCGGAAACGCTCGGCCCTTACGCCGACAGCAACTGGGGGCCGGACGAGCGGTTCGAGTTCGACGGGAAAGATTACGTCGTCGACAAGTTCGACAGCCTGGCCTTCAGCCCCGACGGGCGGCTGGTGGCCGCCAACGGCATCTTCCGGGCGGTCGTCTGGGACCGCGCGACGCGCGCCGTTCACCGCGTCGTCCCGCACGACGAGGTCGACGCCCTGAGCGTGGTGAGCTTCTCCCCGGACGGGCGACGGCTCGCGATCGGCTTCGGAAAGGCGGCCGAGATTCATCCGCTGAAAGGGAAGGGGCGGCGCGTGGTGCTGACGGGGCACACGATGGCCGTGCGCGCGATCGGGTTCGCGCCCGACGGCCGCACGGCGGTGACCGCGTCGAGCGACGGCACGGTGCGGTTCTGGGACGCGGCCACCGGCGCGCCGACGCGCACGTTCGACTGGGGCATCGGGCGCGTGTACGGCGCCGCCCTCTCGCCCGACGGGCTGACGTGCGCCGCGGGCGGGGAGAAGGGGCAGATCGTCGTGTGGGACGTGGACGCGTGAGGGCCGAACGATGCTCGTCTGGAGGGGGCACCGGGCGAAGGTGCGGTCACTGGCGTTCTCGCCGGACGGGCGCCTCTTCGCCACGACCGCGGGCACGTCCCAATACGTGTGGCTGTGGGAGGCTTCGACGGGGAAACTCGTCCGCAAGCTCATGTTCCACTACTACCAGATGCGGGCGGTGGCCTTCTTTCCCGACGGGCGCCACGTCGCGGCGGCCCAGTACCGCGGCGGGGCGTGCGTGTGGGACCTGGAGACCGGGGCGGTCGTTTCCGAGTTCGGGGCGGCGCGGGGCATCTATCCGGACGCGCTGGCGGTCGCGCCCGGGGGCGCCCGGCTGCTCGCCTGCCACGGCTCCGGAATGGTGGAGTGGGACGACCCGTTGCGCCCGAACCCGTCGCCCCCGGCCGGGGGCGACGGGCGCCGGATGCCCGACCGGACGCACGCGAAGCTCGTTCGCGGCGAACCGCGCATCGGGTTCTCGCCGCTGGGCACGTACTGCTGCGTTGGTGAGTGGCAGATGTGGTTGTACGCGCCCGACACGCTGGAGCTCCGGCGCCAGCTCCGGGCGCCGGTCGGCGACGCGAGCGCCGCGGCCCTCGCGTTCACGCCCGACGAGTCGCGGCTGGCGGTCGCGTTCGGGCACGGCGCCGCGGTGTGGCGCGTCGGCGCGTGGGACGCCCCGCCGGTGCGGATCGCCGGCCACGGAAAGCTCGTCCGGGCGATCGGGTTCCTCCCGGGCGGCGGGGCGGTGCTCACGGCCGCGATGGACGGCACCGTCCGGCTGTGGGACGCGGCCACCGGCGCCGAGACGCGGTCGTTCGACTGGGGCATCGGGAAGGTGCAGGCCGCGGCGGTGTCGCCGGACGGCACGCTCTGCGCCGCGGGCGGCGACGACGGACATTTGGTCGTGTGGGACGTGGACGTCTGACCCGGGGCGAAGCGATGCGCGAATTACGGGTGTGCCCGCCGTCGAAGCGCAAACCGCCGGAAGTGGTCCACCGGCTGGAGTTCGGCTCCGACGGCAACGAACTGGTCGCGTGGGCCGGCGCCGCGCTCCACGCGTACGACCTCCGCACCGACACCGCGCGTGTGCTGTTCGATGATCCCGCGTACGACGCGTGCGATTGGTACGACCCTGCGGGGGCGCGGTTGTCGCCCGACCGGCGCTTCGTCGCCTTCGCGTATTGCTACGACGGCAACTCGGCCGTGCAATTCGTGGAGCTGTCCGATTCGAGCTGCGAAGACAGTTGGTTCCCCACCGTGCCGGCCAATTCGGACGAGCACCTCAGCCTGATGTTCACCGCCGACGGGACGGAACTGATCGCGGTGCGGAACCACTGGAACCGCGGGCATTCCCCCGACGTCGCGCGGTTCGAGGTGGCCGCCCTCACCGCGCCGCCCAAGGGGTACGTCGAGAAACGTAACCCGCTCACCGGCCAAACGTATCAGGCCGCCGTGCGCGATCTGACGTGGAATCGCGTGATGACGCTGCCGACGGGCGACATAACATGCGCCGCGGCGCTCTCGGCGAACGGCCGGCTCGTCGCGGCCGGCACCGAGAACGGAATGGTTCACGTCGTCGACCTCAAGAGGAAGAGGCCGCTCGCGTCGTTCGTGTGGGAGGGGCGGAAGCTCCGCGACCGCACGGTGACGCGCCTCGGCTTCGACCCGGCCGGCGCGCGGGTCGCGTCGGTCGCGGGCGGGCGGCTGTTCGTGCGTCCGCTCGGCGCGGAGGAACCGTGGTGGACGAAAGACACGCTCGGCCGGGCGAACGATTTCGCGTTTCACCCCGATGGGCACGTCTTGTGCGGCGTTTTCGACGACGGCCAGGCGCGGTTCCTCGATCCACACACCGGCGCGGTGCGGCGGTCGTTCCGGTGGGCGAAGAAACCCGGGCCGTTGCACGCGGTCGCCTTCGCGCCGGACGGGTTGACGTGTGCCGCGGGCGGCGCGAACGGGAAGGTGGTAGTCTGGGACGTCGACGTGTAACCCTCCTCCAGCGGAGCCGGCAATGCTCGTCTGGCAGGCCCATAAGGCGCGGGTCCGGCACATGGCGTTCAGCCCGGACGGGGCCGAACTGGCCACCACCGCGGGCACCTCGAAGTTCGTCTGGACGTGGCACGCCGCCACCGGCGGGGCGGCCGGCCGCCTCGCCGGCCACGCCACCCACGCCCGCGCCGTCGCGTACTCGCCGGACGGCCGGTTCCTCGCGTCCACCCAGAACGCGCCGACGACGCACGTCTGGGACCGGGCGACCCGGAAGATCGCCGGTTACCTCACCTCGCCCGGCTGGTGCCGCGAGAGCGTGGCCTTCCGCCCGGACTCGTCGGCCGTCGCGGTTGCGACCTCGGACGGGGTGTCCGAATGGCCGACGAGCGCCTTCGGCGCCTCGGCCCGTCGGCTCCCGGCGACCCGCGCCGTCGGCGCGGGGACCTCTTTCCGGACCGTGGTGTTCTCGCCGTGTGGCCGGTACCTCGCGGCGACCCGGTACCGGGCGTTTATGCTGTACGACGCCGACGGCGACCCGCTCCGCACGTTCTCCGACCCGCAGGGGATGGCGGACGCGGCACAGGTGGCGTTCGCGCCCGACGGCGAGGCGCTGGCCGTGGTGTTCGGGCTGCGCGTTCACCTGTTCGCGCTGCCCGACGGCGAGGAAACCGCGGTCCTGCGCGGGCACCCGAACTTTATCCACGCGATCGGCTTCATGCCCGACGGCCGGGCGATCGTTTCGGCCGGTGCCGACGGGATCGTGCGGACCTGGGACCCGGGCACCGGGTCCCAGACGCGGTCGTTCGACTGGGGCATCGGGAAGGTGTGTGCGGCCGCGGTCGCGCCCAACGGGATGCTGTGCGCGGCCGGGGGCGAGAACGGGGATGTGGTCGTCTGGGACGCGGACGTGTGATACACGTACCCGGTAATGGTGCTCGGCTTCTGGCGAGCCGCGACCGCCGGGAGCGGGCGCCACCACTCAGAACCGCGTGCGGAGCTTCACGCGCCTGGCGCGCCAAAATGCGACACCCGCACCCGGTTCGTGCATGAGGAACTTCGGATGCGGACGTGGCAGCCGCACACGCAGCGGTTGAGCGCGCTGGCGTTCTCGCCGGACGGCCGACTGCTTGCGACCACCGCGGGGCAGTCGAAGCTCGTCTGGCTGTGGGACGCGGCCACCGGCGCGCCCGTCCGGAAACTGTCGGGCGGCGAGTTCCCGGCGCGGGCGGTCTGCTTTTCGCCCGACGGCAAGCGCGTCGCGGCGATGCAGGCCGGGCCGGACGTGCGCGTGTGGGAGGTCGAGACGGGAAAGGTCGTGGGGGTGCTGGCGGTCGAAGGGGGCGGGCCGAAGAGCCTCGCGTTCGCGCCGGCCGGCGCGCTGATCGTCGCCCGGTGGGGCGCGGCGTTCGTGTGGACGGACCCGGTCGGCGGTTCGCCGACCGCCCCGCGCCCGCACGACGACGTGGTCCACACCGGCGGCGCGGCCGAGCGGGTGGGGTGTACGCCGACCGGTCGGTTCGTGTGGGCGCGCCAGGGTATCGTCACCGTGAGCGCCGACCCCGGCCGGCCCGCGCCCGGGTTCGCCAACCCGGTCGGGTGGGCGGCGGTGAACGATTTCGCGTTCACCCGCGACGAGACCCGGCTCGCGGTGGCCTACCAGAGCCGGACCGCGGCCGTGTTCGACCTGACCGATCCGTCCGCGCGGCCGGTGGTGCTGAGCGGCCACAAGGGGCAGCAGGTGCGCGCGATCGGGTTCACCCCGGACGGCCGCACGGTCGTCACGGTGGGCAACGACGGCACCGGCCGTTTCTGGGACGCCGCGACCGGGTCGGTTCTGCGCGTGTTCGACTGGGGGCTGGGCGTTCTGGCGGAGGCCGCCTTCGCCCCGGACGGCCTGACCTGCGCCGCGGGCAGCGCGAAGGGGAAAGTGGTCGTGTGGGACCTGGACTGACGGGGCCGGATGCGGGCGTACAAGCTGAAGAAGCTGAAACGGGTTCACGCCGTCCACTTCACCCCGGACGGCGCGCGGCTGCTCGCGGTCGGCGGGGCGGAGGCGCGGTTGGTCGACGCCGCCGGGTGGCTCGACCTCGCGACCGGCGAGAACGGCGGCCGCATCGAGAAGTACGCGACGTGCGCCGCGGTCGACCCGGCGCTGACCCGGTACGCGGTCGGCGGGGAGGACGCCGGCGCCCGCCGGATCGCGCTGGAGTGGACCGCGCTCGACGGCCCGGTCGAGTGGCACCGGTTCACGGGGCCGAAGGTGATCCCCTCGCCGCGGCACAACGTCTCCGGCCTCGCCTTCGACCCGACCGGCGCGCGGCTCGCAGTGGGGTACTCGCGGCGGGGCGGCGCCCGGGGCCGGCCGAGCCGGCCCGTCCAGAAGCTGTCCGTCGTCGACCGCAACACCGGCGAGGCGCGCGCGGAACTGCCGACCGAGTTCGAGGCGTGCGTGATGAGCTTCAGCGCCGACGGCGCGCGGCTGGCGGCCACCGGCGGCATCGACGGCGACACCCGCGTCGCGGTTTTCGACGTCGGCACGCGCGAGCGGCTGTTCACCTTCGAGCCCCCGGCCACCGTCACGCGGGTCGCGCGGTTCCTCCCGGATAACCGCGTCGTCGTGGCGAACGGGCGGGACGTGTACGTGCTGCCCGCGGCCGGGGACCCACCGCAGTTCACGCTCGCCGGGCACCCGAAGCAAGTGAACGCGGTGGCGGTCGCCCCGGGCGGCCGGCGCCTCTTGACCGCCTCACACGACGGGTCGATTCGGACCTGGGACGCGAGCACCGGAGAGGCCGGACCGGCGTTCGACTGGAACATCGGCGCGGTTACGGCGCTGGCGTTCAGCCCAGACGGCCTGACGTGCGCTGCGGCCGGACTGAACGGAAAGGTGGTCGTCTGGGACGTGGACGCGTGACGCGAGCGCCGGCCGGGTGACCAGCCCTCGGTCGGAGAGCGGAGGGACCCTTCGTGTGTCAGGGCGTGACCGCCCGCCCGTTCACCCGCATCACGCGACCGAATGCGGCGGGCGGGTCGTCGCACAGCGCGGTGCGGAGCGCCCCGCCGAACGCACAGAACGTCCCCGCGACCGGGTCACCGAACACGCCGAACCGCAGGTCGGGCGCGACGACGATCGTGTAACGGCGGTCGGGGAACACCGGCAGCGCCCACCACCCGCGGTCCGTGCCCTCGATCCGGTGCGGGTCGAACGTGTACTGCTCGTACCAGCGCAGCGCGTCGAGTGCGACCAGCCGTTCGCCGGGTCGGGCGGCGGCCCGCAGCGCCGCCAGCACCTTCCGCGTCAGGTCGTCGGCTTCCGCCTTGTGCCCCGCCACGTCCCAGGTGACCGACGGCACCGGCTCGGCGATCCCCGACGCGCCGGGCTTCCACCGCCGGTCGTGGAACCCGAACCGCGCGTCGAACCGCTCCCAGGCGTCCTCGCGGTCGTCCGTCGACATCCGCTCCCAACCGCACCGCTCCCACTGTCGCTTCAGCGCCTCCCGTTCCTCGGCCGTCCGCGTCGGCCGGTCGAGGAGCAACGGCCGCCCGCGCGCGAGCGCCGCGAGCAGGTCCGCGCCGAACACGCAGAGGGTGCGGTCCACGCAACTGCCGATGATTCCGAAGCGGTGGTCCGGCGCGAGGAAGTGGTAGCTGTCGCGGTCGGGGAACACCGGGACCGCCCACGACGACGGCTCGGCGTCGGTCAACCCGCCGTGCGGGTCGAGGTAGTAGCACGGGTGGTTCCAGTCGAGGGCGGACAGTTCCTCGCCCGGCCGCGTGCATTCCTGAAGCGCGGCCAGAGCCTTTGTAGTCAGGTCGCGGATGAGCCGCTCGAACCCCTCACGGTCGTGCAGAAAGGCGTGCGCCACGTCCCAGGTGATCGAGGGCGTCGGCGTTCGGAACCCGCCCGTGCCGGGGACGGTGGTCAGTGCGTGGTAGCGGTCCCATGCCGCGTCCTCCTGCCCGCGCGACATGCGCCGCCAGCCGAGCCGCTCCCACGCGCGCAACTCACGCTCCCATCGGTCCTCGGTGTCCGTGTGGTGCCGGACCGCCATCAGCCCGAACTCCCGGCGCAGCGCGTCGTCGAGGCGGAAGTTCCAGAACGGCATGTGGCCGGTTGTGAGTTCGGTCGGCGAGAGCGCCTCCAACAGCCGCAGGCAGAGGTCGGCGACGCGGGTTCCGTCGGGAACGACGAAGAAGCGCGGGCACCGGACGCACAGGAGCCAGCCGAACTCCCGGCGCGAGACCCAGAACAGGCCGTGCTTTCGCTCCCCGTCGGGTTCGCGCCGGTGGAGCTTGAGCGACTCCCCGACCGCGTCCACCTCGGCCCAGTACCCCGCACCGCGCACGACCTCGCGAAGAGACTCGTACTCGTCGCGGGTGCCGGTGTGTGGTGCCGAAAGGTCCGGAACGCGGACCCGGCCGGCGCGGGCCGCGTCCGCCCAGAAGGGCACGTCGCCGAACGCTTCGAAGCCCTCTGCGCGTTCGCCGTCCGGCAGGTTCGCGAGGTACGCGGGGAGGTCAGGGGCCGCGACGACGATGCCCGACTGCCGCACGGCGAGGACGGGAGCGCCGGCGGCCGGGGCGGCGGGCAGGTAGTGGTGCGAGCGAACGGGGATGAGTCGCGGCGCGTTCGCGAGTCGCCGACCGGCCTCGGCCAGCGCGTCCGCGAGTTCCGGCGGGCGCGGCCCCCATCCGGCCGGCCAGTAGTCGTTGTGTTCCACGTCGAACAGGATGCCGCGCGCCGGGGGATCAAAGTAGCGGTGCCGCAGTTCCTTCTCCGATTCGGACCGCCAGTTGGGGAACCCGCCGGTGACCGGTAGAGCGATCTGGAGGAAGGTTCGGAGGTCGGGCGGGAAGCGGAAGTCGAAGGTCTTCTCGGCGCGTACGATCTCGTCGTCCGTCAGGCCCGGCTCGAAGACGATGCGCCGGGTCTTGAGCGCTTCGACCGCCGCGTGTGTCCATCGGTTGGTGTTCAATCCGGATCTCCGCCGTCCGCGGTCCGATCTTAAACGATCGGACCGCGAGCGGGTCCAGGTTAGTCGTTCCCCAGGATCGCGTCGAGAACCCAACAGCCGCGAACGTGAGCCGATTCATCCCGGCAGTGGGTCAGAACGTCTTCGTCCCCGCATCCGGCGTCCTGGAGCGCGTCGGCCAGAATCGGCACTGCGGAGGAGTCGCCGGAGTCGTAGGCGTAACGCGCCATCGCCAGAACGGTCGAGGTGAGCCACGCGGGATCGAGGACCGCGGAGCGAAAGGGGGTGAAAATGTCGCGGAGGTGGTTCGACAGGGCGTACCGGGTCGCGCCCTTCTTCCATGCGACGGCCCGAGCGGCCGTTCGCGCGTCCCACGCGGGATCGGCCGCGTACCGGGCGACCTCTGCCGCCGATTTGCTCGTCCCGGTGCCCTTCCGCGATTTGACCCCTTTGCCGTGCCGTCCGCCGAGGACCAGAGGGATCTCTTGCACCGCGTCGGCCGCGTCCCGGTGGGCGGCCAGGAGGTCCGCGAGCGTCGCCTCCCCGTCGGCAAACCGCTCGGCCGTCAGTACCGCGTCGCGGCTCCGCTCGTCGGACAGGTGCCGCCACACGTCGCGGCCCCAGGCGCAGACGAACAGCCGCAACTTTCGATCGCCGGCCCGATCACCGAGGAAGTTGAGCATCAGGGCCGGGTCGGTGCAGGTCAGCCAGGCGTCTCTCGTCATCAACACCCCACAACGCGGACCGTGAGACGCGCCGGTCGACGCGCGCTGTCGGAACAGGGCGGTCGGCCGGATCAAGGCGCCGGGAAAGGTGCGGGCCGGGTTTGGGGGAAATTTTCAGCTTCCTGAAGCGGCTCGCGAGTCCCCGGCGTGGTCGGGTGAAGGCGCTGCTGGCGTCGGTGAGCGACCGGAAAGGTGTCGGTCGTTTTCGATCGCATACGGGATTCGCACCCGCTGGTTCACAGTTTGGAGTGTGACGCTCGACTATTGAGCTTGCTGGAACGGCGGACGAGTCCCGGCCGCTCACCGAGGCCAGCAGCAACCTTCACCACACAGACACTGCCACGGGCCGGCGGGTTCGCGCCGCCGGTCAGATCGTTCGACACTGCAACACGAACTGCGAAACGGAGCCGGCCGACGGTTCCCGTCCCGTTGGGTGGGAACCGTCGGCCGGGGAAGATGCTGCGGCGTCGGCGGGCGGTCGGAAAGGTGTCAGTCGTTGTTGGGTCTAGCAGTGGGATTCGCACCCACTCCTTCACATCCCGAGTGTGACGCTCTAACTGGTTGAGCTTTGCTGAAACGGCGGACGAGTCCCGGCCGCCCGCCGACGCCGCAGCACCTTCCTCAAATAGACATCGGTCTCGTCGCCGGGTTCGCGCTCACGGCGGAACGGCCGACTCCGGCAGCCAATCGTCGCGTCCACGTCTCGGACGCGATCAGCGAGCAGTACAGCACCCGGTCCCCGGCGCGCACGCACTGCCCGACGAACGGCTGGTCGTTGCCGCCCAATCCCTCGACGACGATTTCCCCGCCCTCGTCGGTCGTCACCGACAACTCGGCCGTCAGGACGCCGTCGAGCAGGGCGCCGACGCGCCGGCGCTCCTCCACCTCGGCCTCGGCGAGCGCGGCTTCGAGGTCGTCCAGGCTCGCGGCCGGGCGCAGCGGCACCCGCGCGCACGGCACGGCCGGCGCCCCCGCCCGCGCCGCGACGAGCGCCATCGAGCCGTAGCACTCGCGGACGAGCGGCTTCCACACGGCGCGGAAGTAGTCGGCCGAGGGCGACCGCTCGACCCCGGCCACCGCCCCGTTCACCAGCACCACCGCGCCGACCTGCTTCGGCACCGGCTCGAACTCCGCCACGAAGTGGTCGAGCTCCGTGCGGAACTTCTCGAAGAACTTCTCCAGGTGCCCGCCCGTGCTCTCCAACCCGGCGGCCGTGTTGAATTCGCCGATCGCGGGCCACAGCCGCCGGAAGTCTTTCTCCAGGCGCGCCGGGTGCGCCGCCCGGCGCAGGGCGGCCGGGAGCAGCATGAGTTCGTGCTGCCCCTCGGCGATGTAGCCGGCCTGCGTCTGCTGCACGCAGACGGCGGTGTCGAACGTGCGCGTGGTCTGCTTCGGCACGCACCCGGCCGACGGCAGCGCGTGGTTCTGCGCCTTCTGGGCGACCACGTATGCCGCGCCCGCCGGGACCAGCAGCGCCCGGTCGGCAGGGTTGGCGACCACGAGGTTTCCATACCCGGACGTGCCGACCCGCGCCTCGGTCGGCGGGGCGAAGCGGTCGTCCCCGAAGTCGGAGACGAGCGGCACGACCTGCATCGTCCCGACGGACTGCACGCGCCCCGGCGCGCAGTCACGAACGAGTTCGCCGACCGTCACGGTAGCCATCTCACTCCCCTCCGTTCTGCGCTTCGATCATCGGCCGCGCGAGCGCGAGCAGCGCGCGGATGCCGGCCTCAACGTCGGTCGTGAGTGCGGCGCGGACCATACCCAGCCCGACCGCTTCCGGCCGCGACACCGGCACCGGGGCCAGTTCGTCGGACAGTCGGCGCAGCCCGCCGGCCTCGGCACCCGTCACCGGCGACACCTGGAACACGGGCGCGGTGACGCCGAGCGCGCGGACCGCCCGCAGCACCTCGTCCACGCGCCCGGCCGGCGCGTTCTCGTAGCCGTCGGTAATGAGGTACACCGCGTCCGGGTTCCGCTTCAGCGCCTTCACGAGCAGCCCCGCGAGCGCGGTGTCGCCGGCCGGCTTCACCATCCCGAACTCGTCGGCCGTACCCGTGGATTCCACGAACGCGGACGCGGTGGCCGACGCCGTCAGCACGTCGCGCATCGCGAGCGCGACGGCCAGCGGGCGGAACTTCTGCGCGCCCGTTCCGGCCATCGACGCCGAGGCGTCGAGGACGACCCCGACGTTCGCGTACCGCACCGGCAGCGCGGCCGCGGCGGCCCGCGCCTTCGCGTCGAGCGCGGCGCGGATCTCGGGCGTCATCGCGCCGGTTTCCAGCGCGTAGACGTACAGCTTCACCATGTCCTGCCGGGCCGGGTCGAACGCGCCCTCGACCCCGGCGGCCTTCGCCGCCCGCTGCATCCCGAGCTTCTGACCCTCGGTGATGGTGCCGGCCGCCTGCGCCATCTCCAGCACGCGCGCGTGCGGCGTGTCCTTGTGGAACCGGCTGCGGAGGCCCTCCAGCACTTCCACGGGGAGCGCCGAACCGGTCGTCAGGTCCGTCCGCGCGGCGGCGAACGCCTTCAGGAGCGGGACGGTGAACCCGCCCGCGCGCTCCGCGCCGAGGACGAACGCGACGCACTGGTACACCTCGTCCCGGTTCGCCCACGCGGGGACGAACGGGTCGACGTACTTCGCCAGCTTCGCCTCCGGGCACGCCCGCGGGTCGGCCGCGGCCGCGAGCTTCGCGACGCCGTTGGCGACACCGGCCCCGAGCGCGTGCCGCAGTGCGGCGCGCAACTTGGCGCGGTACTTCACCGCCCGCCACGGCAGCGACGGCCCGGCCCCGAGAACCGCGCGCAGGATCAGCGCGCGCGTGCGGCGGTTGTTCACCCGCTTCGCCGCGAACTGCCCGAACAGCTTGTAGAGGCGCTGCGGCGGGAGCGCGCGAGCCAGCCGGCCGACCAGCCGCGTCTCCTGCTCGAACGTCAGGAACGACGGGTCGCCCGGGGCGAGCGGGTAGTCGAGCAGTCGGAGAATGCCCGCCTGGACCGCGCGATCGGTGACACCGGGCAGCGCCAGCAAGGCCGCGTACAGCCCCCGGTTGACGGCCCAGCACCCATCGTGGGCGACGGTCTCGGCCGCCTCCTGGTCGGCGCGCGAGTTGTAGAAGGTCTCTCGACCCGTCGCGGTGCCGATGGTGTCCAGGTACGCGAGAACCGCGCGCCCGATCTCGGCCCGGGCGTCGGCACGAACGCGAACTTCGCCGCCGTCGAGGAACGCGAGGGCGGTGCCGGGCGTTGCAGTGGTGGTCATCTCGGTTTCCTCGACAGATGTGAGGGCGGGCGGCGCCCGCGTTACTTCGTGACACGCGGGGCGGCCGCGCGGTTCACGCCGAATCGTGCCCGGTCAACCGGTCCACGAGCCAGCACCCGGCGACGTGCGGACCGGGGCCGTAACAGTGATCGAGAACCTCGATGCTGGTGCAGCCCGAGTCCTGAAGGGCGTCGCCCAGCACGGGCATCAGGTGGAACGCTCGCTCCGCGTGAATGACGCGGGCCAGCGCCCGGACGGTCGGAGTGAGCCACGCTCCGGCGAACTCGACCGTGCGAAACGGGTTCTCGAAGATGTCTCGCAGGAGTGCGATCTGATCGGCGCTACTCACGGGGGAGCCGTCCCGGACGTATCCGGGGCGCAGTTGCGCGTGGACCGCACCGGCGGCGACCACGAGCGCGACGGTGTACATCACGTCCCACGCCTGCGGCGCGTACCCGCCCGCCCACACCGGCCGACTCGCGCGGTACGCGGCCGCGGCCGTCCGGCGCGCGGCGCGGAGTTCCTGGCCGGTCGCCCGGCCGTCCGCGTACCGTTCGACGACCTCGACCGCTTGCCGTGCGTCGGCGGGCAGCAGGCCCCAGCGGAGCCGGCAGCACGCGCAGTAGAAGAGCCGGAGCTTGCGTTCGATCGAGCGCCGCGAGAGATGGAAGACGGTCCCGCGGTCGGTCGCGAGGTGGACGAGGCAGCGCAGCACGGTGCGGGGATCACTGCCGTGCCACTCGGCTTCGGTCGGGGTGTACCGATGTCGGACCCTGGGGCGCGGTTGTTCGATGCCGCCGGTGGTGGGTAGCGGGTCGAGCGGCCGCCGCTTCCGCTCGCGGCGGTGCCAGACGCTACGGAGTGAACCCGACCGACGGACGTGGCTCCTGAACACCGGTAACCCCTCGCTCGTGGCCGACTTCAAGGTGACACGCGGGGCAGGTCGGCGGTTCGCGGGAACGTAGAAGGGCCGGGGAGCGGCGCGATCGGACTTGTGCGCACCGCCAGAACGGTCATGCTTGGGCGGCCGGCGCGCCAGCATCGGCGCGCCGGCCGGTGAGCATTCCCACAACCGAAGGTGAACCATGTCGCGGTCGATGCTGTGCGGGATCGTGTCACTGGCGGCGCTGAGTTCGGCCGCCCCGGTGCGGGGCGACGACGCCGAAGACAGGGCCGCCGCGTTCGTGGAAACGCTCGGCGGAACGGTCACGCGCGACCCGAAGCGCCCCGGCCGGCCCGTCGTCAAGGTCGCGCTCCCCGACACCGAGATCACGTTCGCCGCTCCGACGAGGGAGAACGGGTTCGATTTCCCCAGGGACGATTCCCCGCGGGCCGCCCGGAAGGCCACGCGCGGGATGGACGCGGTTCTGAAGGAACTGGCCCCGTTCAAGAGCCTCACCGCGCTCGACCTGTCGTGTACCGGCACGACCGGCGAAGGGCTGAAGGAACTGGCGGCCCTCACGGACCTCACCGCGCTCAACCTGTATTTCACGAAGACGACGGACGCGGGGCTGAAGGAACTGGCACCGTTCAGGAACCTCGCCACGCTGTACCTGAGCGGCACCCGGGTCACCGACGCGGGGATGAAGAAACTGGCCGGGCTCAAAAGCCTCGCCCGACTCGACCTCGGCGGCACGAAGGTGACGGACGCGGGCGTAACGGAACTCGCCGCGCTCCCGAACCTGACCGTGCTCGGTCTGTTCGCCACGGCGGTGACGGACGCCGGCGCGCGGGACCTGGCCGCGCTCAAGGGCCTGACGGAACTCGACCTCGGCAGCACGCGGGTGACGGACGCGGGGCTAAAAGAGCTCGCCGCGCTGAAGAAGCTCACGACATTGAACCTGACCAACACCGGGGTGACGGGCACGGGCTTTCGGGACCTGGCGAGCCACCCGAGCCTGACCGCGCTCTACTTGTGCCAAACGAAGGTGACGGGCGCGGGGCTCAAGGAACTGGCCGCCCTCACGAACCTCACCACGCTCGACCTGTCCGGCACCGCGGTGACGGACGCCGACGTGAAGGAGCTTCAGAAGGCGCTGCCGAAGTGCAAGATCGTCAGGTGACGCGAGGAGTTCGGTCCGCTCATCGCGCGGCCGTGGCGACCAGCACCCCGCCGGCGACGGCCAGGACCGCCCCCGCCGCGACCCGCCACAGCACGATCTCGCGCCACTCGCCCAGCACCGCCATTCCGATCGCGACGGCTACGAGCGTGTTCAAGTTGTAGAGCGGGACCAGTTGGCTGATGTTGGCGTCGTAGCGGGAGAGGGCCAGGACGATGCACCCGATCGCGGCCGACCACAGCACGCCGTACCCGCACGCCCAGGCCGCGCCCGCGCGGGTGGCCGTGCTGTCGCTCTGCGCGACGGTGACCGCGCCGCCGATGAGCAGCACCACGGCCCCGATCGCGATGAGGTAGGGGCCGGTGCCGATGCCGGCGCGGGCCGCCGTCTTCTGGAAGGTGCTCGCGACGCCGAAGAGGACGGCCGGCAGGAGGCCGCCGACGAGCAGGGCCAGGGTCGTTTTCGACATGCGGTTCGCGCTCGCGGGTGTGGGCGGTCGGAGTAACCGTGGGCGGCCGTTATAGTCGAGCGTCGCCCTCCCGCCGATACCGGCCGGTGGCCCGTCAACGCGGTGTGGACGAACCGCCCGTGACCGCCGCGTACACGTCGCGGAGGACGGTACCAAGCGGTTCCACGTCGGCGAACCCGGTCGCCCACACCCCGGTCCCCAGGTCCAGTCCGTTCAACAGCGCCGCCCCGTCCGGCGACAGGCTCATCCATACCACCGCCGGTGCGTGTCGACCCGCGGCGGCCCGCACCGCGCCCAGCACCCGCAGGCTGGCGTGCGTCGGGCTGGTCAGCCCCAGGAACACGGCGTCCGGGTCGAACCCCCATCCGGCCGGGCCGTCCCGCGCCACCGCGGCCGGGGCGTCGTGCCCGTCCTCCACCGTCGCCAGGTCGTGCGGCACCCCGGCCGCGAACAGGGCGTGTTGGGCCAGCGGGATGTACTTCGCCGCGTCGTAAACCAGCAGGACACGGAGGCGCGGGCCGGGCGGGGTCGGTCGCTCCCGATCGGGCTTCGCAAACGCCCTCGGGTCGGGTTGTTCGTCGGCCAACCCGATCCCGTCGAGGTCGCGGATCAGAGGGGCGTAGTCGAGGTAGCGGTCGGCCGGGTCGGGGGCCAGCATCCGGGCCAGCACCCGGTCCAGGCAGGGCGGCACGGCCGGGTTCGCCGCGCTCGCCGGCGCGAGCGCGCCGGTCTCCTTCGCCGCCAGCACCGCCGGCCACTCATCCCCGGGAAACGGGAGGCGCCCCGTGAGCAGCTCGTACAGGGTACCGCCCAGCGCGTAGATGTCGCTCCGCTGGTCCGCCCGGCGCGCGTCGCGGAACTGCTCCGGCGGGGCGTACCGCAGGGTACCCAGGACGGAATGTTCGGCGGTCAGGCCCGCGTCCCCGCCGGCGGGCTTCCCCAGTCCCCAGTCGATCAGCTTCACCGCGCCGCCGGGACCGATCAGGACGTTGCCCGGCTTCACGTCCCGGTGGATGACCCCGCGCGCGGCGGCGTGGGCCAGCGCCTCTGCGCAGCGG
>JAFKJJ010000554.1:27102-27564 GCA_017306025.1 Planctomycetota bacterium
CGGCAGCGGCCGGCGCGAGGGGGCTGTCGGCGCGCCGGAGCAGGGTCGCGGCGCTCGGCCCGTCCACGAACTCGGTCGCGAAGTAGCCGAACCCGTCCTCGTCTCCGACGCCGAGGAAGCGGACCACGCCGGGGTGGTCGAACCGGGCCAGGAGCGCGGCCTCGCGGGCGAACCGTGCGACCGCCGCCGGACGGTAGGACGCGCTGCCGGCGAGGACTTTGAGGGCGACGGTGCGATCCCGGCCGAGTTGGTGTGCCCGGTAAACGGCCCCCTGGGTCCCGCCGCCGACCCGCGCCAGGAGGCGGAAGTCGCCGAGGGCGAGCGGCTCCGGCCCGTGCCCACCGGCCGACGGGGGAGGCGCGGCGGTGTCGCCGGGTGAAGAGAGCCGGTCGTCGGGCATACGATCCGTAGCGTCCGGGGCAACGTCCGGCCGGGTGCCGGGGCGGCCCGTCCATCTTAGCA
>JAFKJJ010000425.1 GCA_017306025.1 Planctomycetota bacterium
GTCCGCCCGCGGGCCGAGGACAAGCACGTCGAACTGGAGGTGGCCGCGGGCGAACCGCTGCCGCCCGTCGCGGTCGACGCCGAGCGGATCGGGCAGGCGCTGGCGAACCTGCTGAACAACGCGATCACCTACACCCCGGCCGGGGGCAAGGTCACGCTCTCCGCCGTCGCGAGCGACAGGGGGGTGACGCTCGTGGTCGCGGACACGGGCGTCGGCATTCCGCCGGAGTACCTGCCGCGGGTGTTCGACCGGTTCTTGCGCATCCCGGGCCACAGCGACGAGACCGGCACCGGCCTGGGGCTGGCGATCGTCAAAGAGATCGCCGTCGCGCACAAGGGCGAGGTCACCTGCGAGAGCGAGCCGGGCAAGGGCACGACGTTCCGGATCACCCTACCCAGCGCGGAACGCGGAGCGCGGAACGCGGAGTAAACGGCCGAGCGCTCGGAGTCGGGGCCGGAGCGGCTCCGGCCGTCTTTTGTTCTTCACTCCGCGTTCCGCGCTCCACGTTCCGCGTTCCCAGGTGCCGCATGAGTGCCGATCAGGCCCGACCGAACCCGGAACACTTCCTCACGCTGTTGCGGGAGCAGCAGCGGGGCCGGCTGAAGATCTACCTGGGCTTCGCGCCGGGCGTAGGGAAGACCTACGAGATGCTTCAGGAGGGGCACCGGCTCAAGAAGCAGGGGGTGGACGTGGCCATCGGCGTCGTCGAGACGCACGGCCGCGCCGAAACCGCGGGTATGATCGGCGCGCTGGAGCAGGTGCCGCGGCGGAAGGTCGAGTACCGCGGCGTGGTGCTCGAAGAGATGGACCTCGACGCGGTGCTCCGGCGCCGCCCGACTGTCGTTCTGGTAGACGAGCTGGCGCACACCAACGCGCCGGGCGGCCGGCACGGCAAGCGGTACCAGGACGTCGAGGAGTTGCTCCGCTCGGGCGTCAGCGTCATCGCCACGATGAACGTCCAGCACCTCGAAAGCCTCTACGAGATGGTCGAGAAGTTCACCGGCGTGAAGGTGAAGGAACGGGTGCCCGACTACGTGCTCGCGCAGGCGCACCAGATCGTGAGCGTGGACCTGCCGGCCGAGGACCTCCAGGAGCGGATGCGCGCCGGGAAGATCTACCCGGCCGAGCGGATCGAGCGGGCCTTGTCGAACTTCTTCACCGAGCCGAACCTCAACCAGCTCCGCGAGATCGCGCTGGAGCAGGTCGCGCACGTCCTCGACCGGCGCCGACAGGAGAAGGAGCGCGACGCCGGGACCGCGAACACCTCCGAGCGCGTGATGGTGTGCGTGTCGAGCCGCAGCCCCAACGCGCTGCGGCTCATGCGCAAGGGCGCCCGGCTGGCCGACCGGCTCGGGGCGCCGTGGTACGCGGTGTACGTCGAGACCCCGGGCGAGCGGGCGGAGAAGATCGACGCCGCGACCGAGCGCCGGCTCGCCGACTCGCTCGCCCTCGCGCAACAGCTCGACGGCATCCCGATGCGGTTCAAGGGGGCGAGCCTGCCCGGCGCGGTGGCCGCGTTCGTCCGCGAGTACGGGATCACGCACGTCGTCGTCGGGCGGTCCCAGCGCCCGTGGTACCAGCGCCTGTTCGCCCCGTCGCTCCTGGACCAACTGACCCGGGCCGTCCCGAACGTGGACGTGGTCGTCGTGGGCACCGCGGCTTGAGGGGCGTAGCGGATTTCATCACCGAAGGAGCGAAATCGCCGATTTCGGTCTTCCGTCGGGGCGAACGTGTTGCTATTCCCCCTCCGTCTCTCTGGGGAAGGGGTATGTCTGACGAGCCGCTCTATTTCGACGAAATTGCGCCGGACGGGGAATGGACGTCCGAACCGCGGACCATCACCACAACCGACGTGCTCGCGTTCGCGGACCTGACCGGTGACCGCAACCCGGTCCACGTCGACCCGGAGTTCGCCCGAACCACGCCGTTCCGGCGGTGCATCGCCCACGGTATGCTCGGCCTGTCGGTGGTCGGCGGGCTGGGGTGGAAGACCCCGTTCGCGCACACCGTCGCGTTCCTCGAACTGCGCGAGTGGCACTTCCGCGCGCCGATCTTCCCGGGCGACGCGATCCGCGTTCGAAGCCGCGTGCGGGAAAAGCAGCTCCAGGGCCGCGGGCGGCGCGGGACGGTGGTCTGGGACGTCGTCGCGCTCAACCAGAGCGACCGCGTGGTTCAGGAGGGCGTTCTCGTGACGCTGGTCGAGACGGCCCGTGCCGGCGGCGCGGCCGAAGCGGCCTGACGCGCTTGCGACGCGACACACCGGCGCGTAGAACGTTCCCGACGTGTCGGATCGTGTGTTTAGCTCACCGTTTCAGCAAGGGCGATGTTGCGTCGCCCGAGCGCTTGCCTTGCTCTGCCCCGCGGGGAGGGCTGTTCCAGCACCGCTTTCGGGCGCAATATTAACCGTCCGGTGGTGGACTGGAACAACCCCACGATTCGTGATTTCACCACCGGACGGTTAATATTGCGCCCGGCGGTGCCGTGAGCCCTCCGCGCCACAGGAACAGAAGTAAACCGCGATCCGCCACGCGAACCGGGGAGGTAAACGCCTCCCCGGTTTCGTTTCGCCGCGCCGCGTGGTACGATCGGCGCTCCTCGCTCTCCAGGGACCCCACCATGCGATTTGCCGTCACCCTTGCTGCCCTTACGGCCCTGACGTGTTCCCTCGTTACGTCGGCCGACCCGCCCGCCAAGAACGACCCGCCCGTCGAACAGGCGCCCGCCGATCCGAAGGCGGCCAAGATCGTCCTCATCGCCGGGTCGAACTTCTTCAAGGCCGGCGAACACGAGTACGTCGCCGGCTGCGCCGTCCTCATGGACCTTCTGAAGCAAAACCCCGGCGTCGCGCCGGTGCTGGCGCTCGACTGGCCGAAGAAGCCCGAGACGCTCGCCGGCGCGAAGGCGGTCGTGTTCTTCTTCGACGGCGCCGAGAAGCACCAGGCGCTCAAGGGCGACCGCGTCGCGACGGTCCAGAAGCTGATGGACGAAAAGGCGGGGCTCGTGCAACTCCACCAGACGGCCGACTACCCGAAGGACTTCGGCGACCGGGCGCGCGGGTGGGCCGGCGGTGCATGGGAGAAGGGCACCGGCCAGCGGGCGCACTGGGTCACGGAATTCGACAAGTTCCCCGACCACCCGATTTCGCGCGGCGTCAAACCGTTCAAAATCGACGACGGGTACCTGTACCAGAACCGGTTCGTCCCGGAGATGAAGGGCGTCACGCCGCTGTTGCGGACGTGGAACCCGAAGGCGACCGCCAAGCCGAAGGACGGGCAGGACGTGGTCGCGTGGGCCTACGAGCGGCCGGAGGGCGGGCGGGCGTTCACGTTCACCGGGGCGCACCTGCACGCGAGTTTCGCGGAAGAGGGTTACCGGCGGTTCCTGGTGAACGGCATCCTGTGGTCCGCGGGCGTCGAGGTACCCAAGGATGGTGCGAAGGTCGAACTGGACGCCGCGGCGCTCCCGTCGTACCTGAAACCGCCCGCGAAGAAGCCCTGAGCGCCCGCGCACGCCCTCGAACTCGGTGCTACAATGCGGTGCGCCGACATTCGCCCGGCGCGCCCTTCAGGTGGAACGATGCCCGAACCCAGAGACCGCCGCGCGGCCGAGCGGATGGCGGTGAGTGCCGGGACGTCTTGCGGCTTCGTGGGGCCGGTGACCGAGGACTTCGGCCCGGCCAAAATTCGCGACGTGTCGATGGAGGGCATCGGCCTCTTATTGACGCGACAGGTGCCGATCGGCGCGCTGCTGGCGGTCACCCTTTCGAACGCCAATCAAAAGCTCTCCAAAACGGTACTGGTGCGGGTGGCGCACGTGACCGCGGTCCACGGCGGCTACCTCGCCGGTGGCACGTTCAACGAACCGCTGACGTACCAGGAGTTCACCTCACTGGTGATGTAGCGCCGCGGCCGCTTGCGACCGATCCGCTCCTGGCGTAGCATCACGGGCTCTGTCGGATTGCGATTTAGCTCGCTGTTTCAGCAAGGACGATGTTGCGTCGTCCGGGCGAATCGCCGGTCACCCGCCGCGGGGAGGGCTGTTCCAGCACCGCTTTCGCCCGTCGGGCGACAATTGTCGCCCCAGGCTGGAACAACCCCGCGGGTCGTGGTTCTGGGGTGACAATTGTCGCCCGACGGGCGGCGGTGCCGTGAGCCCTCCGCGCATCAGGACCAGAAGTAAACCGCGATCCGATGCGGACGCGAACGGCCCGCACACTTCCGTGTGCGGGCCGTTCACTTCTTTGTGGGGCAGGCCGCTCACTTCTCTGTGGGGCAGGCCGCTGGCCTGCCAACGCTCCGGCAG
>JAFKJJ010000555.1 GCA_017306025.1 Planctomycetota bacterium
AATGCCCGTCTTCGATTTCCTTCAGACAAACGGGAAGGCCGACAATGGGCATTCAACACGCGCCGAAGAGCCAGCGGAACGCGAACAAGAAGCGCCGTAAGGCCCGCAAGCACAAGCTCCGCAGCACCAAGAAGTACAAGGGCGGCGTGCGCTAAAGCGAAATGTGAGCGGCCGGGAAGAGATCCCGGCCGCGAACGTTTTCAGGCCGCTCTTCGGAGCGCCGATTCGCCCGCGACCGATTCCGGCTTGCGGGCCAGCACACACAGACTGTCCGCCGCGCCGCGCCATTCGCTCCACGTCGTCAGCGCGCTCTGCACGAATCGCACGCGAGCGATCGGCGCCCACCACCGCGGGTTGATCTGCCTCGCGCGCTTCACCGAACCGGCCGTCCACTTCCCGTGTCCGCGGGTGCGGGTACTCAGCACCACGAACCCGCATTCACCGAGCACCCGTTCGAGTGTCGTCGGGGTGAAGTGCGTGAGGTGCCGCGGGAGGTCGAGCGCCGACCACGCCGGCCCGAACGCGCGGAACCCCCACCCCGCCAGGTTCGGCACCGACGCGTAGAGGTGGCCGCCGGGCTTCAGCGCGTCGGACACGGCCCGCAGCGCCGCGGCCGGGTCGTGCAGGTGTTCGAGCACCTCGCGAACGGTGATCGCGTCGAAGGAGCCGGGCGGCACGTCGAGATGGGGCAGCGAGCCGTGAATCACGTTCAGTCCGAAGGCGCGGCGTGCGGTCTCCGCGGCCCGCGTACTGAAATCCATCCCGCACACGTCCCACCCGCGATCGCGCATCCGCGCCGCGAACCGCCCCGACCCGCAACCGTAATCCAGCAACCGCCCGCCGGGCGGAATCGGAATGCGGTCGGCGAGCGACTTCTCGGCGCGCCCGAACAGACGATCACGTAGTCCCCGCAGCGTCCCGCCCCTGCGCTCGCGCGGCTGGTACGGGGCGTAATCCGCGGGATAGAACCGGGCGATGCTGGCCGCGTCCGGGCGCGGGTTGGTGAACACGGTTTCGCACCGGTTGCACCGCGCGAGTCGGAATTCGATGCCGCCGTCACCGGGGGCGTGCAGGAACTCGGCCTCGTCGGCCGAACCGCACGCCGGGCACGTGGTCCGTTCCCAGTGGATCTCGTCCGCCATGCACCACCCGGGCGATTTCACGTTGCAGCTCAGGCGCCGGTGCGCCTTAATGTTGAAGTCGCACCGAATAGCAACTTCCCTACCGCTGACATCGACCAGCGGGGCGTGAGAATTTACCCGACATCGCCTAAATACGTCACGGCGCGGGGGCGGGCAAAATGGCGAAACCTGCGACGCGGTTCGTCGTGAAGCGGCTGAACTGGATGGAGTGGCACAGCGGGCGCATGGCCCGCCGGCCGGGCGAGGTCGCGGTCGCGTCGTTCGCGACGTTCGACGAGGCGGAGGCCGAACGCGCGCGGCGCGAGGGCGAGTACCGCGAGCGGGCGAATCCGTTCGAGTGCGGCCGCGCGGTCCGCAACTGGACGCACCTGGACGAGCCGCGGCTGCGCGACTGGCTCATGGACCACGGGGTCGACCCACCCGAACCGAAAAAGGACGGTGCCGCGGACTGGTCCGCGTGGTGGAAGCAGAACCAGAAGAAGCTCGGCGCGGAGAAGCGGGCGGCCGTGTGGGAGGCGCTCGACAAGGTGCGGTTCTTCACGGTCCGCGAGGAGCCGGCGCGGCCGGTCGGGTACGCGGTAGTGGTGGTCAACTGGGAGTACAACGACGAGTTTTACGACGCCAACACGGAACAGGGCGAGGTGATCCGGGTGTTCCGCACCCGCGAGCGGGCCGAGGCCGAGTGCGCCGACAACAACGACATCGCACGCGACGTCTGGGCCGAGGCGCTCGGCGACGCGGAAATCGAACTCGACGACGAGGACGAAGAGTTCGCGATGTTCGACATGCGGGACCGGCTCCGGCGGCGGCGCGGATTGCTCCCGGGCGAGAAGCTGAAGGAGGGCGAGGGCCTCTTCCGGACAACCGCAAACGTGCCCTTCTACGAGGTGATCGAGGTCTCGCTGGAGGGTCTGGAATGACCCGCAAGGCGGCCCCGAAGCGTGCCAAGAAGCCCGCGAAGCCGAAGCCCGTGTCCGCGTACATTGTGGTGCGCGAGATGGTCTCGGTGAACCGGAGCTACACGGAGCCCGACCGCGTGTTCCTGTCGAGATCCGCGGCCCGAAAGCACGCGGGCGAATTGAACCGCGAGCTGCGCGCCCTCCTGAACCCGTTTGACGACGGGCGCGGCCCCGGCGATCTGATGAGCGACGGTCAGGAGGCGTTCGACGCGCTGCTGAAGAAGCTCGGCCTTTCCGCTCCTAAGAAATCAAAGGGCGACGGGTACCTATCTTCCCGAGACTGGGCGGCGTGGTGGGACCGCACGTACTACGACGTGACCGAGACCCAGCGCGACGCGATCTGGGACGCGCTCGACGAGTTCAAGTGGTACACGGTGACGAAAACCACCTTGGAGTGAGGACGGGAGAAGTACAGACTAATGGGCACCGGAGGGATTAGAGGATGCCACGCCGCTCCGTTTGCGACCACGCCTTCTTTTTCGGTGATCAACACCGAAGAACGGGCTTATTGGCTCGGGTTCTTCGCGGCCGACGGATGCATCTCAGGCAATGCTTTGATCCTCGACCTCAGCGACGCCGCACATGTCCGGAACTTTCGTTCTGCCCTCAGAATCGACAATCCCGTCCGTGAGGGGGTTCGCTTTACCAACTACGGAAGGCAAACGAAGGCCATTGTACGCACGTCAAGTCGGGCGCTAATTGCTGACCTCGCCCGGTATGGGGTGAAGAAGGGGAAAATGGGAACTTGCGTACCCGCGACCCTCGACTCGGATCTTCAACGGCACTATTGGAGGGGTTGGATTGACGGCGACGGCACTCTATCTCTGACGCGGAAATCCCTGACCCTCTGTACTTGTTGGGACGAGGGCGGTATGCGAGGGATTCGCTGAGTTCAGCCGAACGATCGTCGCAACGCGGGCACAAGTTCGACCACACAAGTCGATTTGGTGCTTTTCACTTTCGGACCGAGTTGCGCGGCGTGTCGGTGAGGTTCTGTACCGCGAAGCAAGTGTCTGTCTGGAAAGAAAACGTAAGGTGCTGGAGCGAGCGATCGAACTCAACCCGCCACGTGTACTCAAACACAGTGCGACCGGCTACCGCCGCGGGTGTCGGTGTGATCTTTGTCGGCGCGGGCATTGTCTGGATGCCATTCAGAGGAGGCTCAAACGTGTCCAAGCCCTACGTTCATGCCCAGTCGTCGGTTAAGCGATTCGGGGGGAGCGTTGAGGATTATCTCCCGATCCACGAGCGCATGGACAGCACCAAGAGCGCGCACGCGGAGGTGACGCACCGGTGCGTGTTCCACTCCGCGTTCGGCATCTACATCATCGAGGAGATCTTCGGCCGGTTCATCACGAACTCGGACGGCAAGGAGGTGTACGTCCGCGACATCGCCGAACAACACGTCCTCGAAGACCTGGGCTTCATCCCGAGCCTATCCGACTGGCTGAAGGAGATGCCGCCGCAGCCGTGGATGGCCGGTCAGCGCAAGATGCAGGTGAAGATTGTCGATTGAAGCAAGACGAAGAGGAGCCACGGATGAACACGGAAAACACGGATCAGAGAAGAGCACTGTTTTCAATTGCTCTTCTTCTCTGATCCGTGTTTTCCGTGTTCATCCGTGGCTGATTCCTGTGCTCGCCTTCAGTCCGCTTCGCCGACGCGGGCGTCCTTCAACGAGAACAGATACGCCTCCGGGTTGTCGCGGTTGAGTGACAACGTGCCGGTTACCTTTACCAGCCCGCGGCGGTAGTCCGTCGTTTTGCCGGTTTTCATTTCCACGCTGATTAAGCCCGTCGGATCGGGCGTCTCGCAGAACCAGCACCCGACCGGATATTCCAGGAGCAGGAAGCCGGACAGCACCGCCTCGTCCTTCGTCGGCTGCATGAAGCCCAGGAGCGTGACCGTCTTGCCGTCGAGTTGCTCCAGGTGCTTCACGAATGTCGGCTCGCCCTTCGCACTGATCGCGGTCGCGGCCAGCACCGGCCACGGAAGAGAGTTCGGCTTGCCGGCCTCGATCGCCGGGAGCAGCGACTCGTCGAACGCCTTGATCAGCGGGCGCGATGACTTCACCTTGAGGGCGCCGCGGTGCTGTTCGTGTCCGGGTTTCTTGGCGAGTTCGTCGGCCGCGGCGCGGTAGAGCGTTCGGCGCTTGCGGAGGTCGGGCGCGGCGAGCGCGAACTCGGTGACGCACCCGTCCAGGGCAGCCGCGGCGGACCGCACGTCGCCGTAAGCGTTGCACAGTTCGCCGAACTGCCACAACAGCCGCCCGTCCGCGGGCATCCACAGCGCGAGTTGCTGGACCACCGCGATAGCATTGTCGGGTAGCTTCTTCAATTCGGCCGGCGCGATCGCGCCGGCCTCGGGCGAACCGGACGCGCCCGCGTACTTCACCCCGAACAGGTCATCGACGGTCGTGGGACCGCCCGCGGTCGTTTTCTCCTTCGCGCGGAGCCGGAGCAGCTTGAGGTGCGCCTGTTCGAAGGGCTTGAGCTTGGCCGGGGCGAGCCGGACGGCTTCTTCCAGTTGAGTGACGGCGCGCTCGAGGTCGCCGTTGAGTTGGAACGCCGTGCCGAGGTTCGCGGCCAGGCGAAAGTGTTCCGGCGACTTGTGCGCGGCCGGTGCGAGCACGTTGAGCGCCGGCCCCGGCTTGCCGAGGCGGATGTAGACCGCGCCGAGGTCGGCGGCTTCGTCCGCCGTGAGCGCGCGGGGCTTCGCCAGTTTCTGAAGGCGGTCGGCCGCGGCCAGGTAGTCGTCGCGGAGAGGTGAAGGAAGGCCGTCGGGGCGCGCGTAGCTCGCGGCACGGAGCGCGCGGTGATCGACCAGGAACCCCGCGGGCCGGCTCGGCAGTTCGGCGAACTGCTCGCCGGAGTAGTACAGCCCCGCGGACGCGACCGAGGGGGAGGCGAGCAGGGCGAGCGCGATGAGTAGGCGGAAACGTATCATGTTGCTTCCCGAGCGATGCCGTTCGCGTCCGTTTTCCCGACGGCCCCAGGGCGTTGCCCTGGGCTGAGGAATCTCGCCCCTTCAGGGCGAAGTCGGGATGCAGGCTGTAAGCCTGCGCTTCCTCAGCCCAGGGCGCCGTCAGGAGGATCGGTTCACCTCGTTCGCGCCGATGCGGTCGGCGACGAGCATCGCGCCCTCGCTCTCCAGGTACCACTCGTCGGGCGTGCGGGCGCGGACCCGCAGGAACAGGTCGTCCGTCACACGGATCGTGTCGCCCGGCGCGAACCACTTACCCGACGTCCGCAGGTACGCGAGCAGGTTGCCGAACAACTCGAACGTGAACGGCGTTTCTTCGTGGCCCGCGGCGCGGGTCGCGAGGTCGGGCAGGCCCAGGCGGTGACAGCCGTAGGTGCGCATCCACACCCCCGGCTGGCCCTCCACTTCCATCTTCACGAAGCCGCAGTAGATGAGGGGCAGCGGGAACCCGCGGAGCGCGCCGAGCATGTTGCCGGCGTCCTCCTCGTGCGGGTGAAGAACCGCGGCCGGGATCGCGGTGCGTGCCGTCTCGTTGAGTACGAACGACGCGCCGAAGTACGCGACCGATCCCGCCGCGGCCGCCAGCGCCACGTACTGTTCCAGTGGGTCGAGTTCGTGACCCGCGTAGTACAGCATGACGTGCGACTTGTGCTCGTAAGCGAACGTCTTGAACTGCGGGTCGAAGTGCGCCGGCCGGACGCACGCCTTCACCGCGTCCGCGGGCATCGGTACCGTGAACCCGACCAGCTTGATGACGTGCCGTTCCCAGGCGAGCAGCCCCATTACGGAAGGCTCATCGTCCCCCTTCGCGCCGGGCCTGGGCGGCACGTGAAACAGTTCGGCGGTCGCCTCGGCCATGTCGCCGTGGTAGTCGCGGAGCGCGGCGGCCACCTCGTTCGCGTCGAGTTGGAAGACGTCGTCGAAGAGGAGTTGCAGGCCGATCGGCTCGGTGAGCCGCGGGTTGGCGACCGGCGGCCCGCCGAGCCGCGGCGTGCCCTTTCCGAAGAACCGGTCCAGTAGGTCGTCGGCCATGTTTTGCCCGCAGGTTTTCTCATTCGCTCGCGCGCCGCCCGTCGTTTATCATACTCTTTCGCTCCCCTACCTCTCTGCCACCTTCCAGAAAGAGACCCGTCATGTTGGATCGCGGAAACCTCTCCCGCCGCGGGTTCATGACCCGCTCGGTTGCGGCCCTGACCGCCGCCGGGCTGCCCGGCTGGTACGCGAAGGATCGGTTCGGCGCCGCGGCCCGCGCCGAGGACAAGCCGACCGGCCCCAACGGCAAACTGAACATCGGCGTCATCGGCGTCGGCCCCGAGCCGCGCCGCTCCAACGCCCTGTACGGCGAGGCCAAGCGGTTCAAGGACAAGGTAAACTTCACCGCCGTTTGCGACGTGGACGGCCGGCACCGCGATCACGCCGTCGCGCAGTACAAGAAGGACGGGTACGCGGTCAAGGCGTACAGGGATTTCCGCGAGCTGGTCGCGGACAAGAACGTGGACGCGGTCATCGTCGCGACGCCGGACCACTGGCACGCGATCATCGCCATCGCCGCGATGAAGGCCGGCAAGGACGTGTACTGCGAGAAGCCGCTCACGCTGACGATCGAGGAAGCGCTCGCGATGAAGAGGGCCGTCGCGGACACCAAGCGCGTGCTCCAGACGGGAAGCCAACAGCGGACGGAAATGGGCGGGAAGTTCCGGCTGGCGACCGAGCTGGTCCGCGCCGGCCGCATCGGCAAGATCGAGAAGATCGAGTGCCGCATCGGCGGCAACCCGCAGAGCGGGCCGATCAAGGCGGTCGAGCCGCCGAAGGAACTCGACTGGGACATGTGGCTCGGGCCGACGCCGAAGGTGCCGTTCCGTCTCGACGGCGGGAAGACGAACTGCCACTACGAGTTCCGGTGGTGGTACGACTACAGCGGCGGCAAGATGACCGACTGGGGCGCGCACCACATCGACATCGCGCAGTGGATGCTCAACATGGACGGCAGCGGGCCGACCGCGACCGAGGTGCTGGAGGCGTCCAAACCGTACGACAAGGGCGACGGGTACAACTGCCACGAGAAGTTCAAGGTTCTGCACACCTACGCCAACGGCGTGAAGGTGGAAGTGAGCCACGGCGCCGGCTCGACCGCGAAGGGGCTGGTCGACGCGAAGGGCGAACAGTGGAAGGACCGGGGCGGGAAGGTTCACGACGGCGTCGACGGCGGTGAGAACGGCGTCCTCGTCATCGGCGACAAGGGCACGCTGTTCGTCAGCCGCGGCCTCTTGTTGGCGAACGACAAGGGGATCTTCGAGCCGCTGAAGGAGGACCCGAAGCTCTACCCGTCGCGGCCGACGAACCACATGGGCAACTTCCTGGACTGCGTGAAGACCCGCGAGACGCCGATCTGCGGCGTGGAGGTCGGGGCCGGGTCGGTGATCGTCTGCCACCTCGGCACGATCGCGCTGCGCAGCGGGCTGAAGCTCAAGTGGGACCCGAAGGCGTACTCGTTCGACAACCCGGAGGCGAACAAGCACCTCGCCCGCCCGCGCCGCGGCGACTGGAAGATCAGTTAAGTGCGGGTGTGAGTGCGAGCGAAAAAAGCCGAGGGCCAGAACCAACAGCGGTTCTGGCCCTCGGCCTTTTTCGCCCTTCTGTCTTTCACTCACGCTCGCACTCGCACCGCGAGCGCAGCGAGTTACACGCACACTTCCAGCGCCAGGAAGTTGTCCGGCTCTTTCTTGTACAGTTCGGCGGCCGTGCGCAGCGTCTTGATGCGGTCCGCGTGCCAGGGGTTTTCCAGCGTCGGCATCGTGTCGGGGTACGGGAAGTTTTCTAACAGGTCGCGGCGGATCAGCATCGCCCGCACCTTGCGGATGCGCTCGTCGCCCACCAGCTCGCACGTCAGGAAGAGCGCGTAGGTCACCACGGTCACCGGCTGCCCGGCGTCGCGCCGGACGTGGCCCATGACGAACTGCTCCGCGACCGCGTTCAGCACGAAGTTCAGCAGGAACCAGCGGTCCTCTTTCGCGATCGGCATGACGGGGTTGTCGACAGTCGTGGCCCGCGCCGCCGCCCACACCTTCGCCACCGCCAGCCGGTTCAGGAAGATCTCGTCGAGCGACCGCTCCAGAACGGTGCGGATCTTGAGGTGCCCGTCGGTGAAGATGTTCAGGCTGACGATGATGCGGTCGAGGAACTCCTTGGCGAACCACTGTCGGCGGGCCCGACGGCGAGCCCACCACCACGTCGCGACGAACGTGACGCCCGAGGTGCTCGCGGCCACCAGGATCGTGACCACGACGCGCTTCGTGTACTCGTCCTGCACCTGCCCGGGGTCGAGACCGAACAGAACCATTGGGTGCTCCTCGGAAGGGAGACATCCTGTGATACGCCGGCCGCGGCCGCAGATTTGAAGTCGGCGAACTCACTCGGACGCCGGAACACGGGTGACCCGCTCGGGTGCGCGGCCGACCGTCACGCGACGGGCCGCGGGCTACGCGGCCGCCCGCGCCGAGTGCGCGCCCTTGCGCATCAGCACCAGCCCGTCCGCGTGGATGTGGAGCAAGAGGTGATCGACGTTGGTGAGGCGCCACGCGGGCGTCGGGCGCAGGCGCGAGAGGACCCGGTCACAGGTTCGCCGCAGGCCCGTCCTGTGCAGCCGCTCGGCCGCCGGGCCGGTGTCGGCGAACGGGTCGGGGAGCGGCTCGGCCCGCCCGGTGTAGACCACCTTCGCGAGCGATTCGGCGCAGGGGAACACCCGGAACGCCTCGAACCCCGCGGCGCGGCCCAGCTCGACCAGGTGCGCCGGCGGCAGGTCCTTTTCCGTGACCCCGAACTTCGCGACCGCTTCCAACGAGTTCTCGGAAGCGGCGTGCCCCACCCCCGGCTCGTCGGCCAGGAGCACGCCGCCCGGCTTGAGCGCCGCGAACGCCTTTCGCAGCGCCAGCCCCTCGTCGTCGGCGTGGTGGAGCGAGTGGAAGAACACGACCGCGTCGAACTCGTTGTGGAACGTCAGCGCCTCGTAGTCCGACACCACGAACGACGCGTTCGCCAGCCCCTCCCGGTCCCGCAGCTCGTTCGCCAGCCGGATCATGTCCGGGGCGATGTCCGCGCCCACGACCTCGTAGCCGGCGCGGGCGAAGAACAGGCTCGTCCACCCCGTCCCGCAACCCAGGTCCAAAACCCGGGCCGGGGGCGGCGGCAACAGCGCCATCAGGGTGCCGATGCGGACCAGGTACATTCCGCACTGCGGGTCGGAAAACGGCTTGGCCGCGGCGTGCTCCGCCGACCCCGCCCCGGCCCGGCTCAAATACGCGATCTCGTCCTCTTTCGCCACGGCCGCGCTCCTCTGTGAGCCGAGTTCACACACCGAACCGGGTCCGATCGTACCCGCGGGGCGGGCGACCGGGAACCCCGCGTCAGTAGGGCCGCCCGCTCTGGCTGCCGAACACGCCGACGGAGAAGTTGAACAGTTGGCGGTGGTCGCCCGGCCCCTTGTTCAGCGGCACCGCGAAGTCCAGGGCCAGCGGCAGCGGCCCCAGCGCCGGGATCGCGATCCGCAGGCCCGTACCCACCGACACGCGGTAGTCTTTGATCTCGAAGTTCCGCTCCACGGTGCCGTGGTCCACGAACGCGACCAGGAACATCTTGTCGCTGGGCAGCACCGGTATCTGGTACTCGATCGTGTTGAGGAACGAGAACGTGCCGCCGAGGGCCAGGTCGGTGACGGGGGTGAACGGGCCGACGCCGCGGAAGCTGAACCCGCGGAAGCTCCGGATGCCGCCCGCGTAGAACCGCTCGTACACCGGGGCGTTCGTCCCCTCCACCGACACCTGCGTGCGGATGCCCAGCACGTGCCGGCCGCTGCCGTCCTCGCGGGCCAGGTACTTGCTGGAGAAGAACTGCGTGAACTCCATCGTCCCGACCGGGAACGTGTAGTCGCCGGTCACCTGCTCGAACCCGAGGTCGAAGATGTTGCCCTTGGTCGGGTAGATGTACGAGTCGCGGGTGTCGCGGTTGATCCCGGCCCGCACCCCCAAGAGGAAGTGCGAACCGTTGTACTTCGAGATGTCCGGCGGGGCGTACGCGGGGATGTCGTGGAGGTTCACCCCCTCGATCCGCGTGGACACCGACGCGGTCCAGATCGGGTCGAGGCGCCGGTCGACGGTGATGCGCCCGCCGTAGCGGTCTTCGTTGTACTCCGCGAACGCCCGGTTGTAGAAGTACGCCGAGTTGGTCAGCCCGAACGGCGTGTCGAGCAGGTACGGCTCGCGGAACGTGACCGAGTACCGCTGGAAGTTCGTGCCCGGGGCGGCCTCGATCCGCAGCTCCTGCCCGGCCCCGCGGAACGCCCGGCCGTACCGGAAGTCGTCGAAGCTGGTCGGGAACCGGAGGATGTCGAAGTTGCGCTCGTTGAGCGCGATGTTGCCCGTCAGGCCGGCGTCGGAGTTCACGCTGCCGCCGAGCACGAACTGACCGGTCCGGGTCTCCTTCACCCGCACCCGGATGTCCTTGAACGTCTGGTCGAGCTCGTTCGGCAGCACCTCCACCGACGGCGGCTCCTCCGGGTCGAAGATGCCCAGCCGGTTGAGCCGCATCCGCGCGTCTTCGAGCTTCGGGTACTGGAGGATCTGGCCGGGCCGCAGGTCGAGCTGGTTGAGGATGACCCGGTCCCGGGTGATGTCGTTGCCCTCGATGATGATCCGGCCGACGCGGTCCGGCTCGCCGCGGTCGTTGAGCACGTTGTAATGCACCTGCACCAAGCCCGGCTCGACCTCGACCCACTTCTCCTCGACGCCGACGGCGTGCCCGCGGACGCCGTAGTAGTCGCGCAGGCGCGTCAGGTCGCGCTGGGCCTGGCGGCGGTCGTAGCGCTCGCCGGCCCTCAGCTCCGTCACCGCCTCCAGCTTCTCCGTCGGGACCGACTTGTTCCCCTCGATCTGCCGCGCGGCCACGTGGTACTGGATGCCCTCGACGATGTGATAGACGATGGTGACGTGGCTCATGTCGGCCGACCGCCGCACCTCCGGCGCGACGGTCGCGCCCAGGAAGCCGAGCGCGTGGTAGTACTCCAAGAGCGCCTTGCGGTCGAGTTCGAGGCTCATGGGGTTGAACTTGCCGCCGATCGTCTTGAGGAACTCGCGCTTGGTGACGAGCTGCGTCTTCAGCCGCCCGGAGGCGGCGTGGACGTTGCCGACGAACTCGACGCCGCCCACCTTCACCACCGGCCCCTCCACGATCGAGTAGACGACGCGCGAGTCGATCGGCTTGCTCCCCTCGACCAGTTCGACGCTCGCGTAGTACCGGCCCTCCTCCTGGTACTTCCGCAGGATGGACTGGCGCCCGAGCTCGTTGGCCAGCGGGTTCATCGCGTCGCCCTTGCGCAGCCCGGTGAGCGACTGGAGGTCGCTCTTGGAGAGGTGCTGCGCGCCGTCGTAGACGATCTCCTGGATGGTGCTGGTCAGCTCGGTGACGTACACGGTGACGGTGACCCGGCCGTCGGCCTCGTTGGCGGTGAGGATGCGGATGCCGCTGGGGGTGAACCAGCGGGTGTTGTAGAGCCGGCGCACGTCCTCCTGGACCGTGGCCTCGTCGTAGGGCTTGCCGGCCCGCGAGTGCATGATGTTGAGGATCTGCTGCGAGGGGTGGAGCCGGTTGCCGATGGGGACGATCTCGGCGATCTGTTTGCCCTGCGGGTTGTCGGCCGCGCCCAGCCAGTTCCGCCCGGCGGCCATGAGGGCCAACACGGCGAAAGCGGCAACGAGCCAGTGGCGGTGGCGACGGCAGGCGGTCATCGGGGGTTCCCTTGGGTTCCCGGTCTCGGCGCGGCGACATCTCGTGCGTTCGCGGCGGCACATAGATGGAAGGGGATTTTGTGTCAAGATCGCGACTCGCGCGACCGAACGCGGCCGCGAGTGGGCAGTGGGCAGTGGGCTGGGTGAAGTGGGCGGTGGGCAGAAAAGAGAGAAGGCCAGAACCGCCATCGGCTCCGGCCTCCTGTCTTCACTGCCCACCGCCCACTGCCCACTACTTGGCGAAGTACGCGAGCGCGAACCCGCACGCGGCCAGCGCGCAGACGCCGGCCGCGACGCGCCAAAACAGCAGTTCGCGGGCCTTCGAGGCGCGCCCGGCCGCGAACATCAGCGCGTTCCAGTCGAACCCGTGCGGGGCCGGGTCGAGTTTCGACAGCGCGACCGCCAGCGGGTCGGGCGGCGGCGGGTTCGGGTTGTTGGGTTCGGTGTTCATTTCGTGCGAACGGGGTGTTCGGCCCCGAGTTTCTGGCGGAGGGTGTCGAGGCCGGCCGCGTACCGGCGATAGCAGGTCGCGGCCGAACTGCCAACGGCCTCGGCGATTTGCTCGAACGTCAAGCCGCCCAACAAGTGGGCGACGATGATCTCCCGCGTCTCCGCGGGCAGGTCCGCGAGCGCCGCGGCGGCCTGCCGGGCGTCGAGGCCGGTGGGGTCGTATGAGGGCGCGAACCATTTCGGTGCGCTGTCGGCGGCGGCCGCCTCGTAGCGCGTCCGCCGGCGGGCGGCCCGGCTGGCGTCGATGGCCCCGTTCCGCACGACGCGGTACAGCCACGGGAGCAGGTTGTCCGGCGGGGTGCGGACGCTAACCAGTTTCAGGAACGCGGACTGAACCACGTCCTCGGGGCAAGCGCACCACTGCCGCGCGTACAGCACGAGTGCCGACGCGTACCGGTCCACCAGATCCGCTAGCTGGTCCGGTCCCATCACAAATACAACGCCGGTCGGGGACGGTCATTTCAGGCGAACGCACGCCAGTATACCAAGCGTATGAAGCTTTCCCCGCTCGGCGATCAGGGGGTTCTCGCGTACTTCGCGGACGAGGCCATCGCGGTGCGGTTCGCGGCCGCGGTTCGCGACGCGGCCCCTCGTTGGCTGTTCGACGTGGTGCCGGCTTACGCCAGCGTTGGCGTGTTCTTCGACGCGGATCAGATTACCACGTCGGAAGTTACGGCGTGGCTCGGATCTCTTCCGCCTTCCGACGCTCTGCACACAACCGATACGACGCGGCACTTCACGATTCCCATGTGTTACGAAATGCAACTCGACCTCGCCCGCGTGTGCGAGGCGACGGGGCTGTCCGCGGACGACGTGATCCGCCTCCACACCGCGACCGCGTACACCGTTTACGCGGTCGGGTTCGTGCCAGGGTTTCCGTATCTGGGCTATCTGCCGAAAGCACTGTGCGGGGTGGGCCGGCTACCGAGTCCGCGGGTGCGTGTCGAGCCGCGAAGCGTGGGCCTCACCGGCCGCCAGACGGGCATTTACCCGCTGGCGCGGCCGGGCGGATGGAACCTGATCGGGCGCACCCCGCTCACGATCGTGGACGTGGAAAGCGGGTTCTTTCCGCTCCGTGTGGGCGATGCGGTGAGGTTCGCCCGCATCGACGAGAAGCGGTACCGCGAACTGGAGGGCGAACGACTCGAAGACACCCGGCCGACGTGAGCCGGCCGTTTGACGAGTCGCGTCACCCGTCGCGCTTCACGAGGCGCCAGGAGGCGAGCCCGAGCATCAGGGCGATGAAGGCGAGCGACACGCCGAAGGCCCCCGCCCACGACGGGGTCTCGACGAAGATCCCCCGGATGCGGGCGTCGCCCACCGGCACCGTCCCGTCGGTGATGAAACTCGTCGTCAACTTGTCCAGATCCTTGTACCGCGGGAGGATGTTGTTGAGCGTGTCCACCAGCGTGTACGCCCATTCCGGCAGATCGAACTCGTTGACGATTCGGTTCGCATCGAAGACCGTTTTCGCCTGCCCGAGCAAGTAGAGGAAGAACATGAACGCCAGGGTGATCAGGATGGCGGCGATGGCGCTGCGGGTGTACACGGCGATCACCGTGGACACGGCGTACAGAATGGCGAAGGTGAACGTGAGCACGGGGACGACGAGGAGGAACGTCGGGTTCCACAGGCCCGATCGCACTCCCGTCACCGCCCACACCCCGCCGATGGTGAAAGCGGACAACAGAAAGATGAACGTCAGGCCGCCGATGTACTTGTAGACCAGCAGTTGCACCCGCCCGATCGGCTTGGAAATGAGCAGGTCGAGGCTCCCTTTCCGAAGCATGTTTGGAATGAAGAAGGCGGTGATGACGACACTGAGCATCAGGGTGACGGCGGCACCGATCCCATTAACGAGTTGGTCCTGGATGAAGGCGACGCTCGCGCCGAGGGGCCGGCTCTTGAACGGAGGAACGGCGCCGAACAGGACGGACACGGACTGCGTCCACCCGCGGGCGGTGGTGGCGTTGTTCAGTTGTACGTCGAACGCGTAGGCGGGTTCGGCAACGCCCGCCCGGCGGGAGATGGTCACGTCGGATTCGTGTACCCCCACGAACGCGGCGAACTGGAACTTGAGAAAGGCGACCATCTGTTCGTCGGTCACCCCCTTGAGGTCGTCGGCGCTCGCGGCCGGCGGGGCGACGATCCCCAGTTCCGTGCTCACGTTCGGTCCGCGGTTCCGGTTGGCGAACGGGTTTTCCACCTTCGGCCCGGACGGCTTCGTCCACGTGTACACCGCGTACCGGAACCCGTCGAGGGGCAGGGCGAGCGCCCCGTCCCGCTCCTTATCCCGATCAACCTCCAGAATGAACGTTGCCGCCCCGTTCGCCCCGAGTTGGGCGTTGGCGGCCTGGTACTTCAGCGGCACGGGCACCGCCGTCGGGAAGGTACCCTTTCCCTGATCCGGGTAAAGGATCGCGAACTTCGGCAGCACCTTCGGCAGCGCCACGTCCGGCGAATCCGGCGTGAACGAGACGCTCGCTACCAGGACGATGAGGACGGCGGCCAGCGCGAGCATCACGTATATGACGAACCCGTCCACGGCTTCGCGGAACGAGTCCTTGAGGATCGCGAAGAACTGTTGCACGGATTATTCCCCCCCCCCGACCGGGCGGGCACCGCGCCGCCGCTTCCGGTCCACGCCCGGTTCCGCCCCTTCCACCGTCGTCATGAATACGTCTTCCAGCGACTGCTTCTTCTCGACGATGTGAACCACCGTCAGCCCGCGTTCGGACAGCAGCTTCATTACTGGCTCGATCGTCTTACCGTCCGGCAGCGTGACCTCGAAGTGTCCCGCGGTGTCCGGCAGCGCGCGCACCGGGAAGCCCAGAGCCGTCACCGCGTCCGTCGGGAACGTCTGCCCGGCCAGGAGGCCCAGGGTGTAGGTGCCCTTCGTCTTGGTCAGCTCGTCGATCGTGCCCTCGCGGACCAGTTTCCCCTGCTGGAGGATCGCGACGCGGTCGCAGATCAGTTCGACCTCGCCGAGCAAATGCGAGTTGAGGAAGATCGTATGGCCCTTGTTCTTGAGATCGGCCATCAGGTCGCGGATCTCCTTGCGGCCCATCGGGTCCACGCCGTCGGTCGGTTCGTCGAGGATAATGAGGTCCGGGTCGTGCATGAGCGCCTGTGCGATGCCGAGCCGCTGTTTCATGCCCTTCGAGTACGTCTTGATTTTCGAGTGCATGCGGCCGGCGATGCCGACCAGTTCGAGCGCCTCGGGGATCTTCTTGGCCCGCTCGGCGGCCGGCACCCCGTAAAGGCTGCCGTAGAAGTCCATGAGCGAGTACCCGGTGTGGTAGCCGGGGAACGCGTGGTCCTCGGGCAGATACCCGACCTTCCGCCGCACCTCGACCGCCCCGGCCGGCGCGCCCAGGAGCAACGCCTCGCCCTCGGTCTTGCCGACGATGCCCAGCAGGATCTTGATGAGCGTGGTCTTGCCGGCGCCGTTCTGGCCGAGCAGGCCGTAGATCTGGCCCTTCTCGACGCGGAGCGAGACGCCCTTGAGGGCCTCGATCCGGCCGTAGGTCTTGCGCAGGTCCCGCGTCTCGATGACCGACACGGCCACCTCCGGACTGTGGGGCGGGGAAGGGATACGGAAAGGGATTCGCCGACACGCAGAGGATATTGACAGCGTTGTGTCGGAGCAATCCACTGGATACGGTAATCCGTCCGTTGGAGACGCCCCGTGAGAGCCGCCATTTCGTTGTTCGCCGTGGTCGCGTGTGCGGGGGGCCTCGCGGCGGCCGATCCGATCGTGCCGAACGCCGGGCGGCACACGTCGTCGGGGTTTCTCGCACGTGCGTCCGACGACGGAAAGACCGTCGTCACGCTCGGCTCCGAGTTCTGCGTCCGCGTGTGGGACGTGGCGACCGGCACACAGGTTCGCGAACTGTGGGTGAACCCGCTCCTCAACATCACGGAGCAGTGGAACGTGATGTGGCTGGCGCCGGACGGCAAGACGCTCGCCCTGCGGTACCACACGAAAGACGAACCGCGGGGAAGGCTCGCACTCGTACCGCTCGACGGGCCGAACGTCGGGACGTACCGCGTGGTCGGCGGGCACCCGTTCGACGTCGACCACGTCTGCTTCAGCCCGGACGGCAAACGGATCGCCACCGCGTGCAAGTGCCCGCCGGTGGTCGTGTGGGACGTCGCGACCGGCAAGCGGGTGTGCGAGATCCAACACGACGCGGACCTGCGTGCGAGCGGCCTCGCGTTCACCCCGGACGGCAAGAAGCTCACCGCGTCGCTGCCGGTGGCGAACGTCGGCGAGGACAAGCGGTCCACGATCGCCACCCACGACGCCGCGACCGGCAAGCGCCTGAGCGCGTTCGAGCACGGCAACGGTACCCCGATCGACTACGGCCGGCCGATGTGGGCGCCGGACGGCGAAACGCTCGCGCTCCACCGCGACGTGCTGACCCTCCGCGAACCGGACGGGGCGCTGCGGCGCACGATCGGCACCACGCACACCGTACCGGGGAAGGTGACGTACCCGGTCGCCGCGGACTTCGACGCCAAGGGCCGGTTGCTGGTCGCGTGGCACGAGAGCGGGGAGTGGCTGGTGCGCGACGAGATCGCCAACAAGGATCTGGCGCGGATCAAGCGGCCCGACCCGCTGCGCGAGCCGCGCATCTCCTTCACCGCGAGCGGGCACGCCCTGGTGCGGGGTTCGGAGCGCCTCGCGGTGTACGACCTCAACGCGAAGGCCCCGGTCGCGCGCGAGTTCCGCGTCGCGGTCCCGCCCGTGGCCGGGCTGGGGTGGGCAACGGGACCGACGCTCGCGTGGGGTTCCGACGCGCGATCGAACACGACCGCGAACGTCGACCCGCTCGGTGCCGCGCTCGACTTCGACACCTTGAGGTCGGTTCCCGTCCCGGCGAAGGGCGTGACGCGCCGCGTGTTCGAGTGGGACGGCGCGAAAATCTACAACGAGGGCTCCCGCGCGCTCACCGTCACGAACGGCAAGTCGGTGGTTCTGGACTTCAAGGCGGGGTACGATTGGGAAGGTATCGAATCGGCAACGCTCCTCGGCCCGGGCTACTCAGTGGCGTCGACGTCCGACGGGCTCATCACGTTCGACAGCAAAACCGGCCAGCGGCTCACGGCCCACAAGAGCGACGGCTCGGCCGTGCTGTCCGCGTCGCCGGGCGCCAGGTTCTTCGCCGCCGCGAAGGGCTACGACCCGCTCATCCGCGTCTACGACCCGAAGCGCGCCGAGCCGGTGCTGACGGTGTTCGCCGCAGGGGAGGAGTGGGTCGCGTGGACGCCGGCGGGCGCGTGGGCGTCGTCGCCGGCGGCCGGAAAGTGGGCCGGCACGCTGACGAAGCCGGCTGCGGGGAAACTGCCGACGTTCGTGCCGTTTGACCCGAAACTCCGCGACCCGGATAAGGTGAAAGCGGCCCTGAAGTGACCACACGGAGATAACATCATGCCGAAGCTAACCGTTGAAGGCGCGGGTGAGTTCGATGTACCCGCGGGCAAGCGTTTGGTGCTCGCACTCGTGGACGAGGCGGGCGTCGATCAGCTTCACGCGTGCGGTGGGAACGCGGCCTGCACGACGTGTCGCGTGGAATTCGTTTCCGGCGAACCCGATCAGATGACCGAAGCCGAAAAGCAGGTGTTGGCCAAAAAGGGCGCCACGGGCGTGCGGCTGAGTTGCCAAATCGCCTGTGATGCGGACATGGCCGTTCGGTGCATCAGCCGGCTGGCCGGCAGCGGCCGCGCGAACGCCGGGAAGCGCCCCGCGGACGAGATCAACCCGCCCCCGGTGTGGGTGCCGAAGGGGTGAATAACGAACTCTTCTCGAAAAATCCTGTTCCGACGGTGCGTGTCCTGTAATATCGGTCTCATTCCATAAAGACCGATAACAACACCCGATCGGCTCGCGAACATGCCGCCCAATAACTCTTTTGAATTTACCACAATAAACACCAAATGTACGGACCTCGCGCAACAGCAGGCGGCGCGAGGGCCGGCCGGGGAACCCGAGTTCCCGGACGGCTACGAGCGCGGCGAGGAGGTCGGGCGGGGCGGAATGGGGGTCGTCTTCCGCGCGCGCGAAATCGAGCTCGACCGCGACGTGGCCGTGAAACTGTTACTCGACAAGTTCACCACGGACAGCGACATCGCGGCCCGCTTCCTCGAAGAGGCCCGCATCACCGCCCAACTGCAACACCCCAACATACCGCCGGTCCACCGGATCGGGAAGCTGCCGAACGGGCGCCCGTACCTCGTGATGAAGCTCATCAAGGGCAAAACCCTCGACAAGCTCCTGGAGGAGCGCTGCGGGGTCGGGACGGACCGCGGTCCGTTCATCGCGATATTCGAGGCGATCGCGCAAGCGGTGGCGTACTCGCACCAGCGCCGGGTGATCCACCGTGACCTGAAGCCCGGAAACGTGATGGTGGGCGCGTTCGGCGAGGTGCAGGTGATGGACTGGGGGCTGGCAAAAGTTCTCACGGCCGAAGTCGCGTGCGTGAGCGGCGCGTCCGCCGCGCCCGACTACACCGTGATCCACAACCCCCGTCCCGCGAACGACGAGGGCACCCAGGACGGAGAGGTTCAAGGCACGCCGGCGTTCATGCCGCCCGAACAGGCCGCGGGCGAAACCGCCAGGATCGCTCCGCCGTCGGACGTGTTCAGCTTGGGCGCGATCCTCTGCTCCGTTCTCACCGGCCAGCCGCCGTATCTGGGCCGGAGCAACAACGAGAAACTCGTGAAGGCGATCCGGGGGGACACGGGCGACGCGTTCGCTCGCCTCGACGCGTGCGGCGCGGACCCGGAACTCGTCGCGCTGGCGAAGTGGTGCTTGGCGGCGGACCCGGTCAAGCGGCCGGCGGACGCGGATCAGGTGGCGAAGACCGTGGCCGACTGGCGGCTCGCGGCCGAGGAGCGCGCCCGGCAGGCGGAACGCGAGCGGGCCGCGAAGGACGCGGCCGAAGCGGGGCGCGACCGCGCGAAGCAGCTCTACGTGCTCGCCCTGACGGCCTTCAACCAGACGGTGTTCGACATCCAGGGCCGACTGGAAAAAAGCCCGGGCACGCTCGACCTCCGGCGGGAGCTCTTGAAAAACGCTCGCGACGGACTGCAACAACTGGTCGGAGAGGCGGAGAAGCACGGCACCCCGGACCGGACGCTCATCTGGTCCCATTTTCGGATGGGAGACGTCGAACTGGTGCTGGGGAACACCCTCACGGCGCTACAGGAGTACGAGGCCGGGCACCGGTTGGCCCGGCGCCTGGCGGAGGCGAACCCGGACGACGTGGAGACCCGGCGCGACCTGAGCGTCAGCTTCGAGAAGCTCGGCAACGTCACCCTGAAGCTCGGCCGTCTCGACGAGGCACGCGACCTCTACGCGCAAGACCTGGAAATCACCCGGCGCCTGGCGGAGGCGAACCCGGACGACGTGGAGGCCCGGCGCGACCTGAGCGTCAGCTTCGAGAAGCTCGGCAACGTCACCCTGAAGCTCGGCCACCCGGACAAGGCGCACGCCCTCTACGTGCAGGGATTGGAGATCCGCCAGCGCCTGGCGGACGCCGACCCGGGCAACGCCCTGGCCCAGCGCGACCTGGGCTTCAGCTTCAGCCGGCTCGGCAACGTGATGCTCAAAAAGGGCCGCATGGACGAGGCGCACGACTTCTACACGAAGGGGCTGGAGATCCGCCAGAGCCTGGCGAGCGCCGACCCGGGCAACGCACAGGCCCAGCGCGACCTGGGCTTCAGCTTCAGCCGGCTCGGCAACGTGGCACTGGAAATGGGCCGCACGGACGAGGCGCACGACTTCTACAAGAAAGGATTGGAAGTCAGCCTGCGTCTGGCGGAGGCGGACCCCAACGACGCGCAAGCCCAAAGCGACCTGCTGTGGAGCTACAAGAAGCTCGGAAACCTCCATCAGGAATCGCGCGCTTTCGCGGGGGCAATTGAGTTCTACACCCTGGCGATCACCATCGCGCGGAAGTTCGCGCGGCCGGAATACTTCGCCAAGGACATCGAGGTTCTGGACGGACGGGTGAAGGCGTGTCAAAAGGAATCGGAGCCCCCGCCCCCACCGACCGACCCGCCCGCTTCCCCCATCTGACCTTTCGCACCGGCGCGCCCCCCGGCAAAATACCGGGGTATGCGAATACTCCACACCGCCGACTGGCACCTCGGCGACCGACTCGGCCGCATCGACCGCACCGACGACCTCCGCCGGGCCGTCGAGCGCGTCGCCGTTCACTGCAAGGAACAATCGGTCGACGTGCTGCTCGTCGCGGGCGACCTGTTCAGCGAACTCGCGCGCCCCGACGGCCTCCGCGACACCATCCGCCACTGGCAGGAGGTGTTTCACGAGTTCCTCGAAGGCGGCGGCACCATCCTCACCCTCACCGGCAACCACGACAACGAGAACTTCTGTCAGACGCTCGTCAGCGCGATGACGCTCGCGTCACCCACGGTCGGGAAGCCCGGCGAAACCGTCCCGCCCGGCCGACTGTACCTCGCGGCCGATCCGACGTTCCTCCGGCTCGAAGACCGCTCGGGCGGCTTTCCCGTGCAGTTCGTGCTGATGCCGTACCCCACCCCCAACCGACTCCTCCGCGGCGAAAGTGGCCTCAAGTACGGCAGTCCGGAGGAGAAGAACAACCTGCTCGTCTCCGCGTGGTCCGACGCGCTCCGCGCCATCCGCAATCACCCGAAGTATGAGCCGAAGGCGCCCGCCGTGCTCGGCGCGCACGTTCACGTTCACGGCTCGAACGTCGGCCCGAGCCTCTTCCGCATCACCACCGAAGAAGACGTGGTCGTCGAGGGGTCGGAACTGAAGGAGTTCGACTACGCGGCGCTCGGGCACATTCACAAGCCGCAGTGGCTCGGCGAAACGCACGTCCGCTACTCCGGCAGCATCGAGCGGATGGACCTCGGCGAACAGGCCGACCAGAAGGGCGTCGTCATTTTCGACGTCGGCCCGGACGGCCGTACCGAAGAGCCGACCGTCCTTCCTCTTCCCGCGACACCCGTTTATGAAGTCGTGGTGCTGGACCCGGCCGAGGATATCCCGCGGTTTAAACTGGAGTATCCGGACGCGAAGAACGACCTCGTCAGCCTTCAGATCCGCTACACCGCGGGCAAGGACCAACTGGAAGACGTGCTCCGCGACCTCGACCGCATCTTCCCGCGCTGGTACGCCCGCGACTGGAAGGAGACCGGCGCACTGGGTCCGACGCTCGTGGCCGAAGGCGCCGCGGGGAAAGGGTTCGGCGAGACCGTTCGGGACTACTTGGGCCAGGAACTGATCCAGCACGACCCGGCCGAGCGCGACGCGATCCTCAAGATCGCCGACGGACTGCTCAAGGAGATGGAGAACTGAGAAAGAGGAGCCGCGGATGACACGGACAAACGCGGATCAAACCAGACGGAAGATCGAGTTGAACTCGCTCGCTCTTCTGCCTTGATCCGCGTTTGTCCGTGTCATCCGTGGCTCACTCTTCTTCTTCGAGACCGCAAATGATCCCGCAGCGCGTGAAACTCTCTGGCTTCCTGTCGTACAAGGACGAACAGGAGATCCGGTTCGACGGGTCGCCGCTGTGGATGCTCTCGGGCACCAACGGCAGCGGCAAGTCGAGCGTGTTCGACGCGATCACGTTCGCGCTGTTCGGGCACCACCGCGGCGGCGGCCAGAGCGCGATCGAACTCATCAACAAGGAAACCAACACGCTGGCGATCGAGTTCGACTTCACCAGCGAGAAGCAGCTCTACCGCATCAAGCGCACCGTCCGGCGGCAGAAGAACGACAAGATCGCGAGCACGCAGCAGGTGCTCAAGTTCGTGCCGAACGAGATCGCCGGCGACACCTGGGAACCGGTGTCGGGCACCGAACAAAAGGCGAAGCTGGACGTCTGGGTGCGGGACAAGATCGGCCTCGACTACGAGACGTTCACGTCGTCGGTGCTCTTGCTCCAGGGGAAGGCGGAAAAGTTACTCGACAGCACCCCGGCCGGGCGCGCGGGCGTTCTCGCACGCATCGTGGACCTGGAACGATACCAGAAACTCCACGCGAGGGCCGACGACAAGCGCCGCGCGCTCAAGAGCGAGCTCGAAGGGATCGGCAACCAGCTCTCGGGCACCAAGGAGGTGAGCGAAGAGGAGTACGCGGCCGTTCTGGCCGCCATCGTCGAAGCGGAGGCCGCTCGCACCGCCACCCAGGAACGCATCGACGCGCTCGTCGCGCTCGAACTCCGCGCGCGGCGGTGGGCGGACACGCAGAACAAGCTCGCGGGCGTGAAGCACAAGCTCGCGGAGGCCGAGAAACTGCTCGGCACCGCGATCGAGATCGAGAAGCAACACACGCGGTGGCGCGAACTTCGCGACGTGCTGCCCGCGGTCGGCACGATCGTCACCGAGCGCGGCCGCGTCAACGAGTCGGAGCGGAAGACCGAGCGGCTCACGAAGGAACGCGAGGCCGCGGCCGATCGGCGTTTCAAAACCGAGCACACACTCGAACAGGGCCGCAAGAAGCTCGCGACGCTCAAGAAGTCACAGGCCAACGACGAGGCCCTGAAAGAGAAGCTCGAAACGCGGCTCCGCGAGCTGTCCGGCGTGTTGGAAAAGGTCCGGCAAGTAGAGGACGCGGAGGCCGAAACGAAGCGGCTCGACGACGAGCTGAAGCGGCTCCCGCCAGAGCCCGACAAAGCCGTGAAGCAGCTTCAGGAGGAGCAGGAACAGCTCATCGTTCTGGCGCAGAACATCGCGGTTCTGGAGCGGCTCCATCAGGACCGCGCGGAACTCACGAAGGTGGCCGTGGGCGAAAAGACCGCGCGCAAGGAGGAAGTGGAACTCAAGACGGAAGGCATCAAGGCGAAGGAGGACTTCGCCAAGCTCGAAGCGAACGCCAAGACCGCCCGCGAAGATCGCGCCGCAAAAGATCAGGCGGTGGCCGAGGCCCGCGCGCTCGCCCGGCAGGCCCGCGAACTGGCCAACGAGTTCCAGACGATGAGCGGCCAGACGAAGTGCCGCGCGTGCGGCCAGGCCCTTACGCCGGAGCACTTCGCGGACGAGAAGAAGAGCCGCGAGGCGGCCGCGAAGGCCGCGGAGGCGAAGCTCAAGACGCTCACCGACGCCGCGACGAAGGCCGCGAAGCTCGAAGCCGAACTCGGCGACAAGGAGACGGCCGAGCGTAAGCGGCTCGGCGATCTGCGCGACAAGTGGAAGGACGCGGACGCCGCGGTGAAGCAGGCCGCGAGCGACATCAAGCGGCTCACCGACTCGTGTCGGCAGAGTTACTTCGCGCTGCCCAGCTTCTTCAAGGACAAAGTCGGCAAGACCGAACCGGCGGACTGGTCGAAGAGCACCTACCCCGACCGGCACGACATCACAGAGCTTTCGACACAGGCGCACGGCCTGGACGCGGTGAAGCGCAAGCTCCGGGCGGCGCAGGAACAGGCGGACAAGGTCCGCACACTTGGCGCAAAAGTTGAATCCGCCCGCGACCGTCTGGCGAAGGCGAAACAGGGTCTGCCCGGCGGCGACCCGGCCGCACTGCGCCAGGAGTACGCCGCGAAGCAGAGCGAGGAAAAGTCGGTGGCGGGCTCGCTGGCGGCCACCAAAAAGGAGATCGCCGCGACCGAACAGGAGAACGAACGCCAGCAGCGCACGCTCAACGAGGCCGACCGCGAGCTGACCGAGATCGCGGGGAAACTGAACCTGGAGGAGTCGAGCCGTAAGCAGAGCGGCGAGGCGATCGAGCGCGCGAAGAAGGCCCTGCCGGAGGCGTGGCGCAAGCCGCTCGAAACCGCGGGCCTCAACGACCACCTGAAGTGGAAGCAGGAATACGAGGAGCTCGCCGCGAAGGGCATCGAGGCGCGGTTCACGCAGCTTCAAGCGGCCCGCGGGGGGCTCGACCCGCTCCGCGCGGAAATCAAGCAGCTCGAAGACGAGGCCGAGGCGTTTCCGCCGGAGGAGCGCCGTCAGCCGGACGAGGTTCGCGCCGAAGCGAACGCGGCCCGCAAGGAACTCGACCTTCGCAACAAGGAGATGCTCGACGCGCAGGGCCGCAAGCGCCTCCTCGACGGGTACATCCAGCAGCGGGCGGAACTGGCCGAGCGGTTCAAGGCGGTCGACGCCGAACACAACCGACACAAGTTGCTCGCGGAACTCCTCGGCCGCGACCGGTTGCAGAGGCACCTCGTCCGGCAGGCGGAGCGGCAGATCGTCGATTACGCCAACGCCGTACTGGACCGACTGAGCGGCGGGCAACTGTTCATGCGGCTGGTGGAGGCCGAAGCCGGTACCGACAAGGCGCTCGACCTCGAATGCGCCAACCGCGTGACGGGCGGGGCCGCGATCAACGTGGCGTTCCTCAGCGGCAGCCAGCGGTTCCGGGTCGCGGTGGCGCTGGCGCTCGGGATCGGACAGTACGCGAGCAAGCAGCACCGGCCGATCGAGAGCGTCATCATTGATGAGGGCTTCGGCTGCCTGGACCGTGCCGGCCGGCAGGTGATGATTCAGGAGCTGCAGAACCTGCGCGGGCACCTGCACTGCATCCTGCTCGTGAGCCACCAGGAGGAGTTCGCCGACGCGTTCCCCGACGGCTACCGCTTCGAGCTCCAGGACGGGGCGACACGGGTGAGCCGGTTCGTGCGGTGAGATCTGCCGCGGGGCGGTCGGTTTAACGGTTGTCCGGCCGCCGTGTGCGCGCTAAGATCAGATACCGCATCCCGAACTCACGCCCCAGAGCGTACGATGGCGATCACCATCACTTGCCCAGGGTGTCGCGTCAGGCTGAACGTGGCGGACGACCGCGCCGGGACCCGGCTCGACTGTCCGCGGTGCGACGCCGCCATTCCCATCCCCCGGCCGTCCGTCCCGACGGTGCGCGACCGCGCGACCGTCGCCGCCCACGAGCCCACGACGGCCCCCTCGCTGGACTTTGACGAGTCCGAGCCGCTATCTCCGCCCCCGCGCCGGGCCGCCGCGCGCCACGAGCCGGAGCCAGAGCCCGACTGGGAACCCGAGCCGCGGGCGGCACGCGCCCCGCGGTCGAACGCCCTGCTCTATGCCGCGGCAGGGGCCTGTGGCGCGCTCCTGCTCGTCCTGGGGATGCTGCTCGCGATCCGCGCCTACCAGAAGAAGCCCGAAGACGTCGTGGCCGCACCAGCGGCGGCCCCGGCAACCGCGCCCGCATCGGCGCCGGCCCCCGCCCCCGCGCCGACTCCGGCCCCGGCGCCGGCGAAGGAGCCGACGCCCGTTCCGACGCCCGCACCCACGCCCCACGGACCGGCGCCCGCACCGACCCCGCCCGCCCCGCTCTCCGGCGAGCAGGTGTACCAGCGGCTGATCCGCTCCGCGGCGCTGATCGAATCGCCGAACGGAACGGGCAGCGGGTTCGTCGTGGACGCGGAGAAGAAGCTGGTCGTGACCAACTACCACGTCGTCGGCAGCGAGACGCGTGTGTCGGTGATCTTCCCGGTCTACGACCCGAAGGGCCAGCTCATCACCGACGTGGGCGAGTACCGCCGGCGGGCGAGCGAACTGGCGGTCCGGGGCGTCGTGATCGGCCGCGAGACGACCTGCGACCTGGCCCTGATCCGCGTCGACCGGTTGCCCGAGAAGGTAACGGCCGCGCCATTGGCGGCCGCGCCGGCGCCGACCGGCAGCGTCGTGTACTCGGTGGGCGGGTCGGGCGCGTCCGACAACCTGCTGTGGCGGCTGACGAAGGGGACCGTCCGCGGCCGGTCGCAGCGCCAGCAAAAGGCGGACTTCGGCCAGGTGGACTGCATGATCCTGGAAACCGACGCGCCGGTGAACCGCGGCGACAGCGGCGGCCCGGTGATGAGCGAGCGCGGCGAGGTGGTCGCGGTGGTGTCGCACTTCGACGGGTCGGCCCGCTCGGTGAGCGGCAACATCGACGTGGAGGAGGTGCGGAAGTTCGTTCCGCGTCACGCGGCGGCACCCTCGCCCGCGCCGGGTCCGGGACCCGGACCGAAACCCGGTCCCGGACCGAAACCGCCGGGGCCTTCCCCGAAGCCGCCCGAACCCGGTGCGACCGTCTCGAACAACAAGGGGAAGATCGAGGGGACGGAGTGGGAGTCGCTGGAGACGGTCTTCAAGGGGAAGACGCTCCCCGAGGGGGCGCTGCGCCTGACGTTCACGCAGAACGACCGAATGGTCTACGAGATCGGCCGCGACACGTACAAGGGGCGGTACACGCTGGACACGGGCGACGGGGTCACGTTCCTGTTCGACGAGGAACTGGCGGGGAAGAAGACGCACGCGCAGAAGATCACGATCCGCGGGAACCGGCTGACGCTGACCGACCCTGACGGCACCGCGTTCACCTTCCAGAAGGCGCGGTGAGTGACGAGAATTCACCGACGTGGGACACAACGACCTCAGCCCCCGGACGAGACCGGCGGGCCGAGGTAGGGCGCCAGCCGGTCGGTCAAG
>JAFKJJ010000181.1 GCA_017306025.1 Planctomycetota bacterium
GGGCCACCAGTTCCGGGTCCGCCCCACACCCGGCGAGCCGCTCCCACGCGGCGCCCAGATCGCCGGTCGCCGCTCGGAGCACGCAGTCCAGGGAACTCGCTCCGGAGAACGGTGGGCGCCCGGTCAGGATCTCGCACAGGATCGCCCCGAGCCCGAACACGTCGGCGCGAGAGCCCACCGGTTCCCCACGGGCCTGCTCCGGGGCCATGTACTGCGGGGTACCCAAGATCGTTCCGGCGGCGGTCTCGACCGGGGTACGGGAGTCCGCCGCGGGCCGCGACGGGGGCGCGGTGAGCGTCGCCTCCGGGTCGGCGGATCGGTCCGGGTCGGCGGGAGATCCCGCCGGGACCGGGACCTCTTCCGTCGAGCGGGTGTCCTTGGCGATCCCCCAGTCCATGACCTGGACCTCGCCGAACGCCCCGACCATCACGTTGGAGGGCTTCAGGTCCCGGTGGATCAGGCCTTGCTCGTGTGCGTACCCGACCGCCTGGCAGACCTGTCCGAACGCCGCGAGGAGGCGGCCGCGGTCGTCGGCCGGGTCGGTCCGCTCCGCCAGCCAGCGGGCGAGGGTGCGCCCGGACACGAGCTTCATCGCGAGGTACGGGCGCCCGTCGGGAAGGGTCCCGAGTTCGTGGACGGGCGGTATCCCGGGGTGCTGGAGGCGCCCGGTGAACCGGGCCTCGGCGACGAACCGGGTGACCACGTCCGGACGGTCCCGTAACCGGGCGTGCAGCGTCTTGACCGCGACCTCGCGGCCGAACCGGGGGTCCCGGGCGGCGTACACGACCCCCATCCCGCCGTGCGCCAGCTCCTTGAGAAGTTCGTACCGGCCGTCACCGGCCAGGGGCGCACCGGGTTCTCCACCGCCGCCCGAAGGCGGCCCCGAAGAAAGAAGGGTCGGGTCATCGGGCGACGGATCGGTGGACATGACGAATTACCAACGGTTGGGCATTTTCTTCACGGGATCATCTGTCCATCACAGACGAGCGTCAAGCGAAAAATCGGGGCCGGACAGTGCACGCTCCCACGCTCTCGACATCCTGGCCGATCGTGAGCTGCACTTTTTCGGCTGATTCTTCTGTCGAGCGCTGGTAAACTCATAGCCTGAGCTTCTCGCACAAGTCCCGTTCCCCACGTCCTCTGCCGCACGAGATCCGCCCCATGACGTCGCCCAACACGAACGGTCAACGGAGGGGGCGCGCCGGTTGGCTCGTCGCCGTCGCCGTCGGCCTTGTCGCTCCCGCAACCGCCCCGGCCCAAGCCCCCGACGAAGTCACCGCCCGCTACGAGGGACTCGACTCGAAAGCAAACTTCACCTTCCGGCTGAGAGGAGAAGTTCACACCCGACCGGTCGGGACGCTCAACTGGACCGTTCCGGAAAAACACTTCAGCACTTCGAGTCTCGGTCGCACGTTCAAGACGTATTGCGCGGAACCGCTCGTCGGGGTGGCAGCCGGGAACACCTACCGGTTCGAATTGCTTTCCCCGAACCACCCGGCAGCCTACAACCTGCCGGACACCGAGGAGGGATGGAAGGAAGCCGCGCTCCGTAACAAGTACATCCGCGAACTGTTCGGTCGTTACTACCACGAGGGGGCCGAGTCGGCAGCAGATCCGGACGCCGCGCGAGCGTTCCAGGTCGCCCTCTGGGAGCTCACCCACGAGACCGACTTGCCGGCCGGGCCGGCTCGGTTCGATCTGGGCACCGGGACGTTCCGCGCCGAGTATCCGGGTCCCCCTCCCGTCTTCGTCACCCAGGCCCAACAGTACCTTCGGAGCCTGAGCGGGGACGACTCGGACTTCTGGGTTAACCTTCCCGGGCTCGAACTGGTGCGGCTGAACGGGCTCCGGAACGCCGCGGTCGTCCAGGGGCAGTACGCCCTTCAAATCGTACCGCGCCAAGCGACCGGTCCTTCTGATCCGGTCGGCGGGTTCAGCGCGGCCCCCGGCGCAACGACCAGAGGTGTGATCGGCAACACCGGTAGCCCCGGCGCTGCTGTGCCGGCAGGGGGAGGCGCGTCCCCGTTTCTGAATGGGTCAGGCGGGACGAGCAGTTTCTCTGGGTCGATCACACCGAACCCAACCACCCCGGCGCCATCGCCGCCGAACCCGGGGTTCAACCGCTCGCCCGCCGGTGCCCCGCTCGATCCGGCCCCGGAATCCAGTCCGGTTCCCGGACCGTCGGGATTGGTCCTCGGCGGGATCGCGGTCGCGGTCTTTATCGGCCGCCGGACGGTGCGTCAGCCGACCGAGATGAAATAACGTGGGCCGCGCCTTCGGGTATCCCGGCCGGGTCAACGCGTGCCGCTCGACTCGCTTTCGCTCCTCTGACCAGACGGCGAGGAATGAGACGCGCGGGCGCGCATGTTCGCGCAAGCACTTCAATTCGGCGGACCCACGGGAAGGCAAGCGCCGCCGTTAATTGGCCGCGTGCCTGCTCCCGAATCGACGGCCCGCGGACGTGACGTTTGCGGGACCTCGCTCGGCCGGCATCATTCAGCGATCTTGAGTGAAGACTACAGAAAGAGGGGCGACGGGCCGGCCCGACAGCCCGGCGTCACGAGCCGGCCGGCGCCGCGTCCGGTTCCGCGTCGCGGAGCGCCGGCACTTCGCGGACCGTCACCTTCACCGCTTCCACGTCCGGTTCGGGTTCGGGCGGTGCGGCGGGCGGCGTCCGGTCGCGCCGCGACCCGAACCACGCCGCGACCTTCTTCCCGCGAACCAGCATGTCGTCCCAGAGCGAGTACGCGACCGGCGTGACGAGCAGCGACAGCAACAGCGACAGCAGTTGCCCGCCGAGGATGACCTTCGCCATGCTGGCCCGCGCGCCGGCGCCGGGGCCGCTGCCGGTCGCGATCGGGATCATGGCCGCCACCAGCATCACGGTCGTCATCAGGATCGGGCGGAACCGCGCCTCGTTGGCGCGGAGGATGGCCTCGTCGCGCGGCAGCCCCTGCGCGCGGAGCACGTTCGTGTAATCGACCTGAAGGATACCGTTCTTCTTCACGATGCCGAACAGCATGAACAGCCCGATCATCGCGTACACGTCGAGCGGCGTGCGGAGCAGCATGAGCGAGATGAGCGCGAACGGCAGCGTGAGCGGCACCGCCATCAGGATCGTGACGGGGTGAACGAGGCTCTCGAACTGCGCCGCGAGGATCATGTACATGAACACGAACGCGAGGAGGAACGCCATCAGGAAGTTCGCGTTCGAGTCGGCCATGAGCTTCGCCTCGCCCAGGAACTCGTAGCGGTACTCGGGCGGCAGGTCGAGTTCGTTGACGTAGCTCTGCACTTCGGGGAGCGCGTCGCCCAGCGCGACGCCCGGCGCGAAGTTGCACTGGATGCCGATCTGCCGCTGGCGCCCGTACCGCTCGATCGTGGCCGGGCCGCGCTCGTCGGTGAGGCCGGCGAGCGTGCGCAGCTCCACCGGCTTGCCGTTCGCGTCGGGCACGGTCAGCGCGTTGATCGCGTCGGGGCGGTCACGCCCCGGTAGGGCGGCCCGCAGCCACACGTCGTACTGGTCGGCCCCCTCCTTGTACTTCGTGACCGGCTCGCCGCCGACGAGCAGCCCGAGCGCCGTCGCGATGCCCTGCACGCTCACGCGCTGGTCCGCGGCCCGCTGCCGGTCGACGCGCACCTGGATCTCCGGGTTGCGGCTCGCGGCGTTGGTGTCCACGTCCGAGAACCTCGGGTTCGCCTTCATCCGCTTCACGACCTTCGCCGCGTACTCTTCGAGCCGCGCGCTGTCCGGCCCGCGGATGCTGAGGTCGAGCTGCGCGTTCTTGAAGGCGCTGGAGCTGAACAGCTTCACGTCCTGCACCGCGGCGCGCATGTCGGGGTAGTCGGCGAGCACGACGCGGGCGTCGGCCATCGCGTCGCGCTGGCCGAACGCGCGCTCGCGGAGGTCGATCATGCGGCAGTAGATGTTCACCTGGGTGACGTCGCCCTGGCCCTTCGGCGCGCGGCCGTCGGTCGGGCCGATCACGGTGAACACGTTCGTCACCCCGCGGACCTGCTTCAGCCGCGCCTCCAGTTCGGCGCACTGGGCCTCCGCCTGCTTGAGCGTCGTGCCCTCCTTGAGCGTGACGGCGACCTCGAACTCGCTCTGGTCGTCCTTCGGCACGAAGTCGGTGCCGACGATCATGAACAGCACGGGCGTGCTGAGGAACGTGGCGAGCGTCGCGAGGACGATCACCCACCGGTGCCGCAGCGACCACCCGAGGATGCCGACGTAGCGCCGCGTCAGCCAGGTG
>JAFKJJ010000182.1 GCA_017306025.1 Planctomycetota bacterium
CAGGTCGACGCCGAACTTGTCCTTCCCGGCGATGGTGCCCTGATTTGTGACCGTCCCCGCGCGCCCCGCGACAAAGATTCCAAAGTCGGCGCCTACAATGGATGCGCCACGCTCCTTGTTCGCATTGCCACCGCTTTCGATATCGACGCCAGCAGCCCCGGTCGCGTTGATGTGGCCGGCATTGGTGAGAGCCGCTTCGCCACCCGCAAAGAACACGCCCGCCACCTTGCCTGCGATCACCCCATTTGCGGCATTGTCGATGCGGCCACCTTGCGCCAGATCGACGCCAATCCGTTCGCCGCCGCTAATCTTGCCTGCGTTCGCCACAGTGCCGGGGCCACCGGTGATGAACAAACCGAACTGGTCGCCGTGCAATGCGGCTGTCGCGTGGTTCGTGACGGCCGCGGCGCTGGAGAAGGTCATCAAAGAGTTCAAGATGTGGAACTCGATGAGCCGTAAGCCCGGCGCGCCGTCGGAGTACATGAAGGAGCTGTTCGACAAGGCGCTGACCACGCTCCGGCTCACCTCCGGCGGGGGCGGCGAGAAGTTCCCCGAGGTGCAGACCGAGCGCGTCTGGGACGACATCGTCAAGAAGCTCCAGCAGAAGGAGTACAAGTTCGACGCGGCAACCTACGGCTCGCTGGACGACTTCACGAAGAAGATCGCCTACTTCTACCACGCGAGCATCCAGGGTTCGGGGCCGTACCCCGGCGCGGCCGACGCGCTGAAGCTCCTCGCCGAGCGCGGGGTGGTTCAGGGGCTGCTGGCCGACGGACAGTGCTTCACCGCCGGGCAGTTGCAGCGGTGCCTGAAGCAGCAGGACCCGGACTTCGACCTGAACGCGGTGGTCGGCCCGGCGATGCGGCTGATCTCGGCCGAAAAAAAGGCCAGGAAGCCGTCGGACACGCTGTTCAAGGCGGCGGTCGCGGCGGCCGGGGCGAAGGGGATCTCGCCGTCGGGGGTGCTGCACGTCGGGTCGAGCCTGACGCGCGACGTCGCGCCGGCGAAGAAGTACGGGTTCCGCACCGCGCTGTTCGCGGGCGACAAGAACAGCCTGTCCGCGACGCCGGAGCAGCTCCAGGACCCGGCGACGCGCCCGGACGCGATGATCACCGAGCTGCCGCAGGTGCTGGAACTGATCGTGTAGGTTTTCAGAGTGGTCCGGTCGCTCTGTGACCGGGGCGGCACGGCGCGGGGCCGATCCTCGCGTCAACACCCGCAAAGCACCCGGTCACGGAGCGACCGGACCACACCGACCAGGAGACGTGTCTGATGGCCGAGGAACCGGTGGTCGCCGACCTGACCGCGTACGATTTCGACCGTCCCATCGCCGGGATCGAGCAGATCCGCGGCGCGAACCCGCACCGGTTCGAGTTCGAGATGCTGACCGGGATCGTTCACGTCGACCCGGCGAACCACGTCATCGTCGGGTTCAAGGACGTGAAGGACACCGACTTCTGGGCCCGCGGGCACATGCCGGGGTTCCCGCTGTTCCCCGGCGTGCTGATGTGCGAGGCCGCGGCCCAACTGTGCGGCTACTACTACATCTCACAGAAGGTCGGCGACGAGGGCGTTCTGCTGGCCCTGGCCGGGGTCGACGAGGCCCGGTTCATCCGCCAGGTGCGGCCGGGCGAGCGGCTGGTGATGGTCGGCACCGGGCTGAAGGTGCGCCGGCGGATGACGCGGTTCCGCATCGTGGGGCAGGTCGGGTCCGAGAAGGCGTTCGAGGCCGTCATCACGGGCGTGCCGGTCGGCAAGTTGGAGGAACTGCGCGGTGCGAAAGCCACGCCGGCTGTCGAATGAGCAACTCGCCCCGTGGGTGTGGGAGGTGCCGCGGGTCGGCACCTCCGCCGGCGACCGGTGGCCCGACGCCGACCCCGAGACGCTTCACGCGCTGTCCTCCGACGCCTGCCCGCTCCCCTCGGTCCGGGAGGCGGTACGGGCCGTGCCCGAGCCGATCGACTGGGCGAAGCTGTTCGGCAACCCGAACCCCGTCGAGATCGAGGTCGGTACGGGGAAGGGGCTGTTCCTCCTACATTCCGCGACGGCGCGCCCGGACACGAACTTTTTCGGCATCGAGATCGTTCGCAAGTACCAGCTCTACGCCGCGACGCGGTACGCGATCCGCAACATGCCGAACGTGAAGACCGCGTGCGCCGACGCGAAGGTGGTGTTGCGCGACTTCGTTCCGCCCGGCGGCGTGGCCGCCGTACACGTGTACTTCCCCGATCCGTGGTGGAAGAAGCGGCACCGCAAGCGGCGGGTGTTCACGCCGGAGTTCGCCGCCGACGCGGCCCGCGCGATCGCGCCCGGCGGTCGGCTCTTGATCGCGAGCGACGTGGAGGAGTACTTCGGCCTGATGACGGCGATCGTGCGGGCGATGCCGGCGTTCGGCGAGCGCCCGGACGAGGCCGGCCGGGCCGCGCCGCAGACCGACACGGGGTACGCGACGAACTTCGAGCGGAAGGCCCGTGCCGCGGGCACGCCGGTGTGGCGAGCCGTCTACGAGCGAACGACCGGCCCGGTCACCGTCGTTCCCGATCCCGCGGGGGAGTAGCAAAACGAAACGCGGGCGGCAGAGGCCGCCCGCGCCACCCTCACGGGTCGTCACTTCACGTCAACTCACTTGAGCGTAACGCCGGCGACGACGGCCGAGGTCGCGAGGTCGGTCGAGCTCGGCTTGTCGCCGCAGCACGCGCCGCCCGGCACACAGCACACGTCGCCCGCGGCGCAGCAGTCCGGCTTGACCTTCGCGCCCGCCGCGACCGACTTCGACTTGTCGGCGCAGCACGCGGCCGCCTTCTCGCAGCACGCCTCGATCGCGGTGCAGCAGTCGGTCTTGGCCGCCTTCGCGGTCGGAAGGGCCGCGCCGGCCGCGCAGCACTCTTCACACACCGCGCAGCACTCGCGGCAGTCGTCCGAGCACGCGGGGCAGGGGACCGTGCAGCACGACGCCGACGCGTCGCCGGCCGCGCAGCACCCGCCCTTCTTCGCGACCGGACAGCCGGTCAGCGGGCAGGTGTCGGTCGAGGACAGGTAGTAGGAGGCGCCGCCGGCGGCCATCAGAGACGCGGCGAGGATCGCGAAAACCTTCATGATCGTTCTCCGTTCGAGTTGGTTGGAAAAAGTCGGCAATGAACCCGCGCGGGGTAAGCACCCGACGCGATGAACAACACACTACCCGCGGTCGCGGGAGAACGGAACCACATTCGCGATGACGGCGCTAACAGCGCATGACGTGACGATCGAAGAGGGCGGCGGATCGGGCGTCCACGTCGGCCCGGTCGGGCGGGTGCAACCCGCGAACCAGGCCGAGGTGTTCGGGGGCCACGGCCGCGAACACGACCGCCGGTGGGAGCAGTTCGCCCGTGGGCTCGGCAGCGGCGACGGTCGGTTTGCTCTCGGTCTGTGCAACGTCCGGTCGCTCACCGCAGCACGCGCACGAGACCGGCGCGGGTCGCGGCGTCGGCTTATGGTCGGACGGCTTTTCCGGGGCCTTCGGCGTATGTTTCGGCGCCTCGTGACAGCAGGACGTTGTCTTGGAGGAATGGCACGAATCGACCGGTGCGGGAAACGCGGTCGGCTGTGGGCGCGGGGACGCCGCTTGTGCGGTACCGAGCCCGCGCACCTTGCAACAACAGAGGGTGGGGGCGAGGACAAGGGCCACCGCCAACCCGATGTGGATGAGTGCCCGCGTCATACGCTCCACGAAAGTGGTCACTTTCAACACCCTGATTATTCCGTCCGATCGCCCGCGAGTCAACCTCGTAACGTCTCTCGTCGCTCTCGAAATTCCGACGCGCGGGGCGGTGGCGGGGCGTACCGAATGTGGGTGCGATGCGAGAAAGGAAGAACTTGGCGACCGGGCCGCGGTGCGAAGCGGTCGGGTGTTGATAAAATACCGCCACGGGAAACATAGCTCGGGAAGGCCCCGCGGTCGTGCGAGTTGGCACCGCGTGTGCAGCGATTTTTGCTTATTCGCCCAAAGCCCGGAATTGAAGGTCGCCCTCATGGACGTGTGTTTAGAAATGACCGGGGCTGAAGCCGTGGGCGAAGGGCCGGAGAACCGGCCCTTGGTATCTCTATTGCGCTCGGGGGACTTGGGGTCCGGCCGGCGCCCGGCCTGTGAGCGGATCAGACCGGCCAGTTCCAGGCCGTCCAGACCGGGCATCATCAGGTCGAGCAGGCACACGTCGGGCGGGTCCGCCCGGACCGCGTCGAGGGCGGACCCGCCGTCGTAACAGGCGCGGAC
>JAFKJJ010000183.1 GCA_017306025.1 Planctomycetota bacterium
CGCTTCGCCCGAGCGCCAGGTGCGCAAGTCCGCGATGTTCGCGATGGCCGCGGTCCGCGGGCAGGAGGCCGACGCCTTCAAGGCGATCGCCAAGTACCTGACCGAAGAGGGCGACCGCGCCGCGGCGGTGCAGGCGCTCCTGCGCATCCCGGCCCGCGACTGGCCGAAGGACGACGCGAAGGCCACGCTCGACGCCGTGCTGAAGTACATCCGCGCGCTGCCGGTGGGCGAGCGGACGGCGCCGGTGGCGCTGGACTTCATGCAACTCGGCGAAGGGCTCGCGGGGCTGCTCCCGCCGGCCGAGGCGCGGGCCGCGCGGAAGGAACTCTCCGACATCGGCGTGCGGGTGATCCGCGTCGGCACGCTGTTCGATCAGATGAGCTACGACAAGGAACGGCTGGTGGTGCAGGCGGGCAAGCCGGTGGAGTTCGTGTTCGAGAACACGGACATCATGCCGCACAACTTCGTCGTCGTGACCCCGGGCAACCTGGAGAAAATCGGTAACGCGGCCGAGGCGTTCGCCACCGCGCCGGGCGCGGCCGCGGCGCAGTACGTGCCGAGCATGCCCGCGGGCGTCGTCCTGTTGAAGAGCAAGTTGCTCCAGACGCGGCAGGCCGAGCAACTGAAGTTCACCGCGCCGAAGGAGCCGGGCATCTACCCCTACGTGTGTACGTATCCGGGTCACTGGCGCCGGATGCACGGGGCGCTGTACGTCGTCGCGGACCTCGAAGCGTATCAGGAGAACCCGGAAGCGTACCTCGCCAAGAACCCGCTGGTCGTGAAGGACGACCTGTTGAAGTTCAACCGCCCGCGCACGGAGTGGAAGCTCGAAGAACTGGCCGACGCGGTCCGCGAGATGGAGAAGAAGGGCGGCCGGAACTTCGCCAACGGCAAGCAGATGTTCACCGTGGCGACCTGCGTCGCGTGCCACAAGTTCGGCGGGCAGGGCAACGAGTTCGGCCCGGATCTGTCGAAGCTCGCGCAGGACAAGAAGAACTTCACCAGCGCCGTGGACGTGCTGGAACACGTCCTCGAACCGGCCAAGAAGGTCGACGACAAGTACGCGGCGTACCGCTTCGTGCTGGCCGACGACAAGGTGATCCTGGGTATGGTCGTGGAGGAGAAGGACGGGGTGGTGAAGATCATCGAGAACCCGCTGGCGAGCGCGAAGCCGCGGGAGGTGAAGCGGGCCGACATCGTGGAGCAAAAGAAGGCCCCGACGTCGCTGATGTCGAAGGGGCTGCTCGACAAGCTGTCGCGCGACGAGATCCTCGACCTCCTGGCCTACGTCTGGAGCCGGGCCGACCCGAAGAGCGGGTTCTTCGGCGACGGCCACCACCACTGATACCAGGTTCGGATGAAGAGTATTGGTCGCGAGTGGCGGCCGGCCCCACGACCAATACACGCTCGAACCGCGACCGTTGCTCTTCACCCGGATCTGGTACGGCACGGGCTGCGTCGGGTGTGCGGAGCGATCCCGCGCACCCGACGCAGCCCGTGCTTGAATGAGGCGATCGGCTCCCCACTCCTCACGCAGAGGACCGCATGAGTTCACCGGCGCCCACCCCCCTCACCGACGACGAATTGAAACGCCGACACCTCGAACAGGAGGTCGAGAAACTGAAGCTGGAGGTAAAGAAGCTCCAGCAGTCCGCCATCTGGGACCATCTGGGCCGCGTACTCGGCATTGCTACGGCCATTGGGGCGATCGTGAGCGTGTGGGTCGGGCTCCAGCAGTATTACGGCCAGCAAACACAGATCGAGCGGCAGTTCCAGGACCAGCGCAAGAAGGACGAGGACCAGTTTCGCGCGGAGCAGGTACGGCGCGACGAGGATCGCGCGAAGGCGGAACTGGAGCGCAAGAAGGTCGATGAACAGCGGACGGCCGAACTACAGCGGGAGGCCGCCAGGCCGTTCTGGGACTCGCAACTCAAGCTCTACCTGCGGGCAGCCGAGGCCGCGGCGCTCGTCGCGACGACCGACAGCGACGAGGTCCGGGCGAAGGCCGAACGGGAGTTCTGGGTGCTCTACTGGGGACCCCTCGCGATCGTTGAGGACGTGACCGCGCAGGGCGTTCGGTCCAAGATCGCCGGTCGGATGGTCGAGTTCGGCAACTACATCCGCGACACCCCGGTGACGAAGCGAGACCGTCAAAGGATGGAGCAGTTCTCGCTGCGGCTGGCTCACGCCATGCGCGACGCGACGGGGCCGTCGTTCAACCTTACCCCGGCCCCGTTACCGGAAGAACGACGGGCGGCGCAGGACCCGGAGAAGGCGACCCCCGACAAGGCGGCCCCCGACAAATCGCGTCCCGAGAAGGGCGGCCCCGAGAAGCCGACCGACAAATCCTGAGGGCACGATGCACACCGACCTGGGCGACGGCGAGTTCCTCGTACTCACGTCCGGGGCCAACCTCCAGCGCGGGATCGAGGCCGTCGGCGGGCACCTGTTCCTGACCACGCGCCGGCTCATCTTCGAGGCGCACCGGCTCAACGCGCAGACCGGCCGAACCGTTATCCCGCTCCACGACATCGAAGCCGTGTGGAAGTGCTGGACGAAGCTGTTCGGCGTGATCCCGGTCGTTCCGAACTCACTGGCCGTGGCGACCGCGCGGGGCAAGACGTACCGGTTCGTTCTGTACGGGCGCGACAAGTGGCTCCGGCTGATCCGCGAAACCCAACAAGATCTGAAAGACGGCGACGAGGAATACGAAGGGGACTACGACGAGCGCGATTGAGTAACCCGTCGGAGGGACGGCGGTGAACGGCAACGAGGTGGTTCTGGCGGTCGCGGCGCTGGCGGCCGCCGTTTGGGTCGTCGGTCTCGTGTTCTTCTTCGTTCACGTCCGCCTCTGGGTGCTGGCGCGGCTCTCCGACGCGCCGGTCTCGGCCCTCGACATCGTGCGGATGCGGCTCCGCGGCTGTCCGCCGCGGCTCGTCGTTCACGCGATGATCGCCCTGCGCCAGCGCGGGGTAACGGTTACCGCTCAAGAGGCGGAGGGCCTGTACCTCGCGGCGGCCGTGCGGGGCGAGCGCGTCGGCACCGCCGCCGAGTTCGCACGCCTCCTCGAAAACGTGAGACGACACGCCCCCGACGAATCCCGTTCGTGATCCCGTCCCGTTTCAGAGGCCGAGCCGTGCTGAAGCCCGACACGATTGAGAAGCTGAAGTGTGCCTACAAGGAATGGCACGACACCCGCGGCCGGAACGTCGCGGGGTGGATGGATCTGATGGCCGACGACATCGAAATGCGCTCGGTCGCCGACGGCGCGCCGGGGATGGAATTCTCCGCGCCCCGCAAGGGCAAGGGGACCGTTCAAGGGTACTTCACGGCCCTCGCCGCCGACTGGGAACTGATCTACTACACGGTCGACGAGTTCCTCGTGGACGGCGACCGCGTGGCGACGTTCGGGCGCTGCGCCTTCCGCAACCGCAAGACCGGCAAAACGGCCGAGACGGCGGTGGCGAACCGCTGGCGGTTCCGGGACGGGCTGGCGGTCGAGTTCTATGAGCTGTACGACACCGCGAAGGCGTTCGCGGCCGCGACGCCCTCGTGATTCTGTAGTTCCAAGTTCCAAGTTGAAGACAAAAGCGGCTCCGGCCTTCGGTCTTCAACTTGGAACTTGGAACTACAGAATCACACCCACACGGCGGTGCGCGCCGCGGCGAAGTCGTGCCCGGCGAGCATCCGGCCGATCGCGTCGGCGATCTTCGCCCCGCACACCACCGACGGCTCGATCGGTGACAGCGGCGAGTAGTCGTCGGGGTGGTTACAGATCACCCGCAGGTCGACGAGCGGGATTCCCGCACCGATCGCGGTTCGCGAGATCACGTCGTTGAACCCCGCCAGCGCCGCCCGCTCCGCGTCGCCCAGGATCGGGATCGCGTCGTAGATCGTGCAGACCGAGGTGAGCCGGCCGAGGGCGAGCACGTCCTTCAGCATCGCCGCGTAAGTCGCGCGGAACGTGCCCAGCGATTCCGCGAGCACCGTCAGCGCCGCGCCGACGGTCCCGGCGCGCTCGTGGAGCAACCCGCTCGCCATGAGCGCGTCGTTGCCGCCGACGCTCACCACGAGGTGCGTCGCGTCGGACGGCACGCGGGGCAGTTGGAGCGCGATGTCCTCGACGGTGTGTCCGTCCACCGCCACGAGCGTGGCCTTCCAGTCCGGCGGCAACCCGCGGCGCACCTGTTCGATCACCGGCGGTCGGTCGGGCACATACCGGGCGTTGTCGAAGATCGAATCGCCGAG
>JAFKJJ010000184.1 GCA_017306025.1 Planctomycetota bacterium
GTCCGCTCGGCGGTCTCCTCCACGGCCGCGATCTCCTGGTAACTCAGCCCCTCCAACTCGCGCAGAACGATCACCTCGCGGTGCTCCGGGGGGAGCTCCTCCACGGCCCGTCGGAGGAGTTCCACGTCGGCCTTACGGATGGCGAGCCGCTCGGGGTCGAGCGCGTCGTCGCGGGGGCTGTGCGCGTCCTCGTCGAACGGTGCCGGCGCGGCCGCGGCTCGGCGCTTCTGGAGCCAGTCGTAGGACGCCCGGCGGACGATCGTCAACAGCCACGTCCGCCCGTCACCGCCCCGGAAACTCGCGAAGAACCTCACGGCCCGGCAGAGCGCCTCCTGGACCACGTCCTCGGCGGCGTGCTCGTCCCGCGTCAGCCACCGGGCCAGGTTGTAGGCGGCGTCCAGATGGGGCACCGTGGCCCGCTCGAATCGCCCCTGCTCCTCACGGTCCAATCGCGTTCTCCACGGGCTCCCTTGTCACCCGCCGACACTCTCCCGTCACTCTACCGGTTCCGGGGCGCGGTTATTCCCGAGAATCGCACCCTTTTCTCGGTGGGAATTTTTCGCACGGGGCGCCGGTCTGTTGTGGCGCGGCCCGCCCGGGTCGACGTTCGCGGGCCGCTCCAACCACACGAGGACCGAACCGTGCGAGACAAGAACCGACCGGCGCGCCCGGAGCTCCCAACGACCGACGGGATCGACCGGCGCGGGATGCTCCGGTGTATGGCCTGGGTGGGCACCGGTGTGGTCTGGGGCGTGGGCGGCGGAATCGCGACCTCGCGGGTCCTCGGCGCGCCCGCGGCCCCGTGGGCGCGGCCGACATTCACCTTCGTCCAGATCAGCGACAGCCACCTCGGCTTCGCCCGCGACCCGAACAAGGACGTGGCGGCCACCCTCAAGCAGGCCGTCGCGAAGATCAACGCGCTCCCCGACGCGCCGGCCTTCGTCCTCCATACCGGCGACCTCACGCACCTCGCCAAGCCGGGAGAGTTCGACGACTGCGCCGAGATCCTCAAGGGGGTCAAGGCCGGGGCGATCGGCTACGTGCCGGGCGAACACGATTTCGACGGCGACGGGAACAAGGAGTACCTCACGCGCCACGGGAAGGGGACGCACGGGCTCGGCTGGTACAGCTTCGACCACAAGGGCGTTCACTTCGTCGGCTTGGTGAACGTGGCGAACGCGAAATCGGGCAGCGGCGACGGCGGGTTGGGCGCGATCGGTGCCGACCAGCTAGAGTGGCTGAAGAAGGATCTCGCCGGGCTGAAGGACAGCGCGCCCGTCGTGGTGTTCGCGCACGTCCCGCTCTGGGCGGTCTACGAGAAGTGGGGCTGGGGCACCCGGGACGCCGAGAGGGCGCTCGAACTGCTGAAGCGGTTCGGGTCGGTGACGGTGCTCAACGGGCACATCCACCAGGCGCTGCAGAAGGTCGAGGGGAAGGTGACGTTCCACACCGCCCGATCGACAGCCTTCCCGCAGTCCGAGCCGGGCAAGGGTACGCCGGGACCGGTCCGCGACCTGCCCGCCGACCGGCTCAAGGGCGTGCTCGGCATTTCGACCGTGGCTTACGTCGAAAACCCCGGCTCGCTCGCCGTCGTGGACTCCACGCTCGAATGACCCCGACCGCGGGGCGTTCGCCGGTTCGGTCGCCCGAGGACGAAGGAGCGCAGCCCATGACGCCGTGGCACCTGGTCGGAGCGGTTCTCGCCGTCGCGCTCGGTTCGGGCGCCGTTCGGGCACAATCTCCCGTCGGGGAGCGCGACCCCGGGGCCGAGGTCCGGAGCGTCTTTGCGGCGAAGTGCGCCGGGTGCCACGGCCCCGACCTGCCCAGGCCGCAGGGCCGCTTCGGCTACGTCCTCGACCTCCGGCGGGTGGCCGGCAACCCCGAGATGGTGATTCCGGGGCGGCCGGAGGAATCCGAACTGTGGCTCCTGGTTTCGCACGGCGACATGCCCCCGGCCGGCGCGCCGCATGGGCCGCTCGGCGCCGCGGAGAAGGAGTTGGTCCGCGCGTGGATCGCCGCGGGCGCCCCGGAAGCCCGGACACGGGTACCCGACCCGGCGCCGTCCGCGGACCCCGCCCCCCCGTCGCCCGCGCGCCGGACGGTCCGGCTCCTGGGAAAATTTCACCTGCTCCTGCTGCATTTCCCGATCGCGCTTTTGATCGCCGCGGCGGTCGGCGAGTTCCTTCCGTCGCGCGGCTCCCACGAGCCGTCCGCGGTGGTGCGGTTCTGCCTGACGCTCGCGGCCGCGGCCGTTGTCCCGACCGTGGCGCTGGGGTGGCTCCACGCGTGGAGCGGGAACGGGGTAGGTGCGCCCCAGTATTTGAGTGCCCATCGTTGCCTGGGGACGATCACGGGCGTGTGGGTGATCTTCGCGGCGTGGTGCTCCCGGCGGGACGCGCGGCGCGGGGCGCGGAGTTCGTGCGGGCGGATCGCACTCGCGGTAAGTGTTCTGCTCGTCGTCGCCACCGCTCATGCGGGCGGACTGCTCGCACACGGCCGCGAATTTTTCGACTGGTAGGCGTACTTCGGTGACGGCGGCGCCGGCGAGCGGGTCGGGCGATCAAGAACGGGAGGCACGCGCGGCGCGTGAAAATCGAGAGCCGTAGCGCGCATGTTCTTGGTGGAGTTTCTCCATCACCGCTTGGTCCACGAGCCGGGTCTCGGACAGGTCGAGTTGCACATCGTCGCACGCGTCCGCGTACCGGAGGGTCGCCCCTTCACCCCAGGGTCCTTCACCCCGAGCCGGTTGCCGAACACGGCCACGCCGCACCTTCAGCACGGCGACTCGGACAACAGGTCGGATCGGCAGTTCGGCAAGAGCCCGGGCGTGAGCGGCCCTTCGGCCGTTGGAGGACCGGCGGAATTCGGATCGGCCGCGGTCTCCTCGGTGAGCCAAACACTCATCCAATCGACCGTCGAACCGTTCCCGAATCGCCGGAAATATGAATAAATCGTCCCGACGCCCGAGCCGGCCGCGACCGCTCAGGAGTCGCCGTGATCGTCGTCCGACCAGACCTCACGGCTGATGCTGATCCCCAGCGCGCGGATTTTGCTCCGCAGGCTGCCGCGGGTAATACCGAGGATCTTCGCGGCCTGGAGCTGGTTGCCGCCCGTGTGCCGGAGCACGCGCACCAACAACTCGCGCTCCATCCGCTCCAGCGTTTCCGCGTACAGCTCCTCGCTCCCGGCCGCGATCCGCGAGGCGACGAACTCGTCCCAGTCGAACGCCCCCGCCGCACCGTTGGTCGGCCCCTCGCCCGGCGCGACCTGTGGTCGGGACTTGACCTGCGCGGGGAGGAAGTCGGCGAGCAGGGTGGTGCCCCGGGTGTGGAGGAGGGCCTGTTTGATGACGCTCTGGAGCTCGCGCACGTTGCCCGGCCACGGGTACGCGAGAAGGATCGCCATCGCCTCCGGCGCGATCTCGCGGACCGGCCGATTCAGTTCCTTGCCGAACCGCCGGACGTAGTGGTCGAGGAGCAGCGCGATGTCCTCCCCGCGGTCGCAGAGCGGCGGCAGCCGGATGTTGAACACGTTGAGCCGGAAGTACAGGTCCTTGCGGAACCGCCCGTTCTCGACCATCTGCTCCAGGTCGGCGTTGGTGGCCGCGATCACCCGCACGTCGGCGCGGACCAGTTCGTTGCCGCCGACGCGCTCGAACTGCCGCTCCTGGAGAACCCGGAGCAACTTCACCTGCGCGAGCGGGGGCAGTTCGCCGACCTCGTCGAGGAACACGGTGCCGCCGTTGGCCTGCTCGAACTTGCCGATGCGGCGACGGTCGGCGCCGGTGAACGCGCCCTTCTCGTGTCCGAACAGCTCGCTCTCGATCAGGTTCCCGGGGATCGCGCCGCAGTTGATCGCCAGGAACGGCCGGTCGGCGCGGTCGGAGTGCTGGTAGACCGCGCGGGCGACCAGCTCCTTGCCCGTTCCGCTCGCGCCGAGGATCAGGACCGTCACGTCCTGGCGCGCGACGCGGCCGACCGCCTTGTAGACCTCCTGCATCGCCGCGCAGCGGCCGACGAGCAGGTCGCCGGCGCTGGGGGCCGGCTCGACCTCGGGCATCGCGGCCGGGGTGCGCATCAGCCGGCTGGACCGCACCGCCCGGTCGATCACCTCGCGCAGTTGTGCCAGTTCGAGGGGCTTCAAGAGGTACTCGAACGCCCCCTCCTTCATCGCCTCGATCGCCAGGTCCGACGTGCCGTGCCCGGTGACGAGGATGACGGGAATGCGGGCGTCGGGCTTGCGGAGGATGCGGTGGAACGTGTCCAGCCCCGAGGCGTCGGGGAGCCGCACGTCGAGCACGACCACGTCCGGCCGGTCCCTCTCGACCTCCGCGACGGCCTCGGCGGCGGTCCCGGCGGCGCGCAGGGCGATGTCGCCGCCGCGGAACGCGCGCTGGAACGCGTGCTGGATCGCGGGTTCGTCGTCAACCACCAGTAGCGTCGGCATCGTCGGGCTCCCCCGGGTGCCCGTTGGGCAAAGTAACTCGGAACCGCGCCCCGCCGCCGGGTCGGGCGCCCGCGACGATCGTTCCCCCGTGATCTTCGACGATCCGCCGCGACACGACCAGCCCCAGTCCCAGCCCGGTGTCCTTCGTACTGACGAACGGCTGGAACAGCCGGGGCAGCAGGTCGGGAGGGATACCCGGCCCGGTGTCGGACACCTCGACCTCGACGCCGGCGGCGTCCGCGCGCACGGCGACCGCCAGCGCGCCGCCCGTCGGCATCGCGTCGAGCGCGTTGAGCGACAGGTTCACGAGCACCTGCCGGACCTGCTCGCCGTCCACGGTCGCGGTGACGTCGTCCGCCGGCCCGTCCACCCGGACCTCGACCCGCTGGCGCTCGGCGCGCCCGCGGATCAGGTCCACGACGCCGCGCACGAGCGGGGTGAGCGCCGTCGGCCGGCGCTCGGGCTTGGGCGGGCGGGCGAAGTCGAGGAACACCCGGAGCGACCGCTCGGTGCGGCGGATCTCCTCTTCGATGACGCGCAGGTCCTCGGACGTCAGCCCGCCGGCGTCCTCCAGTCCGGCCTGGACCAGCATCTTGATCGACGTCAGCGGGTTGCGGATCTCGTGCGCGACCCCGGCCGCGAGCTGCCCGACCGCGGCGAGCTGATCGGCGCGGAGCACCTCGCTCTCGCGCTCGCGGAGCGCGCCGACGAGTTGCTCCACCCGTCACTCGAGCCGCTCCATGTCGGCGTGGAGCCCGGCGAAGTCCCCCTCGCCGGTCAGCAC
>JAFKJJ010000556.1 GCA_017306025.1 Planctomycetota bacterium
GGTCCGCCCCCGGCGCCGGTGCCGAAGGACTACAAGTACGTCAAGATCCCCGCTCGCTACAGCAACGCCAAAGAATCCGGTTTGGGATTCGACGTCGTTCACGGCGACCAGACCAAGAACTTCGACCTCACACCTTGATCGTGCGTTCTCGTGTTCGGTCGGAGCGTTCGGGAAGAAGGTCCACGAGAACATCCGGCGCTCGCACGCCATGAACCCGTGACGTTGTATGGGTTTATGTCAGTGGCTCGCCGCCGAGTTGGCATACGGTTCGCAGCTCCTCTGGTGGAAGTGCTTCGTCCGACAACATCCGTCGGGCTGCGGGGCTGACGGCGGACGAGCGGGCGGAGTTGGGCGGTTGGCCCGAAGCCACGGAGCGGGTCCGGTTGGTCGTGTGCCGGGATCGTGCTCGGACTAACCGATGGCGAACGGCCGCCCCGACCCGCTCAGCGGGTCGGGGCGGGTTGATGGCGGCCCGCGAGCGGCTACACCGGTTCAACGCCGAGTGCCCTCGCCCACGGGCGGACGACGGGAACGCGCACAAGCACCCACTCGTCTGGGGACGAAGGCGCCCGCCCAAGTGAGCCCCCGGCACGGCCGTCGTCCCGGGCGCTCGATGACTTGGCGGCTGTACCTTCGACACCCCGAGTTGATCCGTTTCTATCCGCAGCCGACCATCCGCATTCCGCCACCCGGCCGAGGGGATTTGCCGGGCGTCACGGGGCCGCGGTTCCGGATCGCCATCGGCGCGATCGTACACCGGCCCGGCGGGCGCGGGAAATCGGTCCGTTCGGTCACCACTTCGCGGCTTCACTGCGCTGTGAGCGCCTGAGTGCTTGTGAGAGTCGAACGCGGCCGCATATAATTTGACACTGCCTGTAAACCTTCCGGAGGTGTCGTGATCGACCGCCCCCGCCTGCTGTTGATCGGCCCGTCCGTCGGGTCGCTGGACGGCGCCCTGGCCGCGGCCGCGGACGTCGAACCGGTGTCCAACGATCCGGCCGAGGTCGCGCGGCGGCTCCACGACGGCGGGTTCGCGGCCGTGGTCGCCTCCCCGGACGTCGTGACCGGGCTCCTCGACCGGTTCCGCCGCGACGAACTCATCATCGGGCACATCGAAAAGGGGCTCGCCGTTCTCGACCCGTCGGGCGTCGTCCTGTGGGCGAACGCGGTCTTCCGCGAAATCGCCGAGGGCGAGCCGGTGGGCCGGTCGCTCCTGGAGGCGCTGGGCAGCGACCGCGTGTCCGTCGAATTCACCGGCGAGCCGACCGGAAGCGGGGCGTACGAGGTGGCCGACCCGCTCGCCCCGGCCCGGGCCGGGGCGCCCGTGTCGCTCCGGTTACACTGCCGCGGCGAGCGCCGGACCCGGCCTTACCTGGAAGCCGACGTGCGCCCGGTGTTCGGCCCAGACGGCGCCGTTTCGGGGCTGATCGTACTCGTCCGGAACGTCACCCCGCAGGTGGTTCAGCAGCAGAAACTCGACGCCCTCCACGCCGCCGGGCGCGAGCTCGCCGGCCTCGACGCCGACCAGCTCACCGAGATGAACGTCGAGGCCCGCGTCGAGCTCCTCAAGGCCAACCTCCGCCGTACCATCCGCGACCTGCTGAAATACGACACGATCGAGGTGCGCCTGCTCGACCGCAAGACGGGCGAGTTGAAGCCGCTCCTGGAAGACGGGATGCTGCCGGAGGCGGCCGGGCGCGCGCTGTACGCCCGGCCGACCGGCAACGGCGTGACCGGGTTCGTCGCCTCGACCGGCGTGAGCTACCTGTGCCCCGACACGGCCAACGACCCGCACTACATCGCCGGCGCCGCCGGGGCCCGCAGCTCGATGACCGTGCCGCTGAAGTTTCAGGACGAGGTGATCGGCACCCTGAACGTCGAGAGCCCGCGGACGAACGGGTTCGGCCCGGACGACCTGCAGTTCACCGAGCTGTTTTCAAAAGAGATCGCGGCCGCGCTGCACACGCTCGACCTGTTGAGCGCCCAACAGGTGTGTACCGCGGGGCAGTCGATCGAGGCGGTGAACAAGGAGATCGCGCTGCCGCTCGACGAGGTCCTGGCCGGCGCTAGCGTGCTGATCGCGCGGGCCGGCACGGGCGACCCGGAGGCGACGGCCCAACTGCGGCGCGTGCTGGACGCGGCCCGGCGCGTGAAGGCCAGCGTCGCGCAGGTCGGCCGTGACATGGTCGACGCGCCGGCCGCGCCGGTCGACCGGCCCCTGACGGGCAAGCGGGTTCTGGTGATCGAATCGGACGAGCGGTTGCGGCGGCAGGTCCACCTGCTCCTGGGGCGCCTGGGCGCGACCGCCGAAACGGCCGGCGCCGGCGCCGACGGGATCGCGATGGCCGCGGGCGGCGGGTACGACGCGATCTTTCAGGAGGTGAAGCCGCCGGACATGGGCGGGTACGAGACGTACCGGCGCCTGCGGGCCGTGTGTCCGCGTGCCCCGGTGGCGCTGACCACGGGCTTCGGGTACGACGTGGCCCACTCGATCGTGAAGGCCCGGGCCGACGGGATGCGGCACGTCCTGTTCAAGCCGTTCCGCCAGGACCAGGTCGTCCGCGCCGTTCTGGAGGGCGACAACGCGCCGAGCAACCCCGGATGATTCCCGGGCGGCCCGGCCCTCCGACGGACGACACACCCGGCCGTGTGCCGCCCGTTTCCATTTCAAACGATCGCCGGGACCCGCTGCGGTAGACTATCCGCACCACCATGCCGTTCACACACACCATCCGCGGCGAGCGGTTCGCGTTCGCCGACCTGCGCGAACTGCTCGCGAAGGCGAACGAGACAAAGTCCGGCGACGAGCTGGCCGGGATCGCGGCCCGGTCGGAGCGCGAGCGCGTCGCGGCGAAACGCGCCCTCGCGGACGTTCCACTTTCCGCGCTGGTGGATCAGCCGGTCGTCGACCCGGACGCCGACGACGTCTCCGGGCTCATCCTCAACGACCTGCACGAGCCCACCTTCGCAACGATTCGTTCGCTCACGGTCGGCGAGTTCCGCGAGTTCCTGCTCGACGACGCCACGACCGGCGAAACGCTCCGCGGGCTGAAGTGGGGCATCACGCCGGAGGTCGCGGCGGCGGTCGCGAAACTGATGGGCAACAAGGAACTCGTCTACGCGGCCGCGAAGGTCCGCAACGTGACCCGGTGCCGCAACACGCTGGGCGGGCGCGGCGTTCTCGGCGTGCGGGCGCAACCCAACCACCCGTCCGACGACCTCGCGGGCATCCTCGTTAGCGCCGTCGACGGGCTGTCGTTCGGCTGCGGCGACGCGGTCATCGGCGTGAACCCGGCGACCGATTCGGTCGAGACCGTCGCGGCGATCCTTCACCTCCTCGACCGGCTCATCACGAAACTGGACGTCCCGACGCAGGCGTGTTGCCTCGCGCACGTCACCACGCAACTCGCCGCGCTCGACCGCGGCGCGCCGGTGGACCTGCTCTTCCAGTCGGTGAGCGGGACGCAGGCCGCGAACGCGAGTTTCGGCGTCACCCTTTCCGTGCTGGAAGAGGGCCGCGAGCGGGTGCTCGAATCGCACGGCCGGCGCGCCGTGCCGTGGGTCGGCGATCAGGTGATGTACTTCGAGACGGGCCAGGGGAGCGCGCTCTCGGCCGACGCGCACCACGGCGTCGATCAGCTCACGCTCGAAGCCCGCGCGCACGCCGTCGCCCGGCGGTTCGACCCGTTCCTGGTGAACACGGTGGTGGGCTTCATCGGCCCGGAGTACCTCGCCGACGAGCGCCAGATCACGCGCGCCGGGCTGGAGGACCACTTCGTCGGGAAGCTGCTCGGGCTGCCGATGGGCGTGGACGTGTGCTACACCAACCACGCCGACGCCGACCAGAACTCCGCCGACAACCTCTTGGTGCTGCTCGCCGCGGCGGGGTGCAACTACGTCATGGGGGTGCCGTGCGCCGACGACGTGATGCTGAACTACCAGTCCACCAGCTACCACGACGCCGCGACCGTTCGCGCGTTATTCGGACTGGCGCCCGCGCCGGAGTTCGCCGCGTGGCTCGAAGCCCGTGGCATCGTTCGCAACGGCAAATTGACGAGCGGTGAGCGCCCCGCGCTGCTGGGGAGCCTCGACAAGGTACTGGGTGGCAGCTAGTCATCGTGCGTCGCCCGGACGGGCCGAAGGGGCGGAATTCCCGATTCGGTGAACCGTGGAGCGGACGTTCGCGTGGCTGGGCAAGTGCCGTCGGCTGACCAAGGATCGGGAGAAGAGCGTGAGGTCGCCGGAGGGCTCATCAAATTGGCCGCGATCCACCTCACGCTCAATCGACTCCGGCCCAAATATGTTGAGGCCGAATTCCAATACTGAGCAACCGCTTGAACCCGCTTGTGGGTCCGTCACTTAGACGGCGGGTCCGCCGATTCGCCGGCGGTGCTTTCGGGGTGGGCACGATGTGCGTCTCCGAGAGGGCCAGTGGGACCGGCCGACTTGGGCTGGATTTTACGCGCGCCGAACTTGCGAAATGCACGGATTCGCGGAAGCGGTTGCGGTAAGAAGGGTTGTGATGCGGGCCGAACGGCCCCACTCAGCAGCCGTACCCGGCCGTCGGTCCGCTTCCGCGCGGCCGCCTCACCAATCGCGCCCGCTGGTCCACTCATCGGACGCCTCGAACCCGCTCAGGTCGATCGCCTCGTGTAGGGCGTCGCAGATGTCGGCCTGCTCTCGGGCGTCGATCCACGAGGCGCCGCGGCTCCACTGGAGGTCATCGAACGCGCGGATGCAGCCGTCGATCTCCGCCCGGACCTGCTGCTCGGACGGTGTCGGGCCGAGTGCGATCAGCCGGTCGATCAACCCGGTTATGGCCGTCTCGGCCTGGGCCACTAGGTCCGGCGGGTGTGTTCCTTCCCAGCCGGCGAACGACGGCCGGTCGCGACGCTCCCGTAACCCCGGCAGGTCGGCCGTGGGCTTGCCCTCGGTCGGAGCAAAGGCGGGGCGGCTACCGCGGTCGCGAAGGCCGGCGCGAACGAACTCCGCCAACGTCGGCTCCCATGCCTCCAACCTGCCGACCTCGTGGTCCAACCGCACGACGGCCCCGGCCTTGTGCCGAACCACGTCGGCCACGCACACGCCCCACAGGTCGCCGTACCCGTTCGACTGCGCGACGAAAACGACCCTTCGCAGCGCGTATCTGGGTGGTAGTGGGTTGCCGCAGCTGGCGAAGTAACTGGGGACATCCACCGACATGTGCTGGGTGTCCAGGTAGTGAATTTCCCGATACCGCCGGCCGCCGTCGAAGTGGGTCCGCCGCCACACCCCGTTGAACTCGGACAGCATCTCCCGGACGTCGGCCGGGAGTTGGCCCCCGAGCGCCCGCTCGGCCGCGACGATCTGCTCGGCCGTGGCGGGCGGTCCGAACTCGTACTCCTCTCTGTGCTCCCGCTGCTCGGCGGGTGGCAAACTCGACTCGAACAGCGTGCGCCACTTCCCCATCAGCCGCGCCCTCCGGGGCCGAACCGTGTTTATGCCGACCCCCACCGAATCGAGCGTCTGGATTTCGCGCCGCGCGACCGCGACCTACGCCGCGTGCTTCTGCTCCGCGTCGGCGAGCAATTCTAACAGCCGCGCCGCCATCCGCGGGCCGGCGCCCGCGTCCTCGTGCTTGAAGAACACGTAGGCCTCGTGCCAGTTTTGCGACCGCAACCGTTTCGCCCACTCCGCGAGCGCGGTATCGTCGTAGTCGGGCCGCCGCAGTCTGAGGTAACCCCAATTCGCGGTCGCGACGAACGGCACGTCGAGGTCGTCTCCCGCGTCCGCGACGCACATCCCCGCACCGTGTTCGCGGAGCGGGTTGAAGACCTCGTCGCAGAACCACCCCTGATTCCGGAACTCGAACGCGACCGGAACACCCGGCGGCAATGAGGCGAGGAACTCCCGCAGGAGGGGGACGTCCTTGCGGAAGTTCGGCGGCAACTGGAACAGCACCGGTCCTAAACGGCTCTTCAGCGTTCCGGCGGCCGCGAACAGTGCGGACACCACATCGCCCGTGCCCGCGAGCCGTTTGACGTGCGTGATCTCCTGCGGCGCCTTCAGCACGAACCGGAACTCCGCGGGCACCTGTGCGGCCCACGATCCGAGTAACGGCGCCGTCGGGGGGCGGTAGAACGTGTTGTTGATCTCCACCGCGCGGAAGTGTGACGCGTAGAAGCCGAGCATCTGTTTGGTCGGCATCTTCGCGGGGTAGAAGGTGCCTTTCCACTCCGGGTACGAATAGCCGCTCGTTCCGACATAGAAGTTCATGGGCCGCGTCCTCCTTGAGGCGGGCATTGTGTCCGAACTTGCGCCCGGGCGAAAGGGCGGACGGCCGGCGCGGACGCGGTCGACCGTTTCGCGATCGAAACATGTTTCCCGAACTACCCAGTTTCACCCGTCGGCGCGAGTATCGTTTCGCTCCGCACTCAACTCGCTACGCCCACACCTGAAGTCCGTTGCGCGATTGGACTTCTCGTCTGATGTGACTTACGGTTCAGACGACAATTTCTCGGAACTCATGACCGGGCGGGAACGTCCGACCGCGCCGGCTCACAGGTTTGTCCCACATGAACTGGCTCCGTGAGCCCGACGCCGAACCGTTGCCCGGCTACCGCCTGATCGAACCCATCGGCACCGGCGGGTTCGGCGAGGTGTGGAAGTGCGTCGCACCCGGCGGCATCCACAAGGCCATCAAGTTCGTCTACGGCAACCTCAACGCGCTCGACGGCGACGACGCCCGCGCCGTCCAGGAGATGAAGGCGCTCGAGCGCGTCAAGCAGGTGCGCCACCCGTTCGTCCTGTCGATCGAACAGATCCAGGACGTCGGCGGCGAGCTCGTCATCGTGATGGAGCTGGCCGACCGCAACCTGCACGAGACGCTCGTCGAGTACCAGGAGGCCGGGCGCCCGGGCATCCCGCGCGACATCCTCCTGGGGTTCCTCGACGACGCCGCGGTCGGGCTCGACCACCTGATCGAGAAGCACAACCTCCAGCACCTCGACGTCAAGCCGCGCAACCTGTTCATGGTCGCCGACCGCGTCAAGGTCGCGGACTTCGGGCTGGTCAAGCAGCTCGAACGGTCCAGTTCGTCCGGCCTGATGGGCGGCGTCACGCCGATCTACGCGGCGCCCGAGACGTTCCAGAACAAGATCAGCAAGCACTCCGACCAGTACAGCCTCGCGGTCGTCTACGTCGAGCTCCTGACCGGTAAGAGGCCGTTCCCGGGCAAGAACATTCGGCAGCTCGCGCTCCAGCACATGACCGAGCCGCCGGACCTGTCGATGCTGCCGGAGGCGGACCGGCCGATCGTGGCCCGGGCGCTGGCGAAGACCCCGGAGGAGCGGTGGTCGAGTTGCACCGCCTTCATCCGCGCGCTGAACGGGCCGCGGGACGGCTCCGGCAGCGGCGGGAGCGGGTCGGGCGACGTGCGCGAGCCCTCCGCGTGGGCGAAGGCCGCCCGCACGATGCACGACGTGGACCTCACCCCGTCCGGCAACGGGTACGCGCCGGGCGGCGCGGCCGTGATGTCCGCCCCGGCCGCGCGCCGAACGCCCAGCCAGCCGCAACTGGAGATCGACGAAGACCACCTCCTCGCCGCGACCGCCCCGCAGAAGGAAACGGGCGTCCTGCGGCCGACGATACTCATCGGCATCGGCAGCTTCGGCCGCCGGTCGCTACAGGAGATCCGGTGCCGGCTCACCGACCGCGTGGGCGACGTGGTGCAGGTGCCGTGCTTCCGGTTCCTGTACGTCGACTGCGACCCCGACGCGGTGACGAAGGCGGTGAGCGCGCCGCCCGACGTGGCGCTGTCCACCGACGAGGTGTTCCAGGTGCCGCTCCAGCCGGTGACGCAGTACCGGCGGCGGCAGCTCGACCAGATCCTCGACTGGCTGCCGCGCGAGAAGCTGTACTCGATCCCCCGGAGCCTGCACGCGGGCGGCTCGCGGGCCCTGGGCCGGCTCGCGTTCTGCGACAACTACCTCCGGTTCGTCACGCGGCTGCGGCGCGAGCTCCAGATCGCCACGCACCCCGAGTCGCTCACCCAGTCGTCCGACCAGACGGGGCTGATCGTCCGCGACCACACCCCGCAGGTGTACGTGTTCGCCAGCGCCAGCGGCGGGTCGGGCGGGATGCTCGTCGACCTGGGGTACGCGGTGCGGCGCGTGCTCGGCCGGATGACGACGGCCGAGACCCCGGTCACCGCGTTCGTGTACGCGGCCGCACCGACCGACCCGAACACCGGCGACGCCGAACTCGCCAACCTGTACGCCGCGGTCACCGAGCTGAACCACTACGCCGACCCGGACGTGACGTTCGTGGGGCACTACGGCGGCCCCGAGGGGCCGAAGGTCGAGAGCACCGGCCTGCCGTTCACCTCGACGTACCTCCTGCCGATGCCCGAGCGCACGGCCGGGGCGTTCCGCGACTGCGTGTCGCACCTGGCGGGCTACGTGGCGCACGACGTGACCACGCCGCTGGGCTCGGCGCTGGAGCAGATCCGCGCGCGGCCGGTCGGGTTCGACCGCAGCCCGTTCCGCACGTTCGGCACCTACGGCGTGTGGTTCCCGCGCGGGCTGCTGCTCCGCGCCGCGGCGCAGAAGATCTGCCTGACGCTCCTGAAGGAGTGGAAGGCGGACGCGCCGCCGGGCGACCCGGACGCGATCAAGCGGGTGGTGAACACCGCGGCCGCCGACCCGCGGCTGAAGCCGGACTCGGTGCGCCAGCAGATCGAGGAGGAGGCGGTCCGCGGGGCCGACGGCGGCCCGGCCGACCAGATCGAGCGGTGGCTGTCGGGGCTGGAGGGGCAGGTCGCGGCGGCGGGCCGGCACCCGGACGCCGGGGCGTGGGCCAACGCCGTGTGGGACCAGGCGCGCGACCTGATCGGCACGCGCCCGACCGGCGACCAGGACAGCACCGTGCGCCGCAGCCGCACGTCGAAGCTGTTGGAGGAGGCGGTCCGGCGCGTGGCGGAGATGTGGGGCAACGAGTTCGCGGAAGTGGTCCGGCCGCTGGAGCAGCTCCCCGGCCGCCGGCTCGGCGCGATCGGCATGGCGCTCAAGCGGCTGGCCGCACTGTGCGGCGAATGGGCCGAGGCCGCGGACGCCCGCGCGCAGCAGGTCGGGGTGAAGTCGCGCCAGGCCAAGAGCGACGTGCAGGCCGCGCACGACGTGTGCCAGGCCGGCAGCGGCACGTTCAGCTTCTTCGGCGGGCGCAGCGGGCGCAGCATGCGGTACTTCCTCGACCAGGTCCGGGCGTTCGCCCGTGTGAGGCTGCAAGAGGACCTCGCCGACGCGACGGCCCGGTTCTACCGCGCGCTGCGGGCCAGGGTCGAGGACCAGCTCCGCGAGCTGGCGTACTGCCGCACCCGCATCGACGTGCTGGTGCAGGCGATCGAGTGTCCGATCGCGAACCTGCCGGTGTCGTCCGACACCCCGGTGGCGCTTTCCGAGGAGGCGCTCCAGCAGACGCTCCACCCGACCAACACGCTCAACGTGGTGCTGCCCGCGGGCGAAACGCACATCGACCGCTCGGCGCACAAGCTGGTGAAGAGCGTGAAGGCGCCGGACGTGTTGCGGTTGGAGATCGCGCTCCAGAAACTGGTGCTGGAGCCGCGGGGCGGCCTGACGGCGCTGTGTTCGATGAACGCGGACATGAGCCGCACGCTGGTGGCCCCGATGGTGGAGCAGACGACGGCGTTCCTCAGCGACCTGTTGCCGGTGACGGACGTGACGGACGTGGAGGTGTCCACGTCGCGGGCGCGGAAGGTGGAGGTGTCGGCGCGGATTCAGGAGTACCACACGCGCTCGGCGCCGCCGTGCGGGTCGGAGGCCGACGCGCAGACGTTCGTACTAGTGCCGGAGACCGATTCGGGCAAGGCGTTCGCGGGCGTGGTGAAGAAGGTGGTGCCGGCGGCCCTGACGATCCCGGTGAACGGCGCCGCGACGGACCTGATGTTCTGCCGCGAGCACGGGAACCTGCGCCCCGACGAGGTGTCGGCACTGTTGCAGGCGTGCCTGCCGGCTTACTACCAGTCGCTGGCCAGCCCGCTCACGGCCCCGCACGCGCGCTACGACGTCACCGAGTGGATGCCGCTCAGCGAGTGACCCGCTCGCGGTCGTTCGGGATATTCTGATTGTATTCGACGCGTATCGCGCGAGCTCACCCTCCTGCGCCGCGCAAACTACCACGGCAGGAGTTGTGGCTCAACGCCGGTGGTAACTCGCGCGGCGCGCAAGCTAATTCCATGTTCGGCAAGGGAAGTTGCACCATCCCGCGCCCCCCCGTGAGTGGAGCGCGTCTGCAATTATTACTGTCTGGTGTTCACTTTCCCGGGGTCACGCCAATGCCCGACATCTCCCCCTATCGCTCCTGATGTCCTAAAGAACTCAAGTGCGTCCGTGACCAAGTTTGGGATGTGTTCGGGCAATGGCACTGGTTCACCGGCCTGTTTGCGACCGAAGAGACGGTCGGTGCGGGCTCCTGGGCGTTCAACGCGGTGCTGGCGGGTTGATCCGCCGGGGACTAAAGTATCCGACCCCTTCGGGGTCAAAGGCGTCTGCTCTGCACACCGCTACCGCATTTTTATACCGCACCCTTGCGGGAGAGGGCACCAGGCGCCGACGGTCACTCGTTCACCCGATTTGGTATCAGGCCACCTCTCCCTTGAGCGTCGAGGGCTCGTCGTCGTTGAGAAACTCAAGCACGTCGGCCTCGTCCCACGCGGTCGCGCGCTTCTTCCCCTTCGGCACGATCGTTTCCGCCCCGTCCGGCTCGTTCACCTCCGGCAGCGACAAGTCGACGTCCTCGGAACCGACCGCGGGCTCGATCGCGGCCTCCTCGTCGGACGGAATCGCGATTTGTTCGTGTTCCCGTTCCGCGGGCGCGTCGCCGAAGATGGCGGCCTCACCGAGCCGCGCCCAGAGGAGCCGCGCGAACGGCTTGATCTCGATGTGCTCGCCCGCCTCCCAGTGGTCGCGCCCGGCCGGGCGGATGAACTGGGCGGTCCGCAGCCGGCGGAGGGCGGTGAGCGCCGCGGAATGGCGGTCGAAGTCGGGGAACAGGTCGCCGACGGTCAGCGCCCCGCTCGGGTGGGACATGATGAACCGGAGCGTTTCGCGCTCCTCGGGCGTCACGAACGGGGCCGCGGCGCGCATCTCGCGGAGCAGGCCGGCGAGCGCGTGTGCGACCTCCTCCGCGGTGCAGCGGATCGTTTCGGCGCCCAGGTCGAGTTCGAGTTCGAGACCGGTTTGCGTCATTGGTTCTCCCGTGCGGGCGAAGCCGCCTCACCGCGCAACCGAACGCGGCCGCGGGGCGGGTGCGATTGAGAAATGGCGACGGGGCGAGAGCGAGATATGGGCCGAAGGCGAAGGGCGATTCAAAGGTCAGAGTACTCGCGGGCGCGTCCCGACGCAAGCGTTTATGTGCTGGAGTTCACCCTGTTCGGATTCGCCGTAAATCCTTGTAGTTGGTGGATTGCCTGGCGTTGCCGGGTTTCGGTGACAGGTGGCCCGTCGGCCGCCGCGGCAGCCCTGCCTTGAAGAACGGCGCGAATGATCATGTGCCCCGATCGGCTCCGCACCCCGCAAATGCCGGAACTCCAAGAAAATGCGACCGTTCCGACGCCCGGCAACACCGGGTGAACTCCAAGGCGCATAGAAAGCGGGAGGCGGCCCGACGTGTACGGAGCGACACAATGCCCGACAGCGAGTACCTGTGCCTGACCGTGACCGCGAACGCGGGGGAATCGGAAGCGGCGTTCAAATCGCGCCTCACGGCCGCGTGGACGCATGTGCTCCGCACGGCCCCCGACACCTACGAGGCGGTCTACGCAGAGGCGAAAGAGTTCGATACGATCGGCGGGCGAGTGTCGCGCGCGTACATGGTGGAAGCCGATGCGACGGGGGCGGTGGCCGCGGCGCTGTCGGCACAGGGGATGGCAGTGCAGGAGGTCGACGAGGACGACGTGTACTCGAAGTACGAGGCCAGCGGCAGCGAGTGGTTCCAAATCCCGCACTGAGGGGGTATCGTAGCGGCACCCCGCGAGGAGAACCGCCCATGAGTGCCCCCACCGAAGGTACGCGCGGCCAGACGCCCGATGACGTGCGACGTATTTCGCTGCCTCGCACGTTCGCGGCGGGGAAAGCGGTTCCCGGATTGTCGAGTTGGATTCTGGAACGCAGGCTCGGGGGTGGCGGGTTCGGTGAAGTTTGGCTCGCGAAGCACGCCTTGGATAAGGAACGGCAACCGCGGGCGGTGAAGTTCTGCACCGACCCGGAGGCCCGTCACCGACTCGTCACGCACGAAAAGAACGTCGTCGTGCGGGTCATGAAATACGCCCCCCGGCACCCGAACATTGTTCCCCTTCTGGACTACAACCTGGACGGCGACGTTCCGTGGCTGATGTACGAGTTCGTCGAAGGCGGTACGCTCGCGAGCCTCATTGAACAGTGGCACGAACTTCCGCTGTCGAACCGTCTGGGGCGCACGGTCCAGGCCCTTCATGCCATTGCGGGCGCACTGACGACGTGCCACCGGCTCTATCCGCCGTTGATCCATCGAGACATGAAGCCGCACAACGTGCTCATGGCCGACGGGAAGGTGCCGCGAATTACCGACTTTGGCATCGGCGGCGTGGCCGTCCAAAAGGACGGCGCGACCTCTGCCGCGCTGACCGCCTGCGCCGCGGGGGTGCCCTCCGCCCTCCGCGCAGCGGGAACGGCCGTCTATGCCTCGCCGGAACAGTTGCGCGGTAGTCTCCCGAACCCGCGCGACGACGTCTTCGCCCTTGGCGTCATTGCTTATCAGGCGATAATTGGAAAATTGGAGCGTCTGGCGTACGATGTTGCCTCAGCGCTCGGTCCGTTGCACGTTCCACGCGACCTTATTACTCTCGTCGCCAAGAGCCTTGAATTGGACCCGCTTCAGCGCCCGGCGGACGCGAGGGAGTGGAAGGCGACCCTCGCAGCAGTAATCGAGAAGGCTCAACAGCAACCCGGCGGCACCGTGACCGGAACGAAAGCCGTCTCGACACCGCGGCCTGCGACGGCGACGCGCCCGCGGGCGGGAGCCGACCGTTCGGCGGTTCAGCCGCCCCTACCGTCAACAACCCGACTGTCCGAGCCTTCTGGCGTGGCTGGACGGGTCCGGTCTCCGTCGTTCAAAACGAAGGTGTTAGGCGCCGCACTCGTACTTGCCGCTATCGGAGCCGCCACCGCCGTCGTTCGCGAAATCAGCCGACCGAGAACTCCTTCAACCGAACAAGAAGCTCGACCGAATGGCAACCCGTCCTTCTCGGCCGCCCCGCAACCCGGCGAGACCCGTAGCGTTGAAATGGCCCCCGGCGTGGTAATGGCCTTCTGTTGGGTACCCGCCGGTGAATGCCGGCTCGGTTCTCCACACAACGAACAGGACTACCTCACGAAAGCACTCTTTGAGGGGAAACGACCCAATTGGTTGGACGCAGAGGCCGAAGCGAGGCACAGGAGAATGAGCACGTCCGGTTTCTGGATGGGTAAGTACGAGGTGACGCAGTCGGAGTGGGCCGCGGTGATGAAGGGCACGGCACTCGAAGCACCAAGTTTCTTTCGTCCCGAGGGCACAGACGCTAGCCGGCTCCCTGTCGAAAGCGTCTCGTGGAATGATTGCACGGAATTCTTGAAGCGCGCGAGCGCACACAACGGCGTTCAGCAAGCTTTCGGCCGTTCTGGGACGTTCCGTTTGCCGCACGAGGAGGAGTGGGAGTACGCCTGTCGCGGGGGGCTCGGCAACACGCGGCCGTTCTACTTCGGGGATGTGCTGAACGGAACCGAGGCGAACTGCAACGGAGACAAGCCTTACGGCACCGTCACCCAAGGCGAGAACTGGCAGGGGACGATTCAGGTCGGGAGCTACGCGGCGCGGTTCCCCCACCCGTGGGGGCTGTGCGACATGCACGGGAACGTGTGGGAGTGGTGCGACAACCGGTATACGCCCCCGACCGGCCCCGGAACCTTAGCCGAAGGACACAAGCTGACGCGCCTACTTGAGGACACCGAGGTGGAGTTCGCGCGAGGGAGCGTGCCCCCCGACCAACTCCCGCTGTTCGAACTCCTCAACCTATTGTCTACCCAGCACAAGGTTACGTTCGTATTTATGACAGATGAACTCCAGGCCGACGGGCTTGGCGACATTCGCGAGGAGAAGCCCAAACTCACCGCCACGCGTATTCAGGGGATGAAGCTGGGTAACTTTCTCGACCTCTTGCTGCGTCCGCTGAACGCGACCTACGTCGTCCGCTCGGACCGTATCGAGATCACCACCGCCCGCCGGCGACTCGAGGAGCACCAGGCGCGGGCTCCGGATAATAACCTGCGCGTGCTGCGCGGCGGGTCGTGGGGCAGTCCGCCCCACAGTTGCCGGTCTGCGAGTCGCAACTGGGCCGCCCCCGCGGACCGGTACGACCACTGCGGGTTCCGCGTCTGCATTCACTTCGACTGACAGCGGTTCCCCTCCCCGCCCCTTCGCGGTATCATCGCTTATCCGTCCTTCGGAGATGGTCCGCGATGAGCACGACCGAAGACGGCTCCCCGCAACCGTCGACGGTGCCGGAGCCCCTTCACCCCGACGTCCGGCGCGACTTCGCGCCCGCGGCCGGCGCCCGCGTGCCCCACTCCGAACTCTGGACCCTTCAGGAGAAGCTCGGACAGGGCGGGTTCGGCGAGGTCTGGCGCGCCTGCAACCAAATCACCGGCGAGGAACGCGCCGTCAAATTCTGCACGCACCCGGCCGCCCGCAACCGCCTCGCCGAACACGAAATGAAGATCGTTCGGCACGTCCTCAAGCACCTCACCGAGAACAGCCGCAACCACCCCAACGTCGTCCCGCTGCTGGAGTGCAACCTCTCCGGCGACGTGCCGTGGCTCATGTACGAATACGTCCCCGGCCGGCGCACCCTCGCCAACGTCATCGAGGAGTTCCGCGAGCACACGGTCGAGGAACGAATCGGCCGCGCCGTGCCGCTCCTGCGCGCGATCGCGACGGCCGTCGGCGAGATGCACCGGCTCGACGTCCCCGTCGTCCACCGCGACCTCAAGCCGCAGAACGTGCTGATGGCCGGCGACACGCCGCGGATCACCGACTTCGGCATCGGCGGCGCCGCGGTGGTCGCGGCCATCTCCGACACCACCGGCGGGTTCACCGAACTGTCGGTCGGACTGCCGACACTGCTCCAGGGGCCGCGCGTCGGCACGCTGTTGTACGCGAGCCCCGAACAGTGGCAGGGGCACCCGCCCGACCCGCGCAACGACATCTTCGCCATCGGCGTGATCGCGTATCAGCTCGTGCTCGGCGACCTTCAGGCCGTCCCGGGGGCCGACGCGCGCGACGAACTGGCCGACCTCGGCGTGCCCGACGGCCTCGCGTCGCTCATCGTCCGGAGCATTTCGACCAACCCGGAGCGCCGGCCGAAGCACGCCGACGACTGGGGCGAAACGGTGGCGCGGTGGCTCCCGGACCGCGTCGCCGCGTCCGCCCCCGAGCCGGAACCGCCCTCCCCGGCCCCCGCGCCGCGTTCGAAGGGCGAGCGCGTCTGGACGATCGACATTCCGGGGACGTGGTACGCGCGCGAGGCGAGCCACGCGGACGTCGGGTGGCGCGAGATCGCGTGGCGCGAGGTCGCGCACACGCCCGCGGAGGTCACCACGCGGCCCGGCGAGGTCTACCGGTTCTCCGCGTCCGATCGCGTGCGCGACGAGGACCTGGCCAAGCTCGAATATCTGCGCGGCATTCCGGGGTTCAAGTCGCTCGACCTGTCACGGTGCAAGCCGCTCACCGACACCGGCGTCGAGTGCCTGTGGGGCTTCGCGGCCCTGCAATCACTGGACCTGTCGAACAGTCTGGTGACCGACGCGGGGCTCGGGTACCTGAAGGAACTCGCGGCGCTGCGGTCCCTGGCGCTTGCAAACTGCAAGCGGATCAGCAATTACGGCCTGAGCCACCTGACGGAGTTTCCGCACCTGCGGTTCCTCGATCTGCACGGCTGCCGTCGACTGACGGATGCCGGGGTCGGTCAACTGAAGCGGCTGCGGACGTTGCGGTACCTGGACGTTCGCGGGTGCGACGAGCTGACGAGCGCGGGCGTCGGGAAACTGCGGAAGGCGCTGCCGTCGTGCGTGGTCGAGTTCTGACGGCTCCTGCTCACACCGGCGCTACCCCGGAACGTCTCATGGCACCCGACGCGACCGCCGCCCTGTACCCCGGGGCCTATGACGTCCTGTCGAAGATCACCGAGGACGGGGTCTGTACGTGCTACCGGGGCCGGGACCGGAGCACCGGCGCGCACGTCTTCATCAAGGTGCTCGGACGGACCGGCACCGAAAATCCGACCCTGCTCGCCTGGTTCGAGCGCGCGTGCCGGGTCCGGAGCCTACTCGACCACCCGAACGTGGTGAAGGTGATCGACTTCAGCGCGGCTCCGCCGTACCCGTTTCTGATCACGGAGTACCTCGACGGCGTCTCCATCGGACGGCACATCGAACGGAACGGCGCGTACCCGGAACGGGAAGCCGTCCGACTCATTGAGCCGGTGTGTCGGGGGCTCCAGCACGTCCACGAGCGGGGGCTCGTTCACCGCGACGTCAAACCCGACAACGTCTTCATCAACCGCGACGGCACCGTCAAACTCACCGGCTTCGACCTCGCGAGAGCGGCCGACGTGGACTCGACTCTGACTCCGGCCGGGCGCGGGCTCGGCACGCCGCACTACATGGCGCCGGAGCAGTTTCGCGGGGCCAGTTCGGTGGACGCGCGGGGCGATATTTACGCGCTCGGCTCCACCCTCTACGTGATGGTGACGGGTGTAGTGCCGTTCGCCAACGCCAGCCCGCTCGACTGCTGGATGAGGAAGATCCGCAACGAGTTCCCCTCCCCCAAGGAACTCAACCCGGCGCTCTCCGACCGGGTGGACCGGGCGATCCGCCGGGCCATGAGCGCCGAGCCGGGCCAGCGCCCCGACAGTTGCCGCGAGTTCCTCGAAGACCTCACCGGGCAGAGCCGCACCGCGGACGCGACCGGCGTGGCACCGTCCGCCGACGTGTGGTACCTCGTCTACCGGGACGAGAGCGGCCGGCCGCGCACCGTGAAAGGGAGCACCGAGGGGGTTCGCAAGGCCCTGCGCGACCGGCTCCTGGGCGACCCGTCGGCGGTCGTGGTGAGCCGAGCCAGGAGCGGCCCCTTCGTCCCGCTCCACAGCGCGCCGGAGTTCCGCGGGCCCCCCGGGGCGTGATTCCGCCGCGGCCGACGGTTTCAAATCGCGCGCCGTCGGGGTATGCTGAGACGGCACTCCCACGGTACCCGTCAATGAGCGCCCCCGACATCCCCGACAAGGAGCCGCCCGAACCGCGGTTCGCCCAGGGTGACCCGGTCCCGCACCGCGAGATGTGGGTCCTCGACCGCAAGCTCGGACAGGGCGGGTTCGGCGAGGTCTGGCTCGCCCGGCACGAGTACCGCGACGTGCCGCCCGTCGCGGTCAAGTTCTGCACGCACCCGAGCAAGCACACGCTCGCCGCGCACGAAAAGAAGGTCATCGTCCGGGCGATGAAGCACGGCGGCGACCACCCCAACGTCGTGCCGCTGCTCGACTGCAACCTGTCGGGCGAGACGCCCTGGCTGCTTTACGAGTACGTGCCGGGCGGCACCCTCGCCGACGCGATCGAGGAGTGGCGCGCCCTGCCCACCCGCGGCCGGCTCGCGCGCACCGTCCGCACCCTGTACCCGATCGCCGGCGCGCTGGCCGTGTTCCACCGGTTCGACCCGCCCATCGTTCACCGCGACCTCAAGCCGGCGAACGTGCTCATGGCCGGGACCACGCCCCGCATCACCGATTTCGGCATCGGCGGCGTCGCCCGGCCGCTGGACGTGACCAACTCGCACCCGCTGCCCACGATGTTGCGGATCGCCGGAACGCTGCGGTACTGTAGCCCGGAGCGGCTCCGCGAGCCGCCCGCGACCCCGCACCCGCGCGACGACGTGTTCGCGCTGGGCGTCATCGCCTACCAGTTGCTCCGGGCCGACCTCCAGGCGCACCCCGGCGCCGACGCGGCCAACAACCTCCGCGCGCTCGACACCCCCGCGGCGCTGACCGACCTCATCATCCGCAGCGTGTCGGAGGAGCCCGCGGCGCGGCCCGCGGACGCGGGCGAGTGGGAAGAGGCCCTGACCGCGTGGTTGCCGGCCGGGCCGCGGGCCGTGGGAGCGCCCGCGAGCGCGCCGGTACCCACGGGGCGGCGGGTCCCGCTCGGGGTGCCGGGCAGGTGGTCGTCGCGCCCGGCCGACACCGAGGTGCCGTGGAATCCGGTCGTCGATACGCCGGGCGCGGTCCAGTTCGCGCCCGGCGAGGTGTACTCCTTCCACCCGCGGACCACGATCGCCGACCCGGAACTCGCGGGGCTGCGCGTGCTGAGCGGCGCGCCGGCGTTCCGCGCGCTCGACCTGAGCTGGTGCGAACAGGTCACCGACGCGGGGCTGTTTCACCTGACCGCGCTGAACCAGTTGCGCGACCTCGATCTGAGCGGCTGTTCGCAGATCACCGACCTCGGCCTCTCCTATCTCACGGCGCTGTCCGACCTGCGCCACCTCGACCTGAGTTGCTGTTCGCAGATCACCGACGAGGGCCTGGCGCACCTCGCGGCACTCGGGCAACTCCGGTACCTGACCCTGTTGATCTGTGAGGGGTTGACCGACGCGGGGGTGGCCGCGTTCCGTCGCGCGGTCCCCGGCTGCAAGCTCCGGTGTTAAATCGCGCTCGGAACGGGTTCGAGGAGAGTGTGGCCGGTCGTGCGGGCGTGAAGACGCGCCGCCCTACCGAGTGCGGGTGACGCCTCGGCCGCACTCGGTAGGGCGGAGTGCCCGGTGGTGGCGACATTTCAGCACGCGGGCGGGCTCCCGCGCCCGGTGGCAGAATTGCTCATGCAACCGGGCATCCAAATTGCTCACAATGTGGCCCGTCTACACCGGCTACCAGACCCCGCGACTCGTGTAGATGCCAATGGCCCCGCGGGGAGAGGGAAGGCGCCGGGCGCCGGGCGCCCGCACGCCGTATCGCATCAAGGGTACGCGGGACTTCCCCGCCCCTGCGGGGCGAGGGCGGCTCGCACGTGCGAGCGAGTCGGGAGAGCGGCGAAGCAACACGGCTCCTCGCTCGCATTTCGGCGCCGGCCCGTCGATTCGTCCGTCGTCCGGCCCCTGGAGGGTGCATGTTCGCGCGCGTGTTCATCGACCGCCCGTTGCTCGCCTGGGTGATCTCACTCATCATCCTGGGGTTCGGCGCCGCGGCCGTCGGCCGGCTGCCGATCGCCCAGTACCCCGAGATCGCACCGCCCACGGTTACCGTGACGTGTACCTACCCCGGGGCCAACGCCGTCGTCGTGTCCAACACCATCGCCGCGCCGATCGAGCAGCAGGTCAACGGCGTCGAGGGCATGCTCTACATGTCCTCCAGTTCCGGCAACGACGGCTCGTACTCGCTCACCGTCACCTTCGCGCTGGGCACCGACCTGAACATGGCCCAGGTGCTCGTCCAGAACCGCGTCCAGCAGGCGGTGCCGCTCTTGCCCGAGGACGTGCAGCGGCAGGGCATCGTGGTCCGCAAGAAGACGCCCGACATCCTGATGGTCGCCAACGTCTACTCGCCCGACAACTCTCGCAACCAGCTCTACCTGTCGAACTTCGCCACCATCCAGGTGCGGGACGAGATCGCGCGCATCGAGGGCGTCGGCGACGTGTTCGTGTTCGGCCAGCAGGACTACAGCATGAAGGCGTGGCTGGACCCGGACAAGCTGGCGGCCAACGGGCTGTCCGCCTCGGACGTGGTGAACGCGATCCGCGCGCAGAACGTGCAGGTCGCGGCCGGGCAGCTCGGCCAGGAGCCGGCCGCCCCGGGCGTCGCGTTCCAGTACACGCTCAACGCGCTCGGCCGGCTGGAGACGGTCGGGCAGTTCAAGAACATCATCGTGAAGGCCGGGAGCACGGGCACGACGGCCGGGGCGGCCGCCGACGCGGCGGGGGGAACCGGGGCGCTCGTGTCCGGCAACGGCGAGGGCGTCGCGCCGGGCAGCTCGACCCCCACGGTGCCGTCCGGCGACATGACGGTGCGGCCGGTCGTGCGGCTGGGCGACGTGGCCCGCGTCGAGCTGACCGCCCGCTCGCAGGACATCACCAACACCCTCGACGGCCAACCCGCCGTCGGGCTGGCGATCTTCGCACTCCCCGGCGCCAACGCGCTCGACGTGGCCGAGCGCGTCAAGAAGCGGCTCGCGGAGCTGAAGAAGCGGTTCCCGCCCGGCGTCGAGTACGCGGTGCGGTACGACACGACGCCGTTCATCCGACAGTCGGTCGAGGAGGTGTACAACACGCTGTTCGACGCCACCCTCCTCGTCGCCATCGTCGTGCTGCTGTTCTTGCAGGACTGGCGGGCGATGATCCTGCCCATGATCGACGTGCCCGTGTCGCTCGTCGGCACGTTCGCGGTCATGTACCTGCTCGGGTTCACGCTGAACAACCTCACGCTGTTCGGACTGGTGCTCGCCATCGGGATCGTCGTCGACGACGCGATCGTCGTTCTGGAGAACGTGGAGCGGTGGATCGCGCAGGGGCTCGACGCGCGCGAGGCCACGCTGAAGGCCATGTCCGAGATCACCGGGCCGATCGTCGCCATCACGCTCGTGCTGAGCAGCGTGTTCCTCCCCAGCGCGTTCCTCGGCGGCGTGACCGGGCAGTTCTTCCGGCAGTTCGCGCTGACGATCTCCGTCGCGATGATGATTTCGGCGCTCAACGCGATGACGCTGACGCCGAGCCGGGCCGCGGCCATCTTCCGCGGCCACGAGCACGGCAAGGCGCGCGTCACCGAGACGCTCCCGCGGTGGGGCTGGGCGCTGCTCATCGGCTACGGCGGCTACCGGCTGCTCGGCGCGATCTTCGGCCCGCTCCCGCTGGTGCCAGAGGCGACCCCGGCCGTCGCCTACGACCCGGAGAACCTGCGGCTGTGGGTCCGGTGGCTGGGCGCGCACGCCCTCTACATGCTCCCGGGGGGCGCCGCGGGGTGGTTCGCGGGGCCGTACGTCAACGACCTGCTCCGCGCGTTCTACGGACGTTTCAACCGCGCGTTCGACGCGACCTCCCACGGCTACACCTGGGTGGTGGGCCGGCTCCTGCGGGCCGCGGTCGTCGCGCTGGTGATCTACGCGGCGCTCCTGGCCCTCACCTACCGCGCCTTCACCCACACGCCGACGGGCTACATCCCGCCGCAGGACCAGGGCTATCTGCTCGTGTCGGTGCAACTGCCGGACGCGGCCTCGGCCCAGCGCACCCGCGCGGTGATGGGGCGCATCGACGACATCGTCCGCGCGACGCCGGGCGTCGCCCACACCCTGACGGTCACCGGCCAGTCGTTCGTGCTGGGGGCGACCGGGTCGAACTTCGGCACCATGTTCGTGATCCTGGAGCCGTTCGACGAGCGCAAGGGCGACATCTCGAAGAACGGGTTCATGATCCTGCGGAACCTCAACGCGCGGCTCCTGCGCGACATCCAGGACGCGCAGGTGATGATCCTCCCGCCGCCGCCGGTGCGCGGGCTGGGGACCGCGGGCGGGTACCGGATCATGGTGGAGGACCGCGGCACCCTCGGCCCCAACGGGCTCCAGACCGAGGCGAACGCGCTGATCCGCGCGATCAGCTCGACCCCCGAACTGGGCACCGCGTTCACCGTCTACCGGGCGAACGTGCCGCAACTGTTCGTGGACGTGGACCGCGTGCGGTGCCTGCAGATGGGCCTGCCGCTGAGCGACGTGTTCGCCACGCTCCAGGTGTACCTGGGCGGCACCTACGTCAACGACTTCAACAAGTTCGGGCGGAACTGGCAGGTGACGGCCCAGGCCGACGCGCCGTTCCGCATGACCGCGGCCACCGTGCGCAACCTGCGCGTGCGGAACGACCGTGGCGAGATGGTGCCGCTGGGTGCGGTGGCGAAGATCGAGGACATCACCGGCCCGGTGGTGATCCAGCGGTACAACATGTTCCCGGCCGCGGCGGTCAACGGGAACCTCGCGCCGGGCACGAGCACCGGCACGGGCATCGCGCTGGTCGAGCGGACCGCGGACCGCACGCTGTCGAACCAGGCCGGCTACGAGTGGACCGACATCTCGTTCCTCCAGAACACCGAGGGGAGCACCGCGATCTTCGCGTTCATCGGCGCGGTGGTCCTGGTCTACCTCGTGCTGGCGGGCCTCTACAACAGTTGGTCGCTGCCGCTGGCGATCATCCTCGTCGTACCGATGTGTCTCCTGACCTCGATCGGCGGCGTGTACGGGTTCACGCTGCTGGTGCCGGCGGTGAACCCGGAGATCAACATCTTCACGCAGATCGGGTTCGTGGTGCTGGTGGGGCTGGCGTGCAAGAACGCGATCCTGATCGTCGAGTTCGCCGAGCAGTTGCGGAAGGACGGGAGGGGGCTGCGCGACGCCACGCTGGAGGCGGTGCGGCTGCGGCTGCGGCCGATCGTGATGACGTCCTTCGCGTTCATCCTGGGGGTGGTGCCGCTGGTGCTCGCGCAGGGGGCCGGGGCGGAGATGCGGCGGACCCTGGGCATCGCGGTTTTTAGCGGGATGCTCGGCGTGACGTTCTTCGGCATCTTCCTGACGCCGGTCTTCTATTACGCGATCGAGCGATGGCTCGTGCGGTCCGAGACGGCGAAGCGGCCGGCCCCCCCGCAGACGCCCCCGGGCGCCGGCGGGCCGAACCCGCCCGCCCCTGATACCGAGCCGAACACGGCGTAACAACCGACCGCAACTCTCGCGGTATAACCAACTCCACTTCCGCGCGACGCGCCGACGCCCGGCCGCACACTATTCGGATAGAGCGGCACGTCCTCTGTGGGACGGGCCGCCCCCCAGAGGACGTGCCGCTCTACCCGGAGGCGATCGTATGCCCCGTTCCGTCGGGTCCCTGACCCGCATGCTCCCCGCCGTCGCCCCCGCCCCGGCCGATGCGCCGCTCTTGCGGGCGTTCCATGCCACCCGGAGCGACGGCGCGTTCACGGAACTGGTGCGCCGACACGGCCCGATGGTGCTCGGCGTCTGCCGGCGCGTCCTGGGTAACGCGGCCGACGCCGACGACGCGTTCCAGGCCGTGTTCCTCGTGCTCGCCCGCAAGGCCGGGGCGGTGCGCGAAAACCTGGCCGGGTGGCTCCACGCGGTGGCGGTGCGGACCGCCCGGGGGATGCGGGTCACGCGCGAGCGGCGGCGGAAGTACGAGGGCCGGGCGAACGCGCGGTGCGAACCGGCCGCCGCGCCCGAAAGCGACCACGACACCGCCGCCGCGATCGACGAGGAACTCGCGCGGCTCCCGGACCACTACCGGCTCGCGCTGGTGCTGTGCGAACTGCGTGGGCTGTCGCGGAAGCGCGCCGCGGCCGAACTCGGCGTACCCGAGGGGACGCTCTCCAGCCGACTGGCCGCCGCGAAGCGGAAGCTCGCCGCGCTGCTCTCGGCCCGCGGGCTCGCGCCGGCGGGACCGGCGGCGGCCCTCGTGCCGGCGACGGTTTCGGCCGCGCTGGTCGAAGCGGTCCGTGCGGCCGTCGGCGGGGCCGCCCGTTCCGTGGCGAGCGCCGCCGCGTCCACCGTCGTCAGGGCGATGCTCTACGACCAGCTCAAGGCGGCGGCGCTGGCCGCGGGCGTGCTGCTCACCGTCGTTTGCGGCGGGCTGGCGATGACCGGCGCCCCCGACGGTTCCGATCCGTCCCGCGCATCGGTTCCTGCTCCGGTCCCACGCCCGACCGAAGCTGAGAAGTGGGTGGACCAACTCGGCGCCGACTCGTTCGTCGATCGGGAAGACGCCGCGCGGCGCCTGCGGGCACTCGGGCTGAAGGCCGAATCCGCCTTGCGGGCCGGCCTGCGGTCCGACAGCCCCGAGGTGCGTGCCCGCTCGGCGGAGTTGCTCCGCGAGGTCCGCGCCGCGGCCTGCGAGGCGCTGGCGAAGGACTTCGACCCGGCCGGCACCGACGACTACGACCACCCCGTCTGGCGGCGGTTCCGGTCGGTCGTTGGTGACGACGCGTCGGCGCGCCGGCTCTTCGCCCGGATGATCGCCGACCCGCACCGGCTCCGGCTCCTCGACGCGGCCGAGCGCGAGCCCGAGAAGGCGGGCGAGTTGTACGAGCGGGAAGTGAAACGGCTGGCCGACAACACGCGCGCCGGCCTCGAACGGCTCTCGCGGCCGTCCCCCTTCGACGTGGACGGCACACTCCCTGCCACGCCCGCTCAGCTCCGGGGGAATTTCGCCGGCCTGCCGTTCCTCAATACGGATGACCCGACCCCCACGCCCGCGGACGTCGCGGTCGGGTTCTACCTGGGGACCTACCCGGCCACCGCGAAGGCGTTCCCGGAGTCGAACTGGGCCGCGGCCGCGCCGTACGGCGGCGGAGATCAGCACTGGGGACTGTTCCACAACGCGTTCCAGAAGGGCGTCGAGGTCCCGTTCCCCAATGCCGCCGGAAACCCGATCGGGTCGGCGTACCGGCGGCTGGTCGCGGCGTGGCTGGCCCGGCGCGCGAACCCCGGTTCGATCTGCCTCGGACTGGAGCAGGCCCGCGCGCAAAAGATCGCGGAGGTGCTGCCCACTGCCCGCGCCGCGGCCGGCGCCGGGCAACCGGTGAAGGTGCGGGCCGCGACGGTCCCGATCCTGGGCGCGTTCGGCCGGGCGGAAGACGAGCCGCTCGTCGCGGCGCTTCTCGACGACCGGACGCCCTACACGGGGACGAAATACGGCACCGAGCAGAGGGACGCGACCGCGCAGGTGCGCGACATGGCGCTCGCGACGCTCCTCGTGATGCGCGGACGGGACCCGTTCGATTTCGGGTTCCCGGGGTGCGGACCGAACCGCGGCTGCCAGTTCCACGAGATCCCGCTCTACTCGCACGACCTCGGGTTTCATGACGACCCGTCGCGCGAAGCGGCTCACAAGAGGGCGCGGGCGTGGCTCGACGAACGCCCGCGGAGCGAGGAACCGAAGCCCGATCCGGTCGCGCGGCTCATCGAGCAACTCGGCGCGGCCGAGTTCGCCGATCGTGAGGCCGCGCGGGCGGAACTGCTCGAAATCGGTGAGCCGGCCCTGAAGGCGCTGAGGGCCGCGGCGGCGGCCCACGCGAGCGCCGAGGTCCGCGCGCGGGCGGCCGAACTCGTGACGGTCATCGGCAGCCCGACCTACGGGCTGGTCCGCACGTTCGCCGGCCACACCGACGTCGTCGGCGCGGTCGCGTTCTTCCCCGCGGGGGACAAAATCGTCACCTCCGGCTTCGACGCGACGTACCGCACCTGGGACGTGAAGACCGGGAAGGAACTCGGCCGGCGCTCGATCGGTCAGCCCGACGCGCGCACCGGCGGTCCGGTGGCCGTCTCGCCCGACGGCAAGCGGCTCGCGACGCTGTACTTCGTTTCGGAAGTCGGTACGGGGAAGTTGCTGTTCGATCTGGACGGCCACGTCGCGGACCTCACCCGCGTCCGCTACGACCGGGACGGCAAGCGGATCTTGAGTGCCAGTTACGACGGCACGATCCGGGTGTGGGACGCGGACGGCAAACGGGTGCGGGCGATCGAGTCGCACATGGGGCGCCAGGCTCCCGCCGGGCTGCAAAACGGCTTCGGCCCGCCGCCCGGTCCGGGGGGCGGGCCGGCGGTTCCACGGATCGAGAGGCGCGGCGTTCGCGACGCCGTGTTCTCTCCGGACGGCAAGCGGATCGTCTCCGGCGGCACCGACGGCACGGTCCGAATGTGGGACACGGACACCGGAAAGGAACTCTGGGGCTGGAAGCAATCTCGGGACGTGCTGGCGGTCGCGTTCCTCCCGGACGGCAAGCGGGCCGTGTCCGGAGACGCGGAAGGGACGATCCGGGTCTGGGACGCAGAAACGGGCAAGGAGCTGAAGCAACTGACCGGGCACATCGGGGGCGTGGACGCCCTGGCGGTCGGCCCGAACGGCCGTCTGGTTTCGGCCGGTGCCGACAAGACGGTTCGGGTGTGGGACGCGGAGGCGGGGAAGGAACTCCGGTGCTTCCGCGGCCACACGGCGGCGGTTCGGACGGTCGCGGTGTCGCCGGACGGGAAGACGGTGCTGTCCGGCGGCGAAGACAACGCGGCCCGCCTCTGGGCGATGCCGGCGGGCGGGCGGTAGCGAGTACCACGTAAACAAAGGCGCTCGCCAACGTGAAGCCGAACCGCGGGCGGCGCTTCACGACGCTCCGGCCGTCGGCGGGAGCGCCGGCCAGTGGAACCACGCGTGGTACTCGTTCCCGTCCACTCGCGCGCCGAGGTACCCCTCGGCCACCGCCTCGGACGCCGTCACCCCGAAGGCGGCCGCCACGAAGTCGGCACAGCTCGCCAGCCCCACCCCGTTGCCGCCGCGGGTGACTCCCCCCTCGTACAGCCGTACCAGGTCCGGGCCGAGCGCTGCC
>JAFKJJ010000557.1 GCA_017306025.1 Planctomycetota bacterium
CGGCGCAAAGCTGACCGCGGTTGCCAGGGACGGTCCCGCGGAGAGGGCGGGGCTGAAGGTCGGCGACCTCATCACCGCTGTGGACGGCAAGAAGATCACCAGTTACGACGAACTGCTCGACGTCATGGTGAACAGGAAGCCCGACGACGTGGCGAAGCTCGCCGTTCTCCGCGCGAAGCCGAAAGCCGAGAAGAAGGACGAACCGGAAGCGCTCACGGTCGACCTGAAGCTCGCGCCGCGGCCGGCCGAGCCGCCCTCGAAGGGCAAGGGCGGTGGCGGGCCGCAGTCGCTCGCGCCCGGCGGCATCGTCTTCGCGCTCGCGAACCTCGAAGACCCGGTGAAGGTTCTGGAAGTACCGAAAGGCGGTGCGGCCGAAAAGGCCGGCGTGAAGGCCGGAATGGTGGTCGTCGCGGTCGAAGGGAAGGACGTTGCCAACTGGCGCGAGTTCCGCACCGAGCTGCGCGTCTCGCCGAAGCTCGACAACCCGCGCAAGGCCGGCGAGAAGGTGAAGGTGGCGTTCCGCGCGGGCGACGCGAAATCGGTCGAGGCGGTACTGGCGCTGGAAATGGCCGAGGTCCGCGCGCCGGGCGGAACGGGGCCGAACCCGTTCGCCGACCGGCCGTTCCTGATGAACCCGCAGGTCGGCGGGCAGAAGGCGAACGTCCAGAACGGCCAGGGCAAGGCCGGCGCGCAGACCGGCGGCATCTACGTCAGCAAGAACAACGGCGAGACGTGGAGCCGCGTCAACAGTCTCAACCCGCGGCCGTTCTACTTCTCCGGCGTCCGCGTCGATCCGACCGACGACAAGACCATTTACGCGTTCGGCGATACCGTGCTGTGGCGCAGCACCGACGGCGGCACCCGGTTCGAGAGCGCCCGCGCCGCGACCGTTCACCCGGACCACCACGCGCTGTGGATCGACCCGCAGAACGGCAAGCACATGCTGATCGGGTGCGACGGCGGGTTCTACGCCACCTACGACCGCGGCCGCACCTGGGACCACCTCAACACGACCGCGCTTGCGCAGTTCTACCACGTCGCGGTGGACACCCGCAAACCGTACCGCGTCTACGGCGGGCTCCAGGACAACGGGTGCTGGGGCGGGCCGTCACGAACGCTCCGCGGCACCGGCCCGACGAACGAGGACTGGCAGTTCCTCAACGGCGGCGACGGGTTCGTCTGCCGCGTCGATCACCAGGACCCGGACTGGGTGTACTGCGAGAGCCAGAACGGGTTCATCAACCGGCAGAACCTCAAGACCGGCGAGCGGCGGCCCGTCCGCCCGCGCCCGGTGAAGGACGGCGAGGACCTGCGGTTCAACTGGAACACGCCGTACATCCTCTCGGCGCACAACTCGCACATCTTCTACTGCGGGGCACAGTACGTGTTTCGCTCGGTGGCTCGCGGCGACGACCTCAAGCCGATCAGCCCGGAGCTGACGCGCACGAAACGCGGGTCGATGACGGCACTCGCGGAGAGCCCGAAGAACGCGGACGTGTTGTGGGCCGGCACCGACGACGGTTACCTGTGGGTTACACGCGACGGCGGCGCGAACTGGCAAAACGTGACGGAGAACCTGAAGGCGGCCGGGTTGCCGGGAAACTACTGGGTCGCGAGCGTCGAACCGGGGAACCGCGTCGAAGGGCGCTGCTACGTGTGCCTCGACGGGCACCGTTCCGACGACGACAAGCCGTACCTGTTCGTGACGGAAGACTTTGGCAGGACGTGGAAGCCGATCACCGGCAACCTGCCGCCGTTCGGCAGCACGCGCGTGCTCCGCGAGGACGTCACGACCTCGGAAATCCTCTACTGTGGCACGGAGTTCGGTATCTGGGTGTCGATCAACCGCGGCGAGGGGTGGGCGAAGCTCAACAACAACCTCCCGACGGTCGCGGTCCACGAGATCGCGCAGCCCACGACCGCGAGCGAAATCGCGATCGCCACCCACGGCCGCGGCATCTGGATTCTGGACGTGGCGAGCCTGCGGCAGATCACGCCCGACGTGTTGAAGGCCCCGGCCGCGCTGTTCGCGCCCGCGACCGTGACGCGGTGGCACTACGGGCCGGGGAGCTTCCCCTATTCGCAGGACGTGAGGAAATTCTACGGCACCAACCCGCCGCCCGGCGGCGCCATCGAGTACGCGCTCACCAAACCGGCGAAGAGCGTGTCGCTGAAGGTGGTGGACGTGAACGGCAAGTCGGCGCGCGAGTTCCGCGCCCCGCCCGCCGAGGTCGGGTTCCACCGGCTCCAGTGGACGCCGCCAAAGGCCGGCGCGTACCGGGTGGTGCTCACCGTGGACGGCACCGAACACGTTCAGATGGTGACGGTCGAGAACGACCCGAACGCGCCGCCCAACGCGGTGCTCACCGACGCCCCGGAGCTGCTCGGTAAGGGGAACAACCCGAAGCTCCCGCGGAAGGAGGAAGACGTGACGCCGTTCATCCCCCGGTCGGAGGACTGAGCCCGTGGTTCGGTCGCTCCGTGACCGGATGCCTGGCGGTTGTTGGCGCGAGAGAATATTCGCGTCGGTGCTCCGCGCGTTTCGCACCGGTCACGGAGTGACCGGACCACATGAAAGCCACCCCTTTCGTTCGTCCGTCGCTCCGCGTAATATTGTGTGGCCCGTCCGCAGCTCAGGGACCCGCGCATGTTTCGCACCGCATTCGCCGCCCTCCTCGCATTCGCCGCCCCCGTAGCCGCCGCGGACGCGGAACGCGGAACGCTCAAGGTGCCCGCCGACGACCCGAAGGCCCCCGTCGTCGAGCGGTACCGGCTGGCGGAGTACAGCGGCGAGTACAACCTCTCGCTCCGCTACGACCTGCGCCACAGTGGGGTTACCGTCTACGACCTCACGTTCCCGTCGCCGGTGAAGAGCGACATCGCCGAGAACAACACCGTTTACGCGGAGTACTTCGTGCCGAAGGGGCGGACGAAGTGCCCCGCCGTGGTCGTGCTCGACATCATGCAGGGCAACCAGCTCATCGCCCGCGGCGAGGCGATGTGGCTGGCCCAGAACGGCGTGGCCTCGCTCGTCGTCCTGCTGCCGCACTACAACCAGCGCCGCGCCCCGAACAGCAAGGTCAAGCTCGTCTCGCCGGACATCGCCCGTACCCTCGACGGCATCCGCCAGGGCGTGCTCGACTGCCGCTGCGCCTGCGCGTGGCTCGCGGCGCGGGCCGAAGTCGATCCGGACAGCCTCGGCATGGTCGGCACCAGTCTGGGGAGCTTCCTCACCGCGCTGACCAGCGCCAACGAACCGCGGATCAAGAACGTTTGCATGGTGCTCGGCGGCGGCGGCCTCGTCGACGCGTACTACGACCACCCGAAGGCCCGGCCGGTGACGGAGTGGGTCGACCGGTTCGGCGGGAAGAACCTGGTGAAGAAGCTGATCGCCCCGGTGGACCCGATCACCTACGCGGCGCAGCTGAAGGGCAAGAACCTGTTGATGATCGCCGCGCGCGAGGACGAGATCGTTCCGCCGAAGGCCGCCACCCAACTGTGGGAAGCGACCGGCAAACAGCGGATCGTCTGGCTCGACGCCGGCCACATCACCGCCGCGTTCTACACGATGTCGGTGCTGCGCGAGATGCGCGACCACGTCGGCGGGAAATGACGGCCGCCGGGCGACGTCTGGTGTTGCGGGCTCACATCGACCACCACGAGGTTCCCCATGTCCCGGTTCCGGATGCTCGCGCTGGCGTGCGCCTGCGGGCTGACGTTGACCATCGTACCCGCGGTCGGTGACGAGCCGCTCACGGACGCGCAGAAGGAGAAAAACCTCGAGAGGGTGCTCCGGGAGAAGGCGAAGACGAAGATCGAGTCCGAGGCGGTCGGCGAACTGTCGGTGTCCGAAGTGCTCAAGAAAATCAGCAAGGAGCACGGCATCGAGATCGTCGTCTCGGAAGAGGCATTCAGGGCCGCCGGCATCACCGGCTTTAAGGACCGAAAATCGTTCCTCCGGTCGATCAATCCGGCGGAAATGACCGTCCCGCAGTTCCTCGACGTGTGGCTCGCGAGCGTCGGCGCGACCTACAAAATCGAGCTGCCCCGCATCGTGATCGTGCCCGCGCCGCGGTGGAACGAGAAGCTCGGCGAGTTCGACCGCACCGACCGCGCGGCGGTCGTGCTCGCGACCTTCGAGCAGGAAATACAGCTCAAGGAAGGGACGAACATCAATGAAATCCCGCTGTTCGAACTGCTCCAAGACCTGTCGAAACGGTACCAGTTGACGTTCGTCGTCAACGAGGAGAGCTTCAAGGCGGTCGGCTCGCCGAACATCCGGGAAGAAAAGGCCAGGATCGCGACCACGCATTTGCGGGGGCTCCGGTTGCCCCAGTTCCTCAACGTGACGCTCGAAAGCGTGGGCGCGACCTACCTGCTCAAGAACGACGTGATCGAGATCGTGTCGATCCCACACGCGGCGAAGGTCACGAAGTCCGGTATCAGCCAGGAGGAGGACGGGCGCGGGCGTCTGAACGAGCCGCTCGTGGCGGCGATCGTGAAAGAGAAGCCGCTGAACGAGGTGGTCGCAAGGATCGCGGAGATGTACGACCTCACGGTCGTCGTCTCGCCACAGGCCGGCGACGCCAGGACCGGGTTCGTCACCGCCCGCCTCCTGAACGTCCCCGCCGACAAGGCGCTCGAACTCTTGGCCCTCCAGTGCGACCTGCGGGTCGTTCGGCGCGGGGCCGCGTACTTCATCACGAGCCGGGACCACGCGAACGAGTTGTTCGGCGAGAAACTGGAGAAGGAGCGGCAGTTGATCGAGGTCCAGAAGCTGCGCGAGGCGCCCGCGAAGCCGCCGGCCCCGCCCGCGCCGCCGGAGAAGCCGCTCGCGCCCGCGCCCGAGAAGTGAGCGCCCGCGCGGCCGATCCCGGGCGCAGTGCGGATCGTCGGATAGGATGCGTGTGAGGTTCCGGCCGCGCGGTCCGTTCGGGCGGCCGTCACATCCAGGAGCCCGTCGATGCGTCAAACCCTCTGCCGGCTGCTCGCCGCGGCGGCGCTCGCGACCGCCCCGGCCCCGGCACGAGCCGCGGCCCCCGCGGTGCCGGCCAAGACGACGTCCCCGATGGACACCGCCCGCAAGGCGCTGGACGAGGTCGGGGACATGAGCTACCAGAACAAGTCGATCAACGACGTCATCAACGACCTCAGGGACAAGGCCAAACTGGCCGTCACCCTCGACCCGGTCGTCTACCAGTTCGGTCTCGACCCGAACCAGCCGACGGTGAGCGTCAACCTCAAGGGCGTGAAGCTCAAGGACGGGCTGCGGCAGGCGCTGGCCCCGTTCAACCTGAAATGCGGGCTGACCAGGGACGGGCTGTTCATCTCCACGGAAGAGGGGCTGACCGCCAAGCAGCTCCGCCAGCGGGTGAGCGTGGACTGCGACGGCACGGCGTTTTCGACCGCGGTCAAACAGCTCGCCGCCGACAACGGGGCCAACGTCGTCATCGACCCGCGCCTCAAGGAGAAGGCGAACGCGACCGTCACGCTCAAGCTCGAAGACGTGCCCCTGGAGTCCGTGGTGCGCCTGTTGGCGGAGGTCGCGGACCTGTCGGTGGTGCGGATGAGCAACGTGCTGTTCGTCACCACCCCGGAGCGGGCCGAGAAGCTGCGGGCCAGCTCCGACGGCCCGACCCAGCCCAACGGCAACGTGGTGGTCCCGTTCCCGAACGGCGTTCCGGGCGGCCCGCCGGCGCTCGGCGGGTTCGGCATCGCGCCGGGCGGTGTTGGAGTGGTCCCGGCCGTCCCGGCCCCGCCCGCGCCGGTCGAGGCGCCGAAGGAAGATAAGAAGCCGTAAGACTGAGTGGGCGGTGTAGCCGATCAGGTCCCAGCCCTTGCGGTAGGTGCGGCGGATCAGCGGGGCCGCCTCCTTGATGTCCGCGACGCACTTCTCGCCGTCGAAGTTGAACGGCTTGCCGGTGCGGATCGCCACGTTGCCCAGGAGGAACGCCGCGGTCAACAGGCCCGCGTAGTCGAAGTTGGACAGCGCCTTCTCCGGCTTGTTGGCGAGGATCGCCTCGACCCACTCCTTCTTCTGGCCGAAGTCGTGCTCGTTGTTGACCGGCATCGTCTCCGGCTTGGTGCCGCCGTCGGCCTTCTTGCCGGTGCTGAAGAACACGTTCGCCCCGTAGTCGTCGGGCGAGTAGGCGATGCCCTTGGTGCCGACGACGATCGACCCGCTGTCCACCAACTTCTTCGCCCCGGACACGGCCAGCGCCTTCTCGACCAGCGCGGACGGCGGGAGCACCTTCTTGTCGTCCCTCCGCCCCTCGTACCAGTGGAGCGTGACCGGCACCATGTTCTCGCGCTTCGGGAACTCGATGGTGACGTGGGCGAAGCTGGGGCAGGTGAGCGGGTTCACGTCGCCGGCCTCGGCCGACACCCGCGTCGGGTGGCCGAGCCTCAGTCCCATGAACGCCATGTTGGCGGTGTGGCAGGCCATGTCGCCGATGGCCCCGGTGCCGTAGTCCCAGAACCCGCGCCAGTTGAACGGGTGGATGCCGGCGGCGTACTCGCGCTCCGGCGCCACGCCCAGGAACTCCTCCCAGTGGACACCCTTGGGCACGTCGGCCTTCTTGGGCGGGTTCTTGTCGGTCACCTTCGGGGCCTGCGGCCAGATCGGCCGGTTGGTCCACACGTGGACCTCGGTCACGTCGCCCAACTCGCCCGCCCGCAGCAGTTCGGCCGCCCGCCGCAGCCCGTTGGCCGCGGTGCCCTGGTTGCCCATCTGCGTACACACCTTGTTCTTCTTCGCCTCGGCGCGCATCAGGTGCGCCTCGTACACGTCGTGCGTCAGCGGCTTCTGGCAGTACACGTGCTTGCCCGCCCGCATGGCGAGGATCGCGGCCGGCGCGTGCATGTGGTCGGGCGTGGAGACCGTGAACGCGTCGATCGTCTTCAGGAGCGAGCCGTCGTCGAAAATCTTGCGGAGGTCGGTGAACTGCTTGGCCTTCTCGAAGAGCCGCTCGCCGGTGTACTTCCGCTTCTTGCCGTCCTTGGGGTCGGGGATGCCGTCCTGCTTGGCCTTCGAGGCCAGCCGGCCGTCCTCGATGTCGCAGATGGCGACGACCTCGCCGCCGAAGATCTTGGCGCAGTCGGCCGCGTTGTCGATGTCGCTGTCGCCCTTGCCCTTGATGCCGATGCCGGCGAAGTACACCTTGCCGTTGGCGTTGCGGATCTTGGCGGCGGAGAGCGCCGGGCCGAGGTGGAAGTAGCCGAGGCCGGCGGCCGATGCGGCGAGCACCTGGCGCCGGGTGATCCGACGGGTCATGGAGAGTCTCCAGTCAGGCGAGTGCGGGAGGTCGAAAAGTGAGTGCCGGGTGTTGAGTGTAAGCCGGGGGGCAACGGGGGGCAACGGGAAAGAGCGCGGAACGGGGAGCGCGGAGCGAAGACAGAGGTCGGTGCTTCTGCCTTCGCTCCGCGCTCCCCGTTCCCGTCGGTCAGAACGACGTGCGGACCCGCTTGAGCTTCTCGTGGTACTTTCGGGCCTGGTCCTCGTCCGCGACGTCCTTGTTCGTTTCGAACATGACGGCCAACCGCGAAACGGCCTTGAACGCCTCGTCGCGGTCCTGGTTGAGCACCGTTTCGACCCACAGGAACGACCACATCGCGTCCCGCGCCTTGCCGCCGACGAGGTACATCTCGCCCATCATCGAGAACCCGGTGGCGTGGACCGACGCGTCCTTCGTCTTGTCCATCTCCGCCTTGATCTTTTCGACCGCGTCGAGCGACTGCTTGGGGTCGCCGTTGGCCTTCGCCGCCAGTTCGTAGATGATCAGCCGCTCCTTCCGCGCGCCGGTCGCGGTCTTGAGCAACTCGGCCGCGGCCAGCGCGGCGTTCGAGTACACCTTGCCGCGGATGTTGAGGTCGATCTGCTGGAGCTGGGCCTCGACCTTGGCGTCGGGCGGCAGCTCCTTGTTGGCCGCGAGCTTCTCCCAGGCGCGGGCGGCCTCGTCGAACTTCCCCAACTCGACCTGCACGCGCGTGTAGGATCGCACCGCCGGCCACACCTCCCAGCCGGACGGGTAGTCCCCCAGGTAGCCCCGCCACGCCTTGGCCACGTCCTCCGCCTTCTCCTTCCAGCCCTTGTCCGGGTCCAGCTCGTCCACGACCCGGTTGTAGTTCACGAGGGTCTTGTACTGGAGGTACCGCTTGCTCCGCTCCGGGGCCCCGGCGGCCTTCGCGAGCAGGTCCTTGTAGCCGGCCTGGGCGCCGGCGTAGTCCTTCTTCTCCTCCTTGGCGTTCAGGCTGAGGATGACGGTCCGTTCCACGCCGGGCAGCTCGCCGATCGCGACCTTCACGACGTCGTCCGGGTTGACGGTGGCGACCACCTTCTTGTCGGTGCCGAGGACCTGGAACCCGGCGGGGCCGAGCGTGAAGACGCCGGAGTACGTTTTGGTCGAGCCGTCCTTGCGGTCGCGGACGGTCACCTGGTCGGGGACGGTCTGGGCCTGCACGGCGGAGCCGACCACCGCCGTGAGCACCCCGAACAGGACGAGCCCGCGGATCACCTGTCGCATCATCGGTATGTTCCTTCGGATGGGAGTTCGGTCGAACGGCGAAAGCCGGCCCGCACGGCGCGGGCCGGCTTTCGCCGCGGGGGCGGAGCGGCCCTCACGGCTCCAGCGGCATCTTCTCCAGAAAGAGCTTGCCGCCCTGCGCCTTGTAGGAGGCCAGGAGGGCCGGCGTCTCGTTGAGCAGCTCGACGTAGCGGTGCTGCACCTCCGGGTCCCAGTCGGCGGCCGGGATCTGTTTCTCCATGTCCGCGCACCGCTTCGCCACGTCGGCCATCGTCTTCTGGAGCTTTTCCGGCGGCTGGTTCTTGAGCAGTTGCTGGTTGGCCTTCACCAGACACCGCTGGACGTCGAGGTACGCGTCGGCGAAGCCGTTCCTCATCGCCTTCAGCTCGTCGGCGCGCCGCTTCTCCTCGTCCTTGCGCTGCTGCTTCTCCTCGTCGGTGGCGGTCGGCGGCAGGGGCGGCAGGGGCGGCGGGGTCTTCGCCAGCCGCGCCCGGTAGATGTTGAAGATCGTCGTCCAGATCTGCAGCGCCTTGCCCCACTCGACGTTGGCGGCCTTGACGTCGGCGGCGGACGCCCCGCGGTCCTCGTACACCGCGGCCAGTTCCTTGCGGAAGTACAGCCGCCCGGAGCCCCAGCCCGGCTTGTCCGGGGTGCCGACGATCTCCACGAGCATCTTCTCGGCCTCGGAGAACCGCTTGGTCTCGCGCAGCGCCTTGGCGACCGTCAGCTGGGCGACCGCGTAGTCGCGGATCTGGTTGAGCACCTTGCCCCGCGCCTCCGGCGGGATCTTCTCCGGCGGCGTCTCCCGCCAGCCCTTGAGCTCCGGTTCGGGTATCTTGCGGAGCGCCTCCAGCGCCGCGTCGTACTCCCCGACGGCCTCGAGCATCTGCCCGACGAACAGCAACTGCTGGGAGCTCAGCTTCGGCACGCTCTGGATCTTCTTGAGCAGCACGGCCAGCCCCTGCCCGAGTTCCGTGGCCTCCTTCGCCTTCCCCTCCTTCTTGAGGCTGAGCATCTTGGCGGCCGTCTCGCGGCCGAGGGTCTCCAGCAGCGGCAGGTTGTCCTCGATGGTGCCGCCCACCTTGACCACGAGGTCGAGCATGGCCGCGCCCTCGGCGGCCTTGCCCTGTCGCACCCGCAGCCGGAACCCGGCGAGGATCACCTCGACCCGCGTCTTGTCCACCTTGCCGGCCAGTTCGAGGACCCGGACCTTCTGGACCCCGTCCTTTTCGTCGCCGGTGTTCCACGCCTTCATCTCCGGGCTGATGGCCGAGCCGTTCTTCTCGATGTCGGCGATGGCCGGCTCGAGCGCCTTGGCGGCCTCGTCGAGGTTGCCGGCGTCGATCAGCGCCCGGGCCCGGATGTACAGCGCGCGGGACCGGATGTCCTGGGCCAGCATCGCCATTTCCAGGCCGTCGAGGTTCGGCTTCTTCGCCCCGCCCGCGGTCGTGACGAGGCAGTCGAAGGTGGGGATCAGGCCGAGCACCTCGTTGGCGACGGCCAGCGCCTGGTTGTAGCCGGGGTTGGCCTTCTCCGCCTCCGGGTCGACGCGGCCCTGCGCGAACATGAGCTGCGCCAGCCGGCACCGGGCGGAGATGTACCCCCGGACGTCGTCCTCCAGCGCCACGCTGACCGGCCGGGTCGTCTTCGCCAGGTCGGCCACCGCCCGCCGGAACACCTCGACCTTCTTGGCCGGCTCCAGCGGCGAGTCCTTCGCGCCGACGAGCACGGACGCGAGGTACCCTTCCAGGAGCCGCACGTTGGTGATCTGGGAGTAGCCGGGCCGCACCTTGAGCAGCGCCTCGAACGCGTCGAGGAACCGCTTGTCCTCGGTGAGCATCGAGCCGAGCCGGTAGCGGACGGCGTCGGTCGCGTTGTCGTTGGGGAACTTCTCGTCGAGGAACTTCGCCAGCGCCACGGCCCGCGCGCGGTCGGCGGCCTTGACGGCGGCGCGGGCCGCGACCTCCTCCTCGCTCGCCGTCGGGTCGATCCTCACCCGGCTGCCGGCGATGACGTACCCGTTGAGCCCCAGGAGCCCGGCGACCGCGGCCTTTCCGCTGGCCGACTTGAGCGTGCGGGCGGCGTGGTCGCCCAGCACCGCGGCCTGGTACGGCATGTCGGCGATCTGGTAGAAGTAGATCAGCCGGATGAGCACGTCGGTCACGTCGGCCGGGCTGTCGGCCGGGCTCGCCAGGTCGCGGGCCCGCTCCAGGAGCGCGATCGCCGTCAGCCGGATCGCCCGGATCTTGTTCGGGTCCGGTTCCTTCTTGGCCTCCTCGGTGGCGAGCTTGCTCAACTGGATGAGCGAGGCCATCTGGGCCTTCTCGAACGTGTCGTAGCTGGACACGGGCTGGTCGGCGTCGCCGAGCAGCCGGCGGACGACCTGCATCCGGTTGCGGTTGGCGCGGGCGGTGTAGTCGTGCTCGGCCTGCGACAGCCCGCGGTAGATCCGCTCGGACTCGGCGAACTGGGCCCGGGCCGTGTTGCTGATGGTGACCGGCGCGTTGGGGTCCTTCGGCTTGGTGATGGTCGATTCGGCGAGCAGTTGCAGGAGCCGGGCCAGGTAGTAGCGGACCGCGAACACCTCGGGCGTGGGCTTGCGCGGGTTGCCGTAGGTCCGCAGCCAGGCCCGCAGCTCCTGCTCGCTGGCCTGGACCTTCGGGAGCACGCGCTCGGAGAGGGCCGCGACGTAGTTGCGGCGCAACTGGAAGAACCGGGCCAGCCGCTTGCCGTCCGCGGCCTCGACCAGGTTCGACTTGAGGACGGCCGCGACCAGTTGGGCGGCGGTGTTGAAGTCGTTCTGCTCATAGGTCACCTCCGCGATCCAGGCGCGGGCGACCCACACCGTCCGGTTGTTCGCCCCGCCCTTGTCGAGCTTGCCGAACGTCTCCTTCGCGGCCTCCAGGAACTTGTTCCGCTCCTCCTTCTCGGCGCCGGTGAGCCGCGACTCGGGCATGTACGTCTCGGCCGTGTTGAACTGGTTGACGCCGCTGGCGAGGTCGGCCTCGAACGCCTCCCGCTCCAGCACGCGGCGGGTGTTGGCGTCGAGCCCCTTGTCCTCGATCTTGGCGCGGACCAGGGCGGACGCCTCGGCGTACCGCTTCGCGGCCAGGAGGAACAGCGGCCGGGCCCGCTTGGCCTCCTCCTTCTGCTTCAGCTGCGCCGCGTCGCGGGCGGCCTCCTCTTCCTTCGACTCGCCCGGCGGCGGGACGTCGATGCGCCGGGCCCGGTTCAGCTGCTCGCGGGCGTCGAGCGTGGTGAGCTTGGCCTGCGCCAGCAGCCCCTCGACCCGCCGCGGGTGGTTCGGGGCGGAGTCGAGGAACGCGCCCAGCGCCTCCTTGGCCACGGTGACCATCCCGACCCGCGTGCCCTCGTCCGGCTCGTCCTCGGACGCTTCCAGCAGGCACTTCGCCCGCTCCAGTCCGAGGGCGGCCTTGTCGTCGGGCGCGAGCGGCTTGCGTTCGAGTTCCTTGATGTATTCCAGTGCCAGATCGACCTGCCCGTTCTCGCGCAGCCCGCGGACCAGCTCCACCGGCGACGGCGGTTGCGCCGCGACGGGACCGGCGGACAGCACGACAGCAGCAACGGACCAGAGCCACGGGCGGTACGACCGGGTGCGCGACGACATGGCGTCTCCCAGCTTCGCGGGTGCGTGAGCGAACGGAGGTGAACCCACCGGTTCGGACGGCGTTACGGGCGGATTAGTTCCACGACTTGAATTCTGACGGGCCGGTGGGGAGAGTCAAGAGCGGGCGAGCGAGATGAGGAGATGAGGGCGGGAAGTGGAGGGACGAAAAGAAGACACAAGGCCAGAAAGTAGCCCGCGGTCCCGGTTCGTCCCTCCCGCCGATGTCACTTCTTCTTCGGGACGAATTTGCGGACCTGGTGGTCCTTGCCCGGTCCGGCGAGCCACGCGACGAACGCCTCCTTCGTCTTCTCGACGTGGTTCTCGCCCGCCTTCACCACCGGCGGCTTCCACCCGTCCGCGTCGGTCAGGCGCAGTTGTCCGAACGTCCGGTAGCCGTTGAGTTCGTTCACGTCGGTCGGGTCGATCGTCCAGTCTCCCTCGGCGAGTGCCTTCAGGATGAGCGCGCTCTCCTCGCGGGACACTTTCTCGGTCTCGAACGCCCCGCCGCTGATCGGATAGGAGCCGTACTTGCGGGCCAGAACGGCCGCGGCGAAGGCCCGGGCGTCCGCCTTGTCCGCCTTCAGTGCCTTGACGGGATCGGCCAGCACCACGGCGGCCTTTTTCACGAACGCGACCTCGCCCTTGTAGCCGGCGTCGCCGGTGGTGGCCGGGGTGAGCATCGCGGGGGCGGTGTAGAACTCGCCGGTGTGGTGTCGGGTCAGGTAGAACAGCCCCTCCAGCCCTTCGGTGAGGACGACCGGCCCGAACCCGCCGCCGAAGCGCCCCGGCCCGATGGCGGGCGGCTCGCCCCGCGCGGGCGGGACGAAGCCGACCTTGATGTGCGTCACGTTCGCGGCGCCGACGAGCCCGCTCTCCACCTTGATGACCGCGATCTGGTGCGCGACCTTCTCCGCGCCGGGCGCGGGCGCCGTGTTCACCGTGTCCTTTTCGATGGCCGTTACCTTTCCGATGACCACCGTCTCGGCGAGGACGAGCTTCTCGACCGGGGAGAACGGGCGGACGACCCGCTTCGCCGAAGCCGGCACTGCCAGCAGAACCGCCGAGACGGCTGACAGAACGAGCACACGAAACATCCGAATGCCTCCGAAAGTGATGAGCGGCGCGGCCCGCCGTTACTTCTTGGGGACGAGCTTCTTGATGCGGTAATCCTTGCCGGGTCCGTCGAGCCATTTGATGTACGCGGCACGGGTCAACTCGACGACGTCCTTGCCGGCCTCCGGCGCGGGCGGCTTCCACCCGTCGGCCTCGGTCAGCCCGAGCAGGACGAACGAGCGGTAGCCGTTGAGCGTCTGGTCGAAGCGGTCGACCTTCCACGCGCCCTCGGCCAGTGCCTTGAGGATCGGGCGGCTCTCGTCGGCGGTCAGCGCGACAGCTTCGGTGCCCCGCGGCGCCTCCATGCGCGGCATGCGGAGTTGGAAGACGACGGCGACGGCCGCGGCGAACCGGTCCTCGGCCTTTTCGGCCTTCAGGGCCTTCGCCGGGTCGGCGACGAGCGCCAGCACCGTCTTCGCCTCTTCGACCTGCTGCTTGAAGTTGGCGGCCTTCGCGTCCATCGGCGGCGCCATGTACGGCACGATGTAAAACGGACCCTCGTGGTGCTTCGTGAGGAAGAACAGCGCCTCTTGGCCCTCGGTCAGCGCGGTTTCGTACCGGCGCCCGGTCGTGAACCCGATCTTGACGTGTGTCACCCCATCGGTCCCGGCCAGCCCGGTTTCGATCTTCACGACGGCGATCTTGTACGCCAGCTTGTTCGCCGCGCCGGGGTACGCACGGGCGTCGATCGTGTCTTTCTCGATGGCCGTGACCTTCCCGACGACCACGACCGGCGCCCGGAGCGCCCGCTCGGCGGGGCTGAAGGCCGGCGCGATCCGATCGGCCCGCGCCGGGGCACCCACGATCAACAGCGCGGGAATAATGGGCAGGAAGCGAGACATGGGCACCTCACGGCACAATTCGCCCCGGAACATCGACCGCGGTCTCCGGAAGTGAAGACGAGGCGATTGCCCCCGCGGTTTGCCGAGCCGTCAATTCGCCGCACGTTTCTGCGTTTTTCGCCCCTTGCTCTCACTTCCGCGCCCGGTCACACTATCCCGGCACTGCCAACCGTCACGTGAGGATCACCCGCGATGTCGCGCCTGCGCTATCTCTCCCTGGCCATGCTCCTGCTCGCGCCACCGACCGCGAACGGCGCCCCCCTGCCCAAGCCCACGCTCGAAGGACTGGTCAACCCGGAGTCCGTCGCGATCGGGCCGGATAAGAAGACCTACGTCTCCGTCATCGGCGAGTTCGACAAGGACGGCGACGGCTCGGTCGTGCGCGTCGAGGACGGCAAGGCCGTCACCGTCGTCGGCGGGCTCGACGACCCCAAGGGCATCGCGTTCTTCCAGAACTGGCTCTACATCACCGACAAGAAGAAGTTGCTCCGCGTCAACGTGGCCGCGAAGGGGGAGTTGAAGGCCGAGGTCTTCGCCGAAGGCGCGAAGTTCCCCGTCCCGCCGCTGTTCCTCAATGATGTCGTGGTCGATCCCGAAAGCGGAACGGTGTTCGTCAGCGACTCCGGTGACCGCAAGGGCGGTGGCGGGGCGGTGTTCCGCTTCACACCCCCGCCGCCGGTGTTCCCGAAGGGGCCGCCCGGCAAGGGCGAGTGGAAGGTCGACGTCGTCGCGGACGCGAAGAAGATCCCCGGCCTCAACACGCCCAACGGTCTGGCGATGGACGGCCAGTCGCACATCCTCCTCGCGGACTTCGGCAGCGGCGTCCTCTATCGCATCAAACTCGCCGACGGGAGCAGCGAGAAGCTCGCCGACGGCATGGACGGCGCCGACGGCCTCACCTGGGACTACCACGGGCAGCTCTTCATTTCGAGCTGGAAGCAGGGTAAGGTCTGGGGCATTCCGCGGCCCGGCATGAAACCGATCCTCGTCGCCGAAGGGCTCAAGTCGGCCGCGGACACGTGCCTCGACCCCACCGGCCGGTTCCTCCTCGTTCCCGACATGAAGGCGGGCACCCTCAGCGCCATTCCGACGCAGATTCCCGGCTTCGAGGTCGATTTCAGCCCGCTGCCCGTGAAGACCGATGTTGCGTTCCCGGACCTGAAGTGGTCGGGCTGGAGCGCCGAAACCACCACGGGTAAGCCCAACCCACTGCGGCCGCTTGTGCTCACCCACGCGGGCGACGGCAGCAACCGCGTCTTCGTCGGCACACAACACGGCGTCGTTCACGTGTTCCCGAACGACCAGAAGGCGACCGAGACGAAGGTGTTCCTCGATATCCAGGACCGCGTGAAGTACAACGACAACACGAACGAGGAAGGCTTCCTCGGAATGGCGTTCCACCCGAAGTTCAAAGAGACCGGCGCGGTGTTCGTCTTCTACACGCCGAAGAAGGAGAACAAGGTCAACGTCGTGTCGCGGTTCAAGCTGAGCAAGACCGACCCGACCAAGCTCGATCCCGCGTCCGAAGAGCAGATCATCCGCTACGAGAACAAGCTGTTCTGGAACCACGACGGCGGTACGATCTGTTTCGGACCGGACGGCTACCTCTACGTCATCCACGGCGACGGCGGCATGGGCGGCGACCCGCAGGAGAACGGGCAGAACCTCAACACGCTCTACGGCAAAATCATCCGCATCGACATCGACAAGAAGGACGCGGGGAAGAACTACGCGATCCCGAAGGACAACCCGTTCGTCGGTAAGAAGGACGCGCGGGGGGAAATCTGGGCCTACGGCGTCCGCAACGTCTGGCGCATGTCCTTCGACAAGAAGACCGGCAAGCTGTGGGCCGCGGATGTGGGCCAGAACCTCTACGAAGAGATCAACATCATCGAGAAGGGCGGCAACTACGGCTGGAACCTGCGCGAGTCGTTCCACCCGTTCGGCGCGAAAGGTGTCGGGGTGAACAAGGGGATGATCGACCCGATCTGGGAGTACCACCACGACGTCGGCAAGTCGATCACCGGCGGCGGGGTGTACCGCGGAAAGGCGCTGCCCGAACTCGACGGGTACTACCTGTACGCGGACTACGTGAGTTCGCGCGTCTACGCGCTGAAGTACGACGAGAAGGCCGGTCGTGTGACGGAGAACCGTTCGATCAAGGACCCCGAACGTCCGGTGCTGTCGTTTGGCGAGGACGAGCAGGGCGAAATGTACTTCCTGACTGTCGCGGCCAACGGGAAGGGCATTTATCGCTTCACGAAGTGACGAACCGACAGCCAGAAAGACGGAATGCCACGCAAATTGCGTGGCATTCCGTCTTTCTGGTCACGCGGCCTTCGCTGGCGCCTCGGTCGGCACGGGTAGCGGGATCGAGGCGGGTGCGTCCGCCTTCGGCTTCTTGATGGAGAGCCGGCGCCGCAAGCGGTCGCGGAGCGGGATCTCGTAGAGGTGGTAGCACGCGATCGCCAGGGCGAACGTCGCGGCGCAGGCGCAGGCCCACTGCGCGGGCCAACTCCACTTGTGGAGCCCGAACCGCCAGCCGTAGGCGAGCAGCGCGCCGATGACCGGGATGTGGAACATGTAGAACGCGAAGCTGATCTCGCCGAGGTATTCCAGCGTCTTGGACGCGATCAGCCGCGACACCAGCCCGCGCCCGCGGGCGAACGTCCACAGGCACACCGCGAACGGCGGCAAGTAAATCCCGATCCAACTCACCGCGGGCAGCCACCCCTTTCCGTCCGCGACGCGGAAGCACGCCCACGCCCACACCGTGAGGCCCGCGATCGCGGCCACTTCGGTCACGGTCGCCCGGCGCACCGACACCGGCGCGGCCGGCGTCGCGTTGCGGTGGTGCCAGTAAACGCCGAGCAGCACGCCGGCGATGAAGTCCACCATCCGGACGGGCGGGAACCGGTACGGGTGCATCCACGCCGGCAACTCGAACGCGCCGCACACCGACGCGACCGCCGCCATCCACGGAGCGAGCAATACGAGCAGCACGACCGCGCGCCGGACCAGACCCCCGCGCACGAGGGCGGGAATGAGCAACGGCAGCGACAGGTAGAAGCAGCACTCGACCGACAAGCTCCACGACGCGCCGTTGAACGCGTTCACCGCGGGCGAGGTCACCGGCACGAACGCCTGCAACAGAAACAGGTGGACGGCGGAGACCGTGAACGGGTCGGAGATGTGCCCGCTCTTCACCGCCCGGAGCGTGACGGGGAGCGCCGCGAGCGCGGTCAGCACGTGGACCGGGTACACGCGCGCCCAGCGGGCGACGTAGAAGTTCCACGCCGCGCGCCGCGTGGGGTTACGGAACTCGTGGAGGTAATTGTAGGTCAGGATGAAGCCCGACAGCAGGAAGAAGAACTGCACCCCGGCCGCGAGGTGGTCGTGCGGGAGGGTGAAGGTGAGCGGGTCGGCCCCCTTGAGCAGCATCCAACAGTGGACGACGAACACCACGAACGCGGCGGGGAAGCGGAGCGGGGTGACCGCAGGGAGCAGGTCGCGTCGAGGCGACTGCGACATCAGAGAACCTCGGCACGTGGGGCGGTCGCGGCGCGACCGGTAGCCGTCCTGGCGCCGTGGGAGTATGGGGTTTGCGGCGCGCGGAGTGAAGAGCAGTTTCTTCTTCGCGGGCCAGGCCGCCTGTCCCGCCATCCCACACCACGCGCAGCCGAAATTACGAGAAGCCGGCGGGGCACGAACCGTTGGCAGGCCAGGCGGCCTGCCCCACGAAGGCCACAGCCCTACGCCGCACGCCGGGCGGGCGGTTCGACTTGCGGCGCTTCTGCCGGAGCGGCCTTCGGCGCCCGAATCGTCAGCCTCTTCCGCAGCCAGTCACGGGCCGGGACTTCGACCAGGTGGAAACATGCCGCGGCCGCGAGGAGCGACACCGCGAACACCGCGGCCCACTGGCACCACCACGGCCACTCTCGGCCGCCGAACAGGTGCCCCTTGAAGTAGAAGTAACTGATGACCGGCTGGTGCAGCATGTAGAGCGTGAAGCTGATGTCGCCCAGGTATGCCAGCGGCCGCGACGACAGCACGCGCGACACCAGCCCCTCCCCCCGCGCCAGCACCCAGAGCAGGAGCACGTACGGCGGCAGGTACACCCCGCACCAGCCGCTCGCCATCAGCCACTTCGGGGTCTTCATGGCGAGGACGAGCCCCCACATCCACGCGACCGTCAGGAGCACCGCGCCGACCTCGACCGCCGTTGCCCGGCCCACGGACCGCACCGGCGCCGGGACCGTCCCCGCGGCGCGGCGGTGGTGCCACCACATCGCCAGGAGCACCCCCGTCACGAAGTCCGCCAGCCGGACCGGCGGGTAGCGAAACGGGGTGATCGAACCGAGCAGCTTCGTGCCGAACAGCAGGTCGGTCGTCGCCAGCCCCCACGGCGCCAGCGCCAGGAGCGCGAAGCCGACCCGGCGCCAAACCGGACCGCGGGTCAGCGCGGGGATCAGGAGCGGCAGCATCAGGTAAAAGAACACGTCCGCCGACAGACTCCACGACGGCGAGTTGAACGCGTACGCCTTGTTCGCGGTCAGCGGTAGCCACGCGTGGCCCAATCCGAGGTAGGTCGCCACGCAGATGATCGGGTTGCCGAAATCGCCCCGGACCAGTTTGGGGTAATCGAGGGGAAGAATGATGAGGAACGCGAGCACGTGGACCGGATAAATGCGCGCGAGCCGGGCGACGAGGTAATTCCATACGCCGCGGCGCGTCGGTTCGCGGAACTCGTTCAGGTAGACGTAGGTGAGGATGAACCCCGACATCACGAAGAAGAACGACAGCCCGGCCCACAAGTGCCAGATCGTGATCGGCGGGCGCTCTCCCCCGGGGCCGAGGAACAGCCCCCACACGTGGAACAGCACCGCCGAGACCGTCGCCGGGAAGCGGAGCGAGGTGAGCGCCGGTAACAGTTCGGGACGGGTCGCCATCGACACCTCGACAGACAAGACGTTCGGTCCGCACGGCGGCCCTACAACCGGGCGCGAGCGAGCAGGTGATACCGTGTATGCGTATTAATCGGCTCGTGTGGCCCACCGAATTTAGCCCGGTCGCCGGAAGAAACGGAAAAATTCCCCCGCGCGGAAAACCCCCGCGCGGAAATAGTGAAGATGGGGACCCGTTCCGGAGGTACGCTTAGTTCGCTGCCCGAGAGGAGCAGAGCTTCCGCGGTGCTGGTGACGTGAAGGACCCGGCATGGGACTGGTCAAACTCGCGCTGAGTAATTTCTACGGCGTCGTCGTGTTCGCCCTCTTCATCATGGTACTGGGGGCGGTGGCGATCGTTTCGATCCCGGTGGACATTCTGCCGGCGTTCAAGGTGCCCGCGGTCCAGGTGCTCACCTTCTACAACGGGATGCCGGCGCGGTCCGTCGAGCGGACCATCACCGACCGCGTCGAGCGGTGGGTGAACCAGGCCCCCGGGGCGTCGAACGTCGAGTCGCGGTCCGTCACCGGCGTGAGCGTGGTCCGCGTCTACTTCCGCGAGGGCAGCGACCCCAACGGCGCCCTGGCCTCCACCAATTCCCTCGCGCTGGGCACGCTCCCCACGCTCCCGCCCAACACGCTGCCGCCGGTGGTGCTGCCCTTCGACCCCACCGGCACGCTCCCGCTCGGCGTCCTGACCGTCAGCAACCCGAACATGACCGAGCAGGAGGTGAAGGACCTCGCCCGGATCGACGTGCGCAACCGCCTCGGCGCCGTCAAGGGGTGCGTGGCGCCGGTCGTCGTCGGCGGGAAGGACCGGCAGATCATGGTGTACCTGCGCCCCAAGGACCTGGAGGCGCGGCGGCTCTCGGCCGTGGACGTGGTGGCGGCGCTGGAGCGCGGGAACGTCATGGTCTCGCCCGGCACCGCGTACTTCGGCGACAGCCAGGTGGCGCTCGACACCAACACGATGGTCCGCACGGTGGACGAGCTGAACGACCTGCCGGTCACGTTCGAGCCGGGGCGCCGCGTGCTCCTGCGCGACGTCGGGTTCGCCGTGGACGACGCGGTGATCCAGAAGTCGCGGGTCCGCATCAACGGCAAACAGCAGGTATTCGTCCCGATCTACCGGCAGGCGGGGGCCAGCAGCCTCGACGTCGCCAACGGCGTCCGCGACGCGGTCCCGCGCATGGAGTCCGAGCTGCCCGAGGGGAGCAAGCTCCAGTTCGTGATCGACCAGTCCGAGTACGTCCGCAAGGCCATCGAGAGCCTGGTCCACGAGGGGATCGTCGGCGCGATCCTCGTCTCGCTCATGATCCTCGTCTTCCTGGGCGACTGGAAGATGACGCTCATCGCGTCGATGTCGCTGCCGCTGGCGATCCTGGGCGCGATCGTCGGGCTGAAGACGACCGGACAGACGATCAACGTGATGACGCTCGGCGGGTTGTTCCTGGCGATCGGCCCGCTGGTCGATAACGCGATCGTGGTGCTGGAGAACACGCACCGCCACCTGGGTATGGGGAAGGCGCCCGCGGTCGCCGCGTCCGACGCGACCAGCGAACTGACGCTGCCGGTCATTGTGGCGACGCTCGCGCTCATCATCGTACTGTGCCCGGTGGCCCTGACGCCCGGCGTCAGCGGGTTCCTGTTCCAACCGCTGACGGTCGCTGTGGCGTTCGCGATGTTGGCATCGTTCGTCCTCTCGTGGACGTTCGTCCCGGCGCTGTGCGCGAAGCTCCTGAAGGGTCACGGACATGGCGGCCACGGGCACGCGCAGGGGGCCGACGCCCTTCGCTCCGGGGGTGCCTTCGCCCGCGCGTACCGCCGCATCAGCGCGGGGATCGACTTCGTCGGGCGCCGGTACGCCGCTCTGCTCGCGGTGGCGCTGCGGCACCGGCTCGCGGTGCTCGCCGGCATCGCCGTGCTGTTCCTCACGTCGCTCGGACTGGCCCGGTTCATCGGACAGGAATTTTTCCCGGCCGTGGACGCGGGGCAGATCACGATTCAGATCCGCGCGCCGTCGAACCTGCGGCTCGACGCGAACGAAAAGCGCGTCATCGACGTGGAGGCGGCCATCGCGGAAGTGATCCCGCCGCACGAACTCCAGATGGTCGTGTCCGAGGTCGGACTGAACACCGACTGGTCGGCCGCGTACTCCGCGAACGCCGGTCAACAGGACACGGTCATCCGCTTGCAGCTCACCCCGGAGCGGTCGAAGTCGGCGCAGGAGTACGCGGTGCTGTTGCGGAAGCGGCTGGCCGGCGACCCGCGGTTCGCGGACCTCGAATTCAGCTTCGACACCGGCGGCATGGTGTCCGCGGCGCTCAACTTCGGCGCGTCGTCGCCGATCGACGTCCAGATCACCGGCGGCACCGCGGAGCAGAAGTTCGAAACGGCCCGGCAGATCCGCGAGCTGGTCGCCGACGTGCCCGGCGCCGCCGACGTGCGCGTGCTCCAGCGCAACGACTCGCCGTACCTGGTGCTGGAGGTGAACCGCGAGAAGGCGCAGGCGATCGGGCTGACCGCCCGAGACGTGGTGTCGCAGGTCGTCACCGCAATGAACTCGTCCCTCTCGCTCAGCCGCAACTTCTGGATCGACCCCAGGAGCGGCAACCAGTACTTCGTCGCGGTGCAGTACCCCGACAACCCGTACTTCAAGGTCGAGGACCTTCAGAACGTCACCGCGACCGGCACCAACCAGAAGCAGCCCGTTCACCTGGGCTCGCTGGTCACCGTCCGCGCCACGTCCGAGGCGGTCGAGTTCAACCACGACGGACTGAAGCGGATCGTGGACGTGCAGGTGAACACGGAGAACCGCGACATCGGGAGCGTCGCCGCCGACATCGCGCGAAAGCTGAAGGGCCTGGAGATGCCCAGGGGGATGAAGGCCGAGCTGCGCGGCGAGTACGCCCGGATGCGCGAGTCCTTCGACAGCCTCGCGACCGGGCTGGCGCTGGCGTCGGTGCTGGTGTACCTGCTGATGGTGCCGCTCATGCGGTCGTTCGTGATGCCGCTCATCATCATGGCGACCGTTCCGCTCGGCCTGATCGGCGTGCTCGTGACGCTGTGGGCCACCGGGAGCACGCTGAACGTGCAGTCCGAGATGGGCGTCATCTTCCTGGTGGGCATCATCGTGTCGCAGGGCGTGCTGCTCATGGACTTCGCGAACCAGCTCCGCAAGCAGGGCCGCCCGGTCCACGAGGCGATTACCGAATCGGCCACGATCCGGTTCCGACCGATTATGATGACGTTCCTGGCGACGTTCCTCGACCTGTTGCCGATGGCGATCGGGCTGGGCCGCGGGAGCGAGGCGCTCACCCCGCTGGCCCGCGCCGTCGTCGGCGGGCTGGTCTCGTCCACCGTGCTCACGCTGTTCGTCGTCCCGATCCTGTACACGCTGTTGATCCGCGACAGGCACCACCGGCCCCATCTCCCCGACCACACGCCGGAGGCACACGCCCATGGCTGACCACGCCGAAGAAGACCGGACCTCTCCCGCCCTCCCCGGCCCGACCGCGCCAGGGGAAGCCGAGCCGCACGCACCGCGGCCGCGGACATCGGGCCGCACGCGGCGCCGGCTCGTGGTCGGGTTGCTCCTGCTGCTCGGGGGCGGCGGGGCCGCGGCCACGGTCGCCGAGATCCCCGTCGCCCGGAACGCGGTCGCGGCCGCCGCCGTCGCGGTCAAGTTCAAGTCGATCGAGGTGGACAGGGCGAAGGACCTGCGCGCCGCCCGCAAGATCGACCTGGACGCGGTCACGGAACTGTTCAACTCCGGCTCGGTGCTGAAGAACAAGCTCGACGCGGCCGCGCTCGACTACCAGGCGGCCGACCGGGCGGTCGCGGTCGCCGAGGCCGAGGTGGAGAAGGCAAAGGTGGAACAGGCCGGAAAGGCCGCAAGTTTGGAAAAGGCGCTGGCCGATGAGGAACTGAAGCGGGCGCTGGTCGAGGTGGCGCGGAAGGACCGCGACGCGGCCGCGACGCAGCTCGGCTACTGCCGGCTGTACGCCCCGTTTGACGGTGTGATCGTGGCGCGCTCCGCGGACCCGGGCCGGTTCGTCGCCGGCGGCCCCGGCGGGCCGAGCGAGCCGCTGGTGACCGTGGCACGGATCGACCTCGTCACCGTCGTGGCGAAACTGCCGGACAACGCGGCCCCGTTCGTCTCGTGGGAGACGGAGGCGGTGGTCGAGTTCGCGCAGCTGCCCGGCGTGACCGTGTCCGGGCCGATCACCCGTTACAGCCAGGCGATCGACCCGGCCGACCAGACGATGCGCGTCGAGGTGGACGTGTACAACGGGTCGCTGGCCGGCTACCGGGCGATGCTGGCGCGGGTCGCCGCCCCGGCGGTGGTCGGCCCGCTGCTCCCGTTCGACCGGTTCGCCGGCCTCGCGGCGACGGGCGCCGAACTGATGCGGAGCAAGGCGACGCACAAGGGCTGGGGCGACGGCGAGGCCCGCATCCCCGACTGGGGGGCCGAGGGCCGGTACCGGCGCATCGTTCCGGGAACCACCGCGACCGTGCGGCTCGATCTTGAGAAGTTCGGGGACAGCTACCTGCTCTCGTCGGGGGCGATCTTCGCGCGGGCCGGGCAGTCCTACATCCTCCTCGTCGAGAACGGCGTGACGCGCTCGGTCCCGGTCGCGGTGCAGATGAACGACGGCACGCTGGCGAAGGTGGCGCTGATCGAACCGGCGGGCGGCGGACGGCAGGTGACGCGCGAGTTGACCGGCGCCGAGGTGGTCGTCGCGACCCGCCAGTTGGAGATCGGCGACGGGAAGCGGGTCACCCCGGTGTTCGAGAAATAGCCTCATGACGCGGGCCGTCCGTCGGGCCGGCCCCGCGACAAACAACCGCGCACGGAGGCGCGATGGCGATTCGCCGTGTCCATTTCGGAACCCGCGCCGGGGCGTGCGCCGCCCTGACACTCGCCGCCGCCCTGACGCTCCGCGCGCAGCCCCCGGACCCGCCGTTCGCCGCGCCCGGCGCCCCGCTCCCGGGCGCCCGACAGACGGCCTACCCTATCGACCTGACGACCGCGCTGCGCCTCGCCGACGCGAACAACCCGACCGTCGGGGTCGCCCGCGCCCGGGTCCGCGAGGCCGTCGCCCAGTTCGACCGCTCTCGCGTGGCCTGGGTCCCGACGCTCTCGATGGGGCCGACGTTCTTCTACCACCAGGGCATCGACCAGAACCGCCGCGGCGACGTCTTCACCGTCTCGCGCGGCAACTACACGCTCGGCATCGGCCCGACGCTGCGCGTGGACCTGTCCGACGCGCTGTACCTGCCGCTCGTCGCGCGCCAGGGCGTGCGGGGTGCGAACGCCCTGGCCCGAGCGACGGCCAACGGCATCCAGCTCGACGTCGCGCTCGCGTACCTCGATCTGGCGGAGGTCCACGCGCTCCTGGTCATCAACGCGGACGTTCTGGACCGCACCGAACAGATTCTGAAGGCCGCGGAGGCCGGGGCCAAGAGCGGGATCAACAAGACGGCCGCCGACGTCAACCGCGCCGCGACCGAGGTCCAGGTGCGCCGCGAGGAGACCACCGTCCTGCGCGGGCGCGCCGCGGCCGCTTCGGCGCGGCTGGCGCGGCTGCTGGTGCTCGACCCGACGGTCGAACTGCTCCCGTACGAGACCGCGATCGTGCCGCTCGTCCTCGTTCCGGGCGAATCGACCCTGGAGCAACTGGTACAAACGGGCCTGCGCGCCCGGCCGGAGGTGGCCGCGGCCCGCGCGGGCGTGGCGGCCGCCAACGCGCTCGTCCGTCAAGCGAAGATGGCCCCGCTCTTGCCGCGGGCGCAGGGGGAGTTCATCGGCGGGGGACTGAGCGGCGGGCGCGGGAGCGACTTCAGTCCCTTGCAGAGCCAGTACAACGCGGGGGCGGCGCTGGTCTGGAACCTGGAGGGGTTCGGGCTCGGCAACGCGGCCGCGGTTCGCGGGCGGCAGGCCGGCTACGATGCCGCGGTCTACCGCCTTCAGGAAACGGAAGCGCTCGTGGCGTCGCAGGTGGTGGAGGCGGCGCAGACGTCGGCCGCGCGGTACGTCGCACTCGAACCGGCGCAGGGGGCGGTGCGGCAGGCGCTGGAGATGTACCGGAAGTTCCGCGACGTGTCGTTCGCGATGCTCGGGCCGAAGGGGCAGCTCCAGTTCGACGCGCTCGAACCGCTCACCGCCGTGCAGGCGCTCAACCAGGCCCGCGTGCTGTACCTTCAGCAAGTGGTGGAGTTCAACCGCTCGCAGTTTCGGCTGTACGCGGCGCTCGGCCAGCCGGCGCTGTGCGGCGTGGACGCGGCGGCGCCGCAACCGCTGGCGGTCCCGGTCGTCCCGGCGAAACCCGCCGCGTTATCGGTTCCCGCGCCGCGCCCCGTTCCGTGAGTCGCCGCTCTCATCTCGTCTGGGTCGGGTTGGTCGATCGCGGTACAATTCTTCGTGTGGGGCGCAACACGATCGGCGGCTCAGTGTCCCGCGACGAGCGGGACGAGCACCTCTCGGTGCAGGCGCGCGGTGAACGTCACCTGCCCGCTTAATAACGGGTGATCGCCGTCGAAGAACTGATCGTCCGACAGCCACCGGCGGGCGTCGACCACGGGCACGCCGCACTCGCGGCCGAGACGGGCCGCGTACTCGTCCACAATGGCCTCGGTGCCCGGTCCGTATGCGGTTCGGTAGGCGGTCGATTCGGGCGTGCGGATGACCACGACGCGCGTGCCCGCCTCGCGGCACGCGCGGAGCAGGTCGCGCATCGCGCGGTCCTGGCCGGGGTCGATGCCGTAGTCGACCGTCAGGGTCTTGGTGCGGGCGACCGTGCGGGCGGTGAGTACGGCGCGGTTCTCGTCGGACACCCACGTCGGCACGCGCGCGTCGCCGCCGAGGGGTTCGAGCCAGTCCGGGTCCTCGGCGGCGAACGGGATCGCCCACGTCGGGGCGAACCAGCGCAGGATGCCGGATCGGTTGGCGCGCCACGGGACGTACCGGTTGCGCACGTAAAACTTGGCGGCGCGATCGGGCGAGGTGTACGCGGCGAGAGCCGGTAGTTCGTCGGCGGTGGCCGCCGTGTTGAACACCTGCTCGAACTTCCGGACGAAGAGTACCGGCATCAGTTCCACCACCGCGTAATCGGGCGTCAGCCCCTGGCGGGGGAGCCGGCCGTACGCGAGGCGGCAGTAGATCGGCCCGCACGCGTGACGGGAGAGGTTGAACGGTAAGACGGTCCGTCCGTCCGGAGTTTCGAGCGGGGGCAGGGCCTCCGCACGGAACGCCTGACACGTCCGGCTGCTGCCCATCACGACGAGCAGCGGCCGGTCGGGGTGTTCGGCACGGGCGGCCCGGAGCC
>JAFKJJ010000185.1 GCA_017306025.1 Planctomycetota bacterium
CGCCAACGACCGTATCCGCGTCGGGTTCATCGGGGTGGGCAACCGCGGCGACCAGGTGCTGTCCGCGTTCCTCGAACACAAGGACTGCGAGGTCGCGGCCGTCTGCGACATCTACCGGCCCTACGTCGAGTTCGCGGCCAAGAAGATCGGCGGCGCCCCGAAGCTGTACAAGGACTACCGCGAACTCCTGGCGAACAAGGACCTCGACGCGGCCGTGATCGTCACGCCCGACCACTGGCACGCGCTCATGTGCGTGGAGGCGTGCGCGGCGGGCAAGGACGTGTACGTCGAGAAGCCGCTGTCGCTGTGCGTGGCGGAGGGGCGCGCGATGGTGAACGCCGCCCGCGCGCACAAGCGCGTCGTGCAGTGCGGCATCCAGCGCACGTCCAGCGCGTACTGCCAGGAGGCGGCCGCGGCGATCCGCTCCGGCGCGATCGGGAAGGTCACCGTGGTGCGGGCGTTCCACGTCCAGAACGAGTGGCCCAAGGGGATCGGCACCCCGCCGGACGGCGAGAAGCCGCCGGAGGGGTTCGACTGGGACGCGTGGGTCGGCCCCGCGCCGATGCGGCCGTACAACAAGAACCGCAGCTTCTACCGGTTCCGCTGGTTCTACGACTACTCGGGCGGGCAGCTCACCAACTTCGGCGTCCACTACCTCGCGCAGATCCAGGCGTCCCTCGGGACGGACGCGCCGAAGGCGGTGGTCGCGCTGGGCGGCAAGTTCGCCAACTACGACAACCGCGAGGTGCCCGACACGATGGAGGTGTTGTGGCACTACCCCGACGACACGCTCGTCACGTTCTCGCAGTTCAACGCCACCGGCGCGGCGCCCGCGGGCAAGCCGTGCGAGATCGAGTTCCGCGGCACGAAGGGCACGATGTACTTCCGCACCAGCGGCTACGAGATCGTGCCGGAGGTGGTCACGCCCAACGAGTTCGCGGCCCGCACCCCCTTGGACCGCTCGATCGAGAAGGGCTGGCGCACCGGCGCGAAGGCCCAGATCGAGGCGAAGGTGGTGAGCGGGAAGATCCTCGACGCGGACCACGCCCGCAACTTCCTCGACTGCGTCCGGTCCCGCAAAGCGCCGACCTGCGACGTCGAGTACGGCCACCGCTGCACGACCGCGGCGCTGATCGCCAACATCGCGCACCGCTCGAAGGCGTACCTCGAATGGGACGCGAAGGCCGAGCGGTTCACCAACAACGAGGCGGCGAACAAGGCGCTCACCTACGAGTACCGCAAGCCGCTCAAGATGCCGACCTGACACTTCGCCCCGAGGGCGGGGGCTCCCCGCTTCGCGCCATGACCGAGATCGACGACGACCCCCCGCGCCCGCGGCGCCGGGGGGTCGTGCTCGGGGTGTTGCTCCTCGCGTGCTCCGCGGGCGGGCTCGCGCTCCTGTTCCGTCAGGAACTGGGCGACGAGTGGGAGCTGCGGCGGGTCCGGCGCGCCGCCGCGGCGGACGACCCGGAACTGCCGCGGCACCAGCGCCGGTTCGTCGACCGCATGGGGTCGACGCAGGACGAGCGGCTCGACATCGCCGTGCTGCTCGCCGAGGACGAGGACCCGAAGGTCCGGCTCGCGGCCCTGGACGTGCTGTTCGCCAACCAGCCGCGCGCGAAGAAGCTCGGCGCGGCGCCGGACGTCGGCGCCGACGACCGCGACGGCGCCTGGCGCGCGCGCGTCCGCGAGGCGGCGGGCCGGTTGCTCGCCGACGGCGACGCGGCGGTCCGCAAGAAGGCGATCCGGATGGCGAGCGAGCTGGCCCGGGCCGACACGTTCGGGAGCGAGCTCGCCGCCGTCGTGCGCGGCGGCCCTCCCGACGAGCGGGTGATCGTCGCGGAGGGCCTCGCCCACTGGAACGGGGCGCTCCTGCGGGACGTGGCCGCCGACCCCGCCCAGCCCGACGAGGTTCGCGCCGCCGCGCTGTGCGGGCTGGACGCTTACGGTGACAAACAGGTGGCCTTCCGCCGCGCCGAGCTGGGCGCGGCGTGCGCGAGCGCGCTGCGGGCGCCGAACCCGGACCTGCGCCGGGCCGCGATCGGCGCCCTGCGGTACGCCGAGCGGGCGCCGGCGGCGTGGCTGGACGTGCTGTGCGACGACCGGCACCGGCCCCTGCACCCGCTCGCGCTGCGCACCTGGATCGGGGCGCTCGGCGACGACGCCCACTCGGCGCGGATCTGGTCGGACACGCACGACGCCTGGTTCCGGCTCGCCGCCGACCCGGTCCGGTGCGCGGTGGCGACGCACGTTCTGTGTGCGGCCGCGCGGTCCGAGATCGAGCGGCTGGAGAAGCACCCGCCGGTCCCCGAGGGGCCGGCGCTGAACGACCGACAGGGGACCGTCCGCCTCGCGTTCGACGCGCAACTGGCGCGGCTGGGGAACGTGCTGTCCGTCGTGTCCGCCGCCCGCTGGTACTGCGAGGCGTACGAGAAGCCGGTGGAACTCGCGGTCTGGCTCCCGTTCGAGGCGCCCGCCGGGGTCCCGCCGAAGCGGGACCTGAAGGCCTACCTGTTCCGGGAGGCGAAACCGGTCTGGGAGTGGTGCCTGAACCGGGCGGACGCCTACCCGACGCGGTTCCTGGGCACGAACGGCATCGTCCGGAACTACGGTCGGCGGGACGTGCCCCAACCGGTCCCGGTGCGCCCGCTCGGCGCGGTGCTGGACGAGTTGCTGAGCGGCCCGCCCGTGTTCGAGCGGCTGCGCGCGCGATACGACCCGAAGTGACCGGCTCGGAGGCCCTCTCCCCTTGCGGTCTGCCGTCGGTCGGCCGGTCGGCCGGTCGGCTAACGTATCCGACCCCTTCGGGGTCCAAAGCCCGGTAACCCGTTACGGGATCGGGGTACACCCCGTCGGGCGGTGCCGGGTTCGGTCGGATCGCGTGAGCCGCTACAGGGCCTCTTCCCCTCCGCGCAACCGGCCCCACGTGGCGCGCGTGAGCACCCCGACGACGAGCCCCACGAGTGTGCCGCCGAGACAGCCGGCCGTCATGAATACGACCGCGGCGTAAAAGATACTCGTTAATGGCGTTCTCGCCGCGCTTGATCGCCGCGGCCGGGCCGAATACCATCGACACCTCCCGATCTCACCGCCCGGGTCGCTCGTCATGCCTACACGCCTCCGGTTCGCCTCCGCCCTCGGCCTGCTCGCGCTGGTCGCCGCGCTCGCCCCGTCCCAACCGCCGAAGAAGGACGCCGCCCCCAAGCCGCTGCCGAAGGCGACCGTCGCGGCGTGGGAGAAGGCCGGCGCGGGGCTGATGTGGGGCGAGCTGACCCCGGACTGGAACCTGAAGCTCTACGCCGCCGACAAGAAGCCGCAGCCGGGCTGGATTCCGGTGTTCGTCGTCGGCAAGTGGAAGCCCGGCATGTTCCAGGGGCTGCCGATCCCCGACGGCCCGTTCGCCGTCCGCGAGAGCGTGGCGGCCGGCACGCGCAACGAGGAACTCAAGGAGATGGCGGCCCTCAAGAACATCACCGTCTTCGACCTCGCCCACCTGAACCTGCGGGACGAGGGCGTGAAGGAGCTGGCGGCGCTGAAGAAGCTGACCACGCTCAACCTCTACGCCGTGCCGATCACCGACGTCACCTTGAAGGAGCTGGCGACCCTGCCGAGCCTGGTCAACCTCGACCTGGGCAACGTCGTCGGCATCACCGACGAGGGCGTGAAGGGGCTGGCCGCGATCAAGAGTCTCGTCAACCTGAAGCTGCCGAACACGGCCACCGGCGACGCCGGGCTGAAGGAACTGGCGAAGCTGCCGAACCTCGAAAGCCTCGACCTGAAGAGCACCTACGCGACGGAGGCGGGGGTGAAGGAGCTGGCCGCGCTCAAGTCGCTCAAGTCCCTCCGACTGGACGGCCTGCCGGTCCGCGACGCCGGGTTGAAGGAGCTGGCGACCCTGCCGAACCTCGCCACCCTCGGCCTCGCCGGCACGCAGGTAACGGACGCCGGCGTGAAGGAGCTGGCCGCGCTGAAGAAGCTGACCGCGCTCGACCTGAGCGGCACGGCGATGACGGACGCGGGGGCGAAGGAGCTGGCCGCGCTGAAGGGGCTCAAGACGCTCCGCGTCGGCGCCAAGGTGACGGAGGCCGCCGCGAAGGCGCTCCGCAAGTCGCTCCCGAACTGCACGATTACCAACTGATACGCAATCGTGTTGATCCGAATGGCACTTCTTGGAGTTTCAAGCCGAACGGGCGAGCCGCTTTCGGGCTTGGTCTGTGGGTACGG
>JAFKJJ010000186.1 GCA_017306025.1 Planctomycetota bacterium
CGGCCGCACCTCGACCACCGCGGCCTGCACTTCCAGGAGGTCGGCCACGAGGTTCCCGTTCGCGTGCAGGTCGAGCCGCTCGGCCCGCCCCCGGAGCCGGACCGTCAGGTCCCCGTTGCTCTGGAGCCGGAGCAGTTCCGAGAACTGCACCGCCCCGCCCACGCTCAGGTTCCCGTTCTGCGACCAGATCCCCTTCACTCCGCCCGCGACCTCGGCCTCGATCCGACTGAAGAAGGGGTCGTTCAGGTCGGGGTTCGGGGTCGTCACCCGGACCGGCGGCACCGGCCGGAACGCCTGCTCGGCCTGCTCGCGTGCCCGGTCCGGCGACACGCCCTGCTTCGTCAGCTCTTCGATTCGCCTGCGGACGAGCGACTGCCGGACCCGCTCCGCGCGCGAATCCCACGCGGTGAAGAACTGGCCGAACGCCCCGTCGAAAGCGGGCCGCACGCCGCTCGCGTCTACCACGGCGGTGTCCCCGTGGCCCGGGACGTCCGCACTTCGCGCCACCGTCCCGAACGTCGGTCCCCCGCCCTGTTCCATCTCCTTCGTCATCTGGTCGAACGCCGCGATCACTTTCTGTGCCGGGGACATCGACCCGGTGGGCGCCTGGCCGGGTGTGAAGGCGCCGGGCGCGTCGTCCGGGCCGTCGGCGGGCTTCTTCCTGCACCCCACGAGCACGACAAGAGCAACGAGCAAGCCGGCCGAAGCACGGTGTGCGATCACGGCAACCTCCCCTGAGTTTGCCACATCGTATCACGGCTTCTTCTTCGGCTCCTCCTTCTTGGGCGCGGGCTGGCCGCCGGCCGCTTTCTCGCGCTCCTCGGCCTCCTTGCGGAGCTGTTCGAGCCGCGTCAGGCGCTTCTCCGGCGTCGCCGGCATCGGGTTCGGCTGCTTGGGCGGCGGGTTCGGGGTCGGTGTGGGAGTCGTGGTCGCGACCTTCGGGGGCAGCGGCGCGTCGATGCGGAGTTGCGTCCCGCCGGTGTTGCCGGTGATGAACTCGCCGCCCTTTTCGATCACCACTTGCGCGAACCCCTTGTGCTGGCCGACCGGACTGGTCTTGTCCGCGGCGATCGGGAACGCGAACTCCTTCGAGTCCTTCGTGATTTCGATCACCTGCGTCGTCGTCTTCGCCGGGAGGCCGATCAGCGTGACTTTTGCTTTGCCCTCGAACGGCGCAGCCACCGCTACCTTGCAGAACAGTTGCGTCTGCCCGCCCTGTTCGACCGCGGGGCGCTCCATCGTGAGGGCCACCATCGGCGCCGCGACTTCGAGCGCGAACAGTTGGCTCGCGGTCCACACCGGTCCCTTGCCGGCGTCCGCGACCGCGTGAACGACCGTCTTCCACTTGCGCGGCGCGGCGTTGGGGGCCGCGTTCATCGGCAGCACGCACTCGGTCTGCCCTTCGGGGATGACGGCCGACCCCTGGATGCCCATGCCCGGCGGCGTCCAGAGCGGGAACACCGTGATCGGCCCCTTGAAGCCCTCCGCGCGCTTCGCGACGATCCGCAGGTTGCACGAACCGTTCTGCACGATGGGCACCTTCGGCTCGATCACGTCGATCGAGTACGGGGCGGCCTCGCCGACTGCGATCGCGGTGCGGTCGAGGTGGTGGCGCGAGTAAACGGTCTGCCCCGGCTGACCGAGCACCAGCGCCGCGTCGAAGGACGTCCGGGACGGCACCAGCGCCTTCGGGTCGGTGTGAGTTGCGGTGATCGCGCTGAGGTGGCCCCCGACCGGAGCGTCGGCCTTAGCATCGAAGACCACCGGGACGATGTTCAGACCCGGTTCCATCTGCTCCGCGGTGAGCCCCACGCCCGCGGGGAGCTTTTCCATCCCGATGGCGAGCGGGCCGCCGAAGTCGGCGCGGTTGGCGATGACGAGCGTGGCGTACCGGCCGCCCTTCGGCACCGTGATCGTCTGCCGCTCCTGGTTCGCGGGGTTGTTGCCGTCCACCTTCGGAATGGTCGTTTCGACCTTCGGCTGAACCGGCGTCAACTCGATGCGGTAGAAGTAGTCCGGCCCGCCCTTCTTCAAGTGGTCCTGCACCCAGAGCGTGTACTCGCCGTCGGCCGGGACGCCGAAGCGGAAGTAGCTGTCCGGGCCGACGGCGTCGTCGTTGCCGACGAGCGCGCCGCCCTGCGCGTTGCCCAGGTAGAGCACCGGGTCGAGCGGCGAGCCGAGCCGGCGCGCGTAACAGTGGACGTCGTAGGTCTCGCCCTTCTTCGCGGTGAACTTGAAGTAGTCCACCTCGCCCGGTTTCGACACGACGCCGTTGAACGCGCCCGGCGCGGGGCCGGCCGTCGCGGTCGCGACGTTGACGTTCGCGCCGCTCTCGATCGTGTTGGGCAGGTTGCCGACGCGGAACTTGAACCCGGCCGGGTGGAGGCCCTCCGGCGTCTGGCAGTGCAGCCGGTACAGGTCGTCGGCCGTCGCGGGGAGCTTCACCTTCTGCTTGATCGGCCCCGAGGGGTCGCCGAGGAACGTCACTTCGAGTTCTTCGCCCGCCTTGCCGCCGGCCGGGACGACGGCCGTGGGGCGCGGGAAGTTGCCGACGTGCAACCGGTACTGGCACGCGCCGTTACCGCCGAACGCGCTCTCGCGGATCTGGATGATGTATTTGCCGTCCGCGGGGATCACGACGGAGCACCCGCCGTCCTGTCCGGAGAGCGCCGAGTCGTCGCCGGTGACCAGCTCGAACCGCTTCGCGTCGAGGATCGCGACGTAGGGATCGAAGAACGTGACGCCGAGCCGCATGGCCTCGACCTCGACCGACAGCCGCTGGCCCTTCTTGCACTCGACGACGAAGTAGTCCTGGTCCTCGGCCTGCACGACCCCGTGAACGGTGACGTTGAGCGGGATCGGCTGCGGCTTGTCGAACTCGCTGTTCGGCTCGACCTCCTCCACGACCGGCAGCGCGCCGACCCAGAACGTGCGGACGTCCGAGACGCCGGTCGCGGTGCGGACGCGGAACGCGTGCTCGCCGAGCCGGCAGTCCGGGGCGATCGCGACGGCGACCTTCAGGGAGGTGTCGTTCACCACCTCCAGTTTCTTGACGGTGATGCCGGGGTAGTAGGCGAGGATCTCTTGCGCGTCGGACAGGCGCGCGCCGGCGAACGTGAGGACGGCTTCGGTGCCGCGCTGGGCGCCGCGGGGCTGGATCGCGCTGAGCACGGGCGAAGCGGCCGGGAGCTCACCGCAGAGGCCGCAGAGCACGCAGAGAGAAACCAGGTAAGAGAGCGAGCGCCGCATCACGGGTGCCTCACGAGTCGCGAGTGTATTTTGAGCCGCGGAGCGGCGACGGATGGTAGCCAGGGGTGGAGCGAGCCGAAGGCGAGCGCAACCCCTGGTCCAAAGGTGGAAGAGGACCACGAGCCCCGGAGGGGCGACGGAACGAATCGCGAGGATTCCTTTTCGCGTTCCGAACCAGGGGTTGCGCTGCGCTCCACCCCTGGCTACCGTCCGACGCCGCTCCGCGGCTAAAAGGGGCTCACGCCAGCAGTTCCTTGCGGGTCTTCCCCTCGCGGACGATGTCGATGGGGCGGTCGCCGGGCGACATCAGCTTCTTGTCCGCGTCGATGCCGAGGCAGTTGTAGACGGTGTGCGCGAGGTCCTCCACCGTCAAGCCGTCCTCGTCCGGTTCGCTGGCGGTGGCGTCGGACTTGCCGTAGATGAAGCCCTTCTTGATCCCACCGCCGGCGAGGACGACCGAGAACACCTTCGGCCAGTGGTCGCGGCCGGCGGTCGCGTTGATCTTCGGGGTGCGGCCGAACTCGCTCGAAATCATGATGAGCGTGCTGTCGAACAGCCCGCGGTTCTTCAGGTCGGTGATGAGGGCCGCGAACGCCTGGTCGAACTGCGGGAGCTGGTTCTTCGTGCCCTGCACGATGCCGCCGTGCAGGTCCCAGCCGCCGTAGGTCAGCGTGACGAAGCGGACGCCGCCCTCGATCAGTCGGCGCGCCATCAGCATGCGCTGGCCGGCGGCGTTGCGGCCGTACCCGTCGCGGAGCTTGGCGTCTTCCTTGTTGATGTCGAACGCCTCGCGGGCCTTCTCGCTCGAAATCAGGCCGTAGGCCCGCTGGTAGAAGGTGTCCATCGCATCGAGGTTGTCCGACTTCTCTTTTCCTGCGAAGTGGCCGTTGACCGCGTCGAGCATCGTGCGCCGGGTGGTGAACCGGTCGGGCGTCACGTTACCCGGTAGTGCGAGGTCCTGGACCTTGAACCC
>JAFKJJ010000558.1 GCA_017306025.1 Planctomycetota bacterium
AGCGCCGTCGCGGCGATGCGGAAGGCACACAGTTACGAGGAACCCGCGTTCGACGTCTACCCTCTGAAGCCGGGTACGAGCGGCGGAGAAGGGCGGTTTGGCGAACTCGGGCAACCGGTCGCGCTGGGCGAACTGGCGAAGCGGGCGAAACGTTCGCTCGGCGCGAGCGTGGTGCAGGTCGTGGGCGACCCGGCGCGTCCGGTCCGCACGGTGGCGCTCGCGTGCGGCGCCGCGGGCGAGTTCCTCTCCGACGCGATCACGCGCAAGGCCGACGTGTTCCTCACGGGCGAGGTGCGGTTCCACGACGCCCTCACGGCTCGCGGGGCGAACGTCGCCCTGATCCTCCCCGGCCACTACGCGACCGAGCGCCCCGCAGTGGAAGACCTCGCGGCGAAACTGGCCGCGGACTTTTCCGGCGTGACCGCCTGGGCCAGCCGCGACGAGCGCGACCCCCTTCAAAACGCGGAATTCGGAGCGCGGAGCGCGGAGTGAAGGACCGAACGGCCCGCGCGAGGGCGGTGGTCGCTCTCGTTCCGAGTTCCGAACTTCGCGCCCCGCGCTTCTTGATGGTTGACTTCCGCCGCGCGCGACGCTATCACCCCCGGCCACGCAAGGACGCGGTGGGGGAACACGGATGACGCTGCGCCGACTGATCGTCGCGACGGTGGTGCTGTGCGGGCTGTGCGTGTGGGGGTTCGCGCACTCCGACGACGCGCCCACGACCGATCCGGTTCGCGCCGAAGGCGGCGCGGGCGGGGGCGGCACCCACGACGAGGCGGCGGCCCGCTACCGCGCCAACCAGAGCCACCACTGGCGCCACGTCGCGGTCGGGAACTACAGCATGTCGCGCTGACCGCGCGGCCGACCTGTTAGGATGGGGCAAGACGTCTCATCCGCAGGTGGCCGAATGGCTCTCATCCACATCGACCCGGTCCCGCCGCGCTGCACGCCGGGGGCGGTTCTCGCGTTCGTCTGCAACCGAACCAAGCTCGACGGCAAGCTAGTCGGGAAGATCGCCTTCGTCGGCCGCGGGGCGACGGTGGAAGTGCCCGATGCGAGGGCCACGTCGATTGTCGCGGCCCTCGACGGCGCGACATTCAACGAGAAGCCGGTACGCGCCCGGTTCGCGGGTAAGGGCGATTTCACCGACGCGGACCACTTCGGCAACCTCTCGAACCTGCTCGACCTCGAAGCGAAGGCCGAACAAGAGGAGGCGCGCCGCCGGGCTCAGGCCGAAGAGGGCTCGCCGCTCGGCGACGGCAGCACGCTCACCGCGCTCGTTCTGCGCGACTCGGAATTCGGTCTCGGCGGCCGGTTGCTGCTCACCTTCGGCCGCAAGGCGCTCGGCGAAGCGCTTCCCCCGTCGCGGCTCGGCCCCGGTTCGCCGGTGGTGATCTCCCAGACGAACGTGAACCGCCGGGTGCCGTCGTACCGCGGCGTGGTCTACGACCGCGACGTCGCCACGATCGGCGTGGCGATCGACCCACCGGACGACGAACTCCCCGATGACGCGACGTGGCGCCTGGACCTCTCACCGGACGAAGTTTCGCGGTTGCGCCAGCAGGACGCGCTCCGCCGCGCCGCCGCGGCCGACGGGGACCGACTCGCGGAGCTGCGCGCGGCGCTGTTGGGAGAACGGGAACCGCGGTGGGGCGAAGACCCCACCCCCCAACCCCCTCCCCCCGGGGGAGAGGGGGAGTCAGAGAGAGAGATTCTCCAGACGCGATCGGATTCCGGCGGTCTTACTCCCCCTTCCTTCTTAGGGAAGGGGGTTGGGGGGTTAGGTTCTTCCCCTCTGAACGCCCCCCAACGCGCCGCGATCGAGTTTGCGCTTTCCGCGAAGGACTTCGCGATCATCCACGGTCCGCCCGGCACCGGCAAAACCACGACTGTTGTGGAGTTCATCCGCGCGGCCGTGGCGAACGGCGATACGGTGCTGGCCTGTGCGCCGAGCAATCACGCGGTCGACAACCTGCTCGAAAAGCTGCTCGCGGCCGGCGAGTTGCCGGTGCGGCTCGGCCACCCGGCCCGCGTCGTGCCGGAACTGCGCGAGCGCGCGATCGACCTCCTTGCGGAGAAGCACCCGGACGCGCGTCAGGCCCGGAAAGTGGCCCGCGACGCGTTCGCGCTGTTCCGCCGGGCCGACAAGTGGACCCGGGCGAAGCCCGAGCCGGGTGAGAAGGCCGCGCTCCGAAAAGCGGCCCGCGACCTGCTCGCGGAGGCGCGCAAGCTCGAAGCGCTCGCGGTGGAGCGCGTGCTCGACGAGGCGCGGGTCGTGTGCGCCACGCTCACCGGGCTCGATAGCCAGCTCCTCGGCCAGCGACGCTACGACGTCGTCGTGATCGACGAGGCGTGCCAATCGACGGAGCCGGCGAACTGGGTTCCGCTCCTGCGGGCGAACAAGCTGGTCCTCGCGGGCGACCACTGCCAGCTCCCGCCGACAATCATTTCGCCCGAGGCGGCCGAACGCGGCCTCGCGGTCAGCCTCATGGAACGGCTCGTCGGCCGGTTCGGTCCCGGCGTGGCGCGCCTGTTGACCGTGCAACACCGGATGCATTCCGCGATCATGGGATTCTCGAACGCGGAGTTCTACGGCGAGCAGTTGGTAGCGCACGAGAGCGTAGCCGGTCACCGGTTGTGCGACCTTCCCGGCGTGACGCCCGATCCGCTCACCGAAACGCCGGTGCAGTTCATCGACACGGCGGGAGCGAGCTACGACGAGGAACTCGAAGAGGACACCGGCAGCCGTCGGAACGTGCAAGAGGCGGCACTTGCGGTGAAGAAGGTTCGCGCGCTCTTGGCCCTGGGCGTTCTTCCGACGCAAATCGGCGTCATCACGCCATATCGTGCGCAGGTGCGGCTCCTTCGCGAGCGCCTCGCGGACGCGCCCGGCGTCGAAATCGACAGCGTGGACGGCTTCCAGGGACGTGAGAAGGAGGCGATCATCGTTTCACTGGTGCGGTCGAACCCGGAGGGCGAGATCGGGTTCCTCGCGGACACCCGGCGCACGAACGTGGCCCTCACGCGGGCGCGCCGCAAGCTCCTGGTGATCGGCGACAGCGCCACGCTCGCCAACGACACGTTCTACCAGCGGATGCTGACGTACTTCGAACAAATCGGCGCGACGAGCAGCGTGTGGGAAGAGGTGGAGTAGGCGCTCAGTGGTCCGCTCGCTCCACGAACGGTGCAATATGGCCGGTGTCGCTTCGGGAATCACGCCGTTGCTTGTTCGCGCGTGTCGCACCGCTCGCGGAGCGAGCGGACCACTCTGAAGACCGGAGACGACATGCACCCCGAAGCCGACGCGTTCCTCGACGCGATTTTCAACAGCCCCAACGACGATACACCCCGACTCGTGTACGCCGCCTGGCTTCAGGAACACGGTCAGGAGAACTACGCGCAGTTCATCCGGCTTCAGTGCGCCGCGGCCCACGAGAGGCCGTGGAGCGACGCGGCGAACCGGTTATGGGAAGAGATCGGCCGCGTGTGGAACCGGCTCGATGAGGAGTGGATACCGGCGACGCGCGAGGAATGGTTGTTCGGTAAGTGGGACAATTCGTTGCTCGACGCGATCCACTTTCACCGGGGCTTCCCCTTGCCCGGCCTTGTGATGGCAGACGAACAGTTATTTCGCTTTCGGGAAGGAGAGGTCTGGTTGCCGTGGATGCTTCCACCGAGTTGTTCGCTCGTGCTCACCCCGCTCGGCAACTGGAAATGGCTCTCATCTCAGTTGCAGCTTCGTTGCGCCGCGCATTTGCGGCTCGACCGGTACGAGGCGGATTGGGACGACCCGGATTGGTTGCCGGACGGGATCACCGGCCTGTTGAGTTCTCCGCACCTGTGCAATCTGCTGACGCTGGACCTGTCCGATCTGTTGCTGACGCCGCGCGCCGTCGAGGTGCTGCTCGCGGCGCCGAACTTGGCTTCCGTTCGGCGCTTGCAGGTAGAACTCTCACGCGATCGCGGTCCCGATCCGGCCGAGACCGTGAAGCAGCTTGAAGCTCGTTTCAAAGAGATCGTCTGGGTGGATCACTGGGACAGCGAGTGACGCCGCGCCGTCACTTCGCCAACTGCTCGCGGAGCCAGCCCGGACGGTTCGTCGTGATGCTCTCGACGCCGGCCGCGATCATCTTCCGCGCCAGTTCCACGTCATCGACCGTCCACACGTACAACTTCAGCCCCGCGGCCTTCACCTTGTCGCCGAACGCCTTGTCGAGCACCGCGGGCGTCGCGGAGAGGTCCAGGCCGTCCGCCTTGATCTCCTTCGCCTTCGCGATCAACTCTTCCGCGGTCTTCGGCTTGCCCTTCGTGCTCAGACTCACGATCCACAGCGCCTGGAGGTCCGGGCGGAGCTTCTTACTCGCCGCGACCACGTCCGCGTTGAAGCTGATCACGCACGCCTGTTCCGGCTTCAGCTTGCTCGCATTGAGCACGCGGTCCATCTCGGGCACCGCCTCCGGCCCGCACTTGATCTCGATGAACACGCGCTTACCAGTCGGAACGGTCGCGAGCATCTCTTCGAGCGTCGGGAGCTTCTCGCCGGAGAACTTCTCGCCCTTCCACTTGCCCGCGTCGAGCTTCCGCAGCTCCTCCAGCGTCGTGCCCGCGACCTTCAGGTCCGTGCCGGTCGTGCGCTTGGTGGTGGAATCGTGGATCACCACCAGCTTGCCGTCCTTCGTCAAATACACGTCGAACTCCGACGCGTCCGCCTTCTGCTCCCACGCGAGCTTGATAGCCGCAACGGTGTTTTCGGGAGCATCAAACGACGCCCCGCGGTGGCCGACGATTTCCACCTTCGGCGGTTCGGCGGCAGTCGCGGTGGTGGCAGCGAGTGCGGTCATGAGCGCGGCGAGCATGCGGAGCATGATAGGTTCCTCTGCGGTGCTCGTTTTACTAATAACGGCGCGCCCGGAAGGCACCCGGCGTTTCGTGTAAGATTGAAGAAGTTCCCCACCCGAACACCCCGCCCGCGGCCGAACCGATGCCCAACTCTGTACTCATCATCGACGACGAGGAACCGATCGCGTGGGCCTTGCGGCGGGCCTTCGAGCGCGAAAAGTGTCGCGTCGATGTGTCCGCGACCGCCGAGGACGGGCTCGTCAAGGCGCGCCGCAGCCCGCCCGACGTGGTGTTCCTCGACGTCAGGCTCCCCGGCATGGACGGCCTCACCGCGCTCGGCGAACTGAAGAAGACGGCCCCGGGCGCCGCGGTGGTCGTCATCACCGCGCACGGGAACCTGAACACCGCGGTGAAGGCCGTCGAGGGCGGCGCGTTCGACTACCTCGCCAAGCCGTTCGAGCTGGGCCAGGCGCTCGACGCCGCGAAACGCGCGCTCAACAACCGCGCCGACGATTCGGCCGTCCGCCCGGCGCTCGGCGATGTGGACAACGCCCCGGACGCGATCATCGGCCGCAGCCCGGCCATGCAGACGGTCTTCAAGCGGATCGCGAAGGTCGCGCCGTCGAACGCGTGCGTTCTCATCACGGGCGAGAGCGGCACCGGAAAGGAACTGGTCGCCCGCGCGGTCCACGCGAACAGCCCGCGCCGCGACAAGCCGTTGATTGCGGCGCACGTCGCGGCGTTCAACCCGAACCTCGTCGAGAGCGAGCTGTTCGGGCACATCAGGGGGGCGTTCACCGGGGCCGACCGCGCGCGCGACGGCCTGCTCAAACTGGCCGACGGCGGCACGGTCTTCCTCGACGAACTGGCCGACATCCCGCTGCCGGTGCAGGCCAAGTTGCTCCGCGTGCTCGAACGCCAGGAGGTGCAACCGGTCGGCGCGAGCGAGTCGCAGACGGTGGACGTGCGGATCGTGTCGGCCACGCACGCGGACCTGTCCGCGGCCGTGCGCGAGGGGAAGTTCCGGCACGACCTCTTTTTCCGGCTGAACGTCTACCCGATCCACCTGCCGCCGCTCCGCGACCGCGTGGACGATATCCCACTCCTGGCGGAGCACTTCCTGCGCAAGTTCGGCGTGCCGAATCCGTCGGTCGCGTTGCCCGCGGAGACGCTCAACTTCCTGAAGGCGCGGCCGTGGCCGGGGAACGTCCGCGAGCTGCGGAACGCGATGGAGCACGCCGCGATCGAGGCCCGCGGCGGGCCGCTGCGGTCGGAGCACTTCCCCGAACCGAGTACCGCGACCGGTCCCACCTCGCTCGCCGAGCGGTTGCGGTCGCTGGTCACCGAGTGGGTCCGCGAGCGGGTGCTGGCGTTCGACGGCGCGGAGCCCGCCGACCTGCACCAGAAACTGATCGAGGAGGTCGAGCCGGCAGTCGTGGACGAGGTGCTGCGACAGGTGGACGGCAACCGGCTGGTCGCGGCGCGGTGGCTCGGGCTGGCGCGGGCCACGGTGCGGAAACTGATCCGCAAGTACCACCCGGAGAGCGCCGAGCCGGACGGGGAAGATTGAGAAGGCCGAAGACGGATCGGCCACGAAAAGGCACAAAAGAGCACAAAAAGAAGACCGAAAGCAAGAGCCGGAGTTAGCGAGCGAGACAGTGGCTCGCCTGCGCTCTGGTTTTTGATCCTGATTCCCTCTTGTCTTCTTTTTGTGCTCTTTTGTGCCTTTTCGTGGCCGATCCGTCTTCGGCGGCTTGTTGATTCGCGCGGCGAGGTCTGTTCCAATTCAGTCGTTCGTTTCCCCCGAACGAGGATCGTCATGCGCCGCGCGCTCGTCGTGTGCCTGTTCGTTGTCGTCGTCGGTCGGCTGGCCGCCGCGCCGCCGGAACGCACGCACGGCATCACCCCCGCCGATTACGCCTCGGTAAATACGATCACCGAGATCGCCGTCTCGCCGGACGGCAAACAGGTCGCGTACTGCCTCGCGACCTGGGACAAAAAGGCCGACGGCCGTCGTATCGACCTGTGGGTCGTGGACACCGACGGCAAGGGGAAGCCGAGACAACTCACCGACGACCGCTCCAACGACAGCCACCCCAAATGGAGTGCCGACGGCAAGTCGGTCTACGTGCTCGCCCGGCGCGGGGCGAAGGCCAAGCCGCAGGTGTGGAAGGTGCCGCTCGACGGACGGCAGCAGCAGGTGACCGACGCGAGGGACGGCGTGGTCGCGTTCGATTACGCCCCGAAGGCCGACACGGTCTTCTACACGATCGACGCCACCGCCACCGACAAGGACAACTTCTCCGAACTCCGTGAGAAGTTCGGCAAGATCGAGTACGGGCACGGCAAGCGGACCGTGAGCGAACTGTACGCGCAGAAGGCTGACGGCAATCCGGAGAAACTGATCGCGGAGAAGCGGTACGTCCGCGAGTTCGCGGTCACGGCCGACGGCAAGAAGGTCGCGATGGTCAGCGCGTTCGACGACACGGTGGTGAAGTCGGAGGGCGAGAGCCGCGTGGACGTGTGGGAGGGCGGGACGGTCGTCACCCCGCCCACGGACGTGTACCGTGCGAAGGCCGCCTCGCCCTACGCGTGGCTCGAAGGCCTCGCGTGGAACCCGGACGGTACCCGCTTTGCGTTCTGCGCGGTGTTCGACGCGTACCCGGCCGAGGTCGTCACGGGAGAACTGAAGGGCGGAAAGTGGATCACGGACCTGATGCCGCGCCTCAGCAAAACGCACGTCCGCGGATACGGCAGCCCGCTCAGATGGCAGGGCAACATTTTGGTGTATCTCGGTGAGAAGTTGGGGGCCGTTGGCATCGCCGCCTGGATGCCCGAGAGCGCCGCGAGTCGCGACCTGCTGGACCCTTCCGGGGTCGTGTACGCGTTCGATCACGACCCTGCGGGGGCGGTGGGGGTGTACCTGTCGGGCTACGCATCCCGGCTCCCGAACCTGTTCGCGGAGTCGAACGGTCGGAACCGCCAACTGACCGACATCAACCCGCACACCGCGGACTGGAAGTTCCCCACCGTCGAGCACGTCACCTGGAAGGCGCCCGACGGTACGAGCGTCGGCGGGCCGCTCGAACTCCCCTTCGGCTGGAAGAAGGGCGACAAGCCGCTGCCGCTCGTGGTCGCGATCCACGGCGGGCCGACCACCGCCAGTTACAACGACCTCCGCTTCGACCCGCACAACGGCCGGCTCTACTTCGCCGCCGCGGGCTACGCGGTGCTCTGCCCGAACTACCGCGGCTCCACCGGGTACGGCGACAAGTTCGTCACCGACCTCATCGGCAACGAGAACGACCTCGACGTGAAGGACATCCTCGCGGGCATCCAGCACCTCGTGAAAGAGGGGATCGCGGACCCGGAGCGGATCGCGGTCATGGGTTGGAGTAACGGCGGCTACCTGACGAACTGCCTCATCACCCTGAAGGACCCGCCGGTGAAGGTCCGGGCCGCCAGCAGCGGGGCCGGCATTCTGGACACGGTCGCGGAGTGGGGCTTCAACGACGAGCCGGCCTACCCGATCGTCTTCAAGAAGGGCCTGCCGTGGGAGCGGCCCGAGATCTACAAGAAGACCTCGCCGACCTACGGCATCGGCAACGTGACGACGCCGACGCTCGTTCACGTCGGCGGGAACGACGACCGCTGCCCGCCGGGGCACAGCCGAATGCTCTACCGTGCGCTCAAGGAATATCAGAAGGTGCCGACGCAACTGTGCGTGTACCCCGGTCAGCCGCACGGGTTGGGCACGCTCACGTTCCGCACCGCGAAAATGGAATGGGACCTCGCCTGGTTCGAGAAGTACCTCAAAAAGTGAGACGGGCAAAAGGCGCCGGTCACAGAAAGGCACAACGAGCACAAAGGAAGGCCGAAGGAGCCAGAGTGCAGACGTCGGCTGTTCCACTTGCTGACTTCTGGCCGGTCGGTCTTCTCTTTGTGTGTTTCTGTGACCGTCCGGGCTTCGCTAGATCCGCCCTTTCTGTCCTCGGCAACGGGCGACCGCGGCGCCGATCGACGCCCGCCGTCAGCGGTTCGCACTCCAACCACGCCCGAACGGGTTGACCTCTCGACGGGGAGCCCCGCCCGGTTCTGGCGCCCGATCATCGGAGCCGCGGTCACCTCGACATTTGGCGCCGTTCTTGCTTCATCTCCGGACGGGCCGGCAGCCGCGGTCGCTCACCGGCGCCGGCCGCGTGGGCGTTTCCGAGGTTACGGCCGCAAGGAGTCGCACAATGTTGACCGTTCTGCTCGCGGCCCTTGCCGCACCTCTCGGGCCGCGCGTCGCCGGCCCGTCTTCGGCCGCTCCGTTCGACGACGCCGCGTTCGTGCGCGCGGTCGCGCTCGGCGGCATGTACGACGGGCACCTGAGCTACCTGGTCGGCGCCCAGTCCAAGAACAGCGCCGTGCGGAAGTTCGCGGCGGCCGTCGTTGCCGACCGCATCGTCGCGAGCGCGGGACTGAAGGAGGTCGCGAAGGGGATCGGTGTCGAGTTGCCGACCGGGCTCGATGGCACGCACCAGCGGCTGTACGGCGCGTTCGAGGAGTACAAGGGCCGGGACCGCGACGGCGACTTCGTGCGGTCAATGGCGGAGCGCCACGCCCTCGCGCTCGTGCTGTTCACCCGCGCGAGCACGGAGGCGAAGAGCCCGGCGGTCCGGGAGTTCGCCACCGCGGCACTGCCCAAGATCCGGCAGCGGATGCGAGAAGCGCAGGCCCTCGCCAAGTGAACCGCCTCTCGGCAACGCGAATGCGGCCGGGGAGTTGCCCCGGTCGCATTCGCGTTCTTGCAGTGCCGCCCATCAGTTCGCAGCGGGCCGCTCGTGGTGGCCGATTTCTGCCCTCGGTGCTTTGCTCTCGGGGCGCCGGCCCGCCCACCAGCCCGTCAGCCGCTGGATCACCACGAAGAACACCGGCGTCAGGAACAGCCCGAACGCGGTCACGCCCAGCATCCCCGCGAACACGGCCGTTCCCAGGGCGCGCCGCATTTCCGCACCGGCCCCCTCCGCCAGCACCAGCGGTACCACGCCGATGATGAACGCGACCGACGTCATGACGATCGGCCGCAACCGCAGTCGGCAGGCCTCGATCGCGGCCTCCCACCGCGCCGCGCCGGCGTCCGCCCGCTGCTTGGCGAACTCGATAATGAGGATCGCGTTCTTACACGCCAGGCCCACGAGCACCACGAATCCCACCTGCGTGAAGATGTTCACGTCCTGGGCCGCGTACAGCACCCCGGCCGCGGCACTCAGGAGGCACATCGGCACCACCAGGATCACGGCCAGCGGCAGCGCCCAGCTCTCGTACTGCGCCGCGAGCACCAGGAACACCAGCACCACGGAGAGCACGAACGCGCGCAGCGCGGTGTCCTTCGTCTGGAGCTGCAGGAGCGCCAGCTCGGTCCACTCGGCCTTCATGGTGGGCGGGAGCTGGTCGGTCGCGGTGCGCTCCATCGCCGCGAGCGCCTGACCGGAACTGACGCCCGGCGCCGGGGTCGCGGTGATCGTCGCGGCCGCGTACAGGTTGTACCGCTGGACCATCACCGGCCCGGTGCCGTCGCGGATCGCCAGGAACCCGGCCAGGGGCACCATCGCGCCGTTGATGTTTTTCACCTGCAGCCGCTTCAGGTCCGGCGGGCGGCGGCGGAACCGCTCTTCGGCCTGCACGTTCACCTGCCAGGTGCGCCCGAACAGGTTGAAGTCGTTCACGTAGAGCGAGCCGTAGTACACTTGTAGCGCGTTGACGATGTCGCCGACCGCCACGCCCATGAGCTGCGCCGCCTCGCGGTCGATGTTCAGTTGCAGCCACGGCGTGTCGGCGCGGAACCCGGTGAACGCGTCACGCACCTTGCCCGCGGCCGGGTCCTCGGCGGTCTGTCCGGTCCCCTCGTTGGCCGCGTCGATCACCCCGCGCGCGGTCTTCTCCAGTTCTTCCGCCCCGGTATCCCCACGGTCCTCGATCACCAGTTTGAAGCCGCCCGTCGTGCCCAGGCCGTCCACCGGCGGCGCGCCGAACACGGTGACCTTCGCGCCGGGCACCTCGTCGGACAGCTCCCGCTGGAGCCGCGCGGCGATCGCGTCGCCGGTGAGGTCCGCGGCGCGGCGGTCGGGGAAGTCGTCGAGCACGACGTAGAGCGTGGCGAAGTTCGGCGCGTTGGCGCCGATCAGCACCGACTGCCCGGACACGCTGACCGTGTGCTTGACCCCCGGCGTCCGGCGCGCGACCTCTTCGAGCTTCCGCATTTCGGCCTCGGTGCGTGCCAGCGACGCCGCGTCCGGCAGCACCACGTTCACCAGCAGGTAGCCCTTATCCTGTTGCGGGATGAAGCCGGTCGGTGTGGTGGCCAGCGTGTGGTACGTAAGGTAGAGCAGGCCGCCGTAGCCGAGCAGCACGACGAGCGACCCGCGGAGCGCGACCGCGACCGCCCGCGCGTACCCGGCGGTCGCCGTGTCGAACGCGCGGTTGAACCCGGTGAACAGGTAGCCGAGGGTGCGGTTGAGCAGTTTCGCCAGGGCCGCCCCGGCGAGCCCGCCCGCGACCGCCGCCCCGACCGGCACGGCCCACCCCGGCAGGCCCGCCGCCCACGGCCGAGCGGCCGCCCACGGGCGCAGCTCCTCGGCGAGCAGGAAGTACCCGGCCGCGGCGGCCAGGAGCGGGAACGCCAGCCGCGGGAGCGGCTCGGTCCCCTCCGTGCCGGACTGCGGCTTCAGGAGGAGCGCGCAGAGCGCGGGGCTGAGGGTGAGCGAGTTGAACGCCGAGATCAGCGTGCTGACCGCGATCGTCACCGCGAACTGGCGGTAGAACTCCCCCACGATGCCGGAGATGAACACGCACGGCACGAACACCGCCGACAGCACCAGCCCGATCGCGACGATCGGCCCGGCCACCTGGTCCATCGCGGCGACCGTCGCGTCGTGCGGCGACAGCCCGTGCTCGATGTGGTGCTGGACCGCCTCGACGACGACGATCGCGTCGTCCACCACGATCCCGACCGCGAGCACCAGTCCGAACAGCGTCAGGTTGTTCACCGAGTAGCCGAACACGGCCATCGCGGCGAACGTGCCGACGATCGCCACCGGCACGGCCGCCAGCGGAATCAGCGCCGCGCGCCAGCTCTGGAGGAACACGAGCATCACGATGGCGACCAGGACGACCGCGTCCCGGAGGGTGACGAACACCTCGTGGATCGACTCGTCGATGAACGGGGTGGTGTCGTAGGCGATCTCGTAGGTGACGTTCTCGGGGAACCGGGGCCTCAGCTCGGCCATCTTGTCGCGGACGCGCTTCGCGGTGTCGATCGCGTTGGTGCCGGGCAGCTGGTACACCGACAGCGCCACCGACGGCCGCCCGTCGTAGGTACACGTCTGGTCGTAGCTGAGCGCGCCCAGCTCGCTGTGGGACACGTCGCGGAGCCGGACCGGCCGGCTGTCCGCGTCGGCCTTGATGATGACGTCGCCGAACTGGTGCGCCTCGGCGAGCCGGCCGGCGGTGTTGATCGTGTACTGGAACGCCTGCCCGCGCGGGGCCGGCGGCTGCCCCACCTGCCCGGCGGCGACCTGCGCGTTCTGCTGCTCGATGGCGTGCAGCACGTCGGCGGTGGCGATCTTCTTGATCGCCATCTTCTCCGGGTCGAGCCACACGCGCATCGAGTAGTCGCGCTGGCCCAGGTACGTGATGTCGCCGACCCCCTGGAGCCGGGCCAGCTCGTCGCGGAGCTGGATGGTGGCGTAGTTGCTGAGGTCCAGGAGCAGCTTCTGGCGCTTCTGCTCGTCCGCCGGCTCGGGCGCGCCGTCTTTCAGCTTCAGGTTGATAATCATCAACTGGCTGGGCGACTTCTTCTTCACGGTCACCCCGCGGCGCTTGACGATGTCCGGGAGCACCGGCTCGGCGAGGTTGACGCGGTTCTGGACGAGCACCTGCGCGATGTTGAGGTCCACGTTCGGCTTGAACGTGACGGTGAGCGTGTACGAGCCGTCGTTCCCGCAGGTGGAGGACATGTACATCATGTCCTCCACGCCGTTGACCTGCTGCTCGATCGGCGCGGCGACGGTGTTGGCCACGTCGCGGGCGTTGGCGCCGGGGTAGACCGCGTACACCTCGATGGTGGGCGGGGTGATGTCCGGGTACTGCGCCACCGGCAGCGAGTACAGGCCGACCAGCCCCGCCAGGGTGACGATGATGGACATCACCGAGGCGAAGATCGGCCGTTCGATGAAGAAGCGAGTAAACATGCTTTGGTGGTGTTTGGTGTTTCGTGTCGTGTGTTTCGTGTTTCGAGGGGCGATCGACCCGATCGCCCCTCGAAACACGAAACACACGACACGAAACACGAGCCGTTACGCCCCGAACCGGTTGCGCGTCATCTTGCGGATGCCGGACGCGGCCGCCTTGCGGGCGGCGTCCGCCAGCGGGTGCAGGAACTTCAGCCGCAGCACGTACAGGCCGCCGCCGGAGGCCGCGACCGCCCACGGGTGCGACGCCAGGCGGCCGTGCGTGACGCGGTCCACCACGGCGAAGAACACCGGCGTCAGGATCACGCCGAACGCGGTCACGCCGATCATCCCGCCCAGGACCGCCACGCCCAGCGCCTGCCGCATCTCGGCCCCGGCCCCGGTGGCCACCGCCAGGGGCAGCACGCCCAGCATGAACGCCACCGACGTCATCATGATCGGCCGGAACCGCAACTGGCACGCCTCCAGCACCGCGGTGTGCAGCTCCGCGCCCTTGTCGCGCGCGATCTTCGCGAACTCGACGATGAGGATCGCGTTCTTGCACGACAGCCCCACCAGCACCACGAACCCCACCTGCGTGAAGATGTTCACGTCCTGCTTGCCGATCCCCGCCGCGAGCGTCTGCCGGTTCGCCCACGCGATCGCCTTGTCGTCGAGCCACCGCGCGGCGGTGAACCCCCAGTCGCCGGGCTTCAGCCACACCGGCAGCGCCGGGTCGGCGTTCCACTGCACGAGGGACTGGTGCATGGAGCTGGGGTCGGTCACCCACACGGCCGCCAGCGAGCACGCCACGCACACCGGCACCACCAGGATCACCGCCAGCGGGAACGCCCAGCTCTCGTAGAGGGCCGCGAGGATCAGGAACACGAACGCGACCGACAGCCCGAACACCAGCGCCCCGGTGTTCCGCGCCTGCTTCTCCAGGAACGTCAGCTCGGTCCACTCGTAGGCCATACGGTCGGGCAGTTGCTGCTCCCCGAGCTTCTCCAGCATGGCGATCGCGTCGCCGGTGCTGGTGCCCGGCGAGACGTTCCCGTTGACCGCCGCGGCCGGGTACATGTTGTACCGCGTGATCACCAGGGGGCCGCTGCTCTGCTTCACGTCCAGGAGCGCGCCGAGCGGCACCATCTGGCCGGTCTTGTTCCGCACCTTCAGCCGCTTCACGTCCTCCAACTGGTTGCGGAACGCGTGGTCGGCCTGCACGTTCACCTGCCACGTGCGGCCGAACCGGTTGAAGTCGTTGGCGTACCGGGCGCCCATCGTGCCCTGGAGGGCCGCGTACACGTCGCCCACGTCCACCTGCCGCTCCAGGCACGCGTTGACGTCGAGGGTCAGCACCAGCCGCGGCGAGTTCGTCTTGAACACGGTGAACAGCCCGACCACCTGCTTCTGCTGGTTCGCCTTGTCGATGAACGCCTCGGTCTGACCCTGGAGCATCGCCGGGCCGACGTCGCCGCGGTCCTCGATCATGATGCGGAACCCGCCGGCGCGGCCGAGCCCCGACACCGCCGGCGCGCCGAACACCTGCACCTGCGCCTCGGGGCACCCGGCGCCGAACCGCTTGCGCAGCTCCGCCGCGACGGCGTCGGCACGGAGCCGCACGTCCCGCCGGTTCTCGAACCCGTCGAGGATGATGAACATCGAGCCGAAGTTGGACCCGTAGGCGCTGAGGACGAACGAGTTGCCCGCGACCGCGTTGACGTGCGCGACCGGCTTCGCCTTCCGCACCCACTCGCCCTTGTCGTTCCGCTCGGCGCCCGGCTCGTCCTCGTCCGCGGGGACCTCGACCGCGGTGCCGAGCGCGATCCGGCTCACCTTCGACATCACCGCCTGCGTGCGCTCGGCGCTGGACGCGTCGGGCAGTTGCACGCTGAGGATCATGTACCCCTTGTCCTGCTGTGGGATGAACCCGGTGGGCAGCGAGCGGAACCCGGCCACGCCCGCGGCCACGATCGCGCCGTAGCCGACGAGCACCAGGAGCGGCACCCGGAGGCCCAGGCTCACGAGCTTGACGTACCCGCGCCCGGCCCACTCGAACGACCGGTTGAACCCCCGGCCCACCAGCGCGAGCGGCAGGAGGGCGTAGCCGACCACGCGGGCCGCCGGCCCCGGCCTGTAACCGGCCGGCGCCGGCGGCTTCAGGAGGAGCGCGCAGAGCGCGGGGCTGAGGGTGAGCGAGTTGACGGTCGAGATCGCCGTGCTGACCGCGATCGTGAGCGCGAACTGTCTGAAGAAGGCGCCCACGATACCGGGCAGGAACGCGCAGGGGATGAACACCGCCGACAGCACCACCCCGACCGCGATGATCGGCCCCGACACGTCGTCCATCGCCCGGACCGTCGCCTCGCGCGCCGAGAGCCCCTTCTCCAACTGGTGCTGGACCGCCTCGACGACGACGATCGCGTCGTCCACCACGATCCCGACCGCGAGCACCAGCCCGAACAGCGTCAGGTTGTTGATCGTGAACCCGGCCGCGGCCATCGCGGCGAACGTGCCGACGATCGCCACCGGCACGGCCGCCAGCGGGATCAGCGCCGCGCGCCACGTCTGGAGGAAGATCAGCACCACGAGCGCGACGAGGACGATCGAGTCGCGGAGCGACTTGAACACCTCGAAAATGGACTCGCGGATGAACGGGCTGGTGTCGTACCCGACCTCGGCGTTGATCCCGGGCGGGAAGTCCTTCTTCGCCTTCTCGATGTACGCCTTGACCGCGTCGGCGACCTCCAGGGCGTTGGCGTCCGGCAGAATGAAGATCGCCAGCCCGACCGTCGGCTTGTCGTCGAACCGGTTGGCCACGTCCTCGTTCTTCGCCCCGAGTTCGACGCGGGCGATGTCCTTGACCTTCACCAGCTGCCCCTGCGGGCCGCGCTTCACGACGATCTGCTCGAACTCCTCGACGTCCACCAGCCTACCGACCGCGGAGAGCGTGAACTGGTACGGCTGGCCGGGGCCGCTGGGCGGCTGCCCGACCTGCCCGGCCGGGAACGGGAGGTTCTGCTGCCGCACGGCCGCGAGCACGTCGCCGGCGGTCAGCCCGCGGACCGACAGCTTCTCCGGGTCCACCCACAGCCGCATCGCGTAGTCGCGCTGGCCGAAGATGGTCACGTCGCTGATGCCGGGCAGGCGCTGCATCTCCTCCCGGAGCCGCAGCACCGCGTAGTTGCTCAGGTGGAGCTGGTTGCGGCGGTCGTCGGGGTAGAGGGGCTTGTCCGCCGGCGTGGTGATGCCGATGGTCATGAGCAGCTCGGGCGACCGCTTCCGGACCGTGATGCCGGTGGCCCGGACCACCTCGGGCAGTTGCGGCATCGCGAGGTTGACGCGGTTCTGGACCCGCACCTGGGCCATGTTCAGGTCGGTGCCGGGCTTGAACGTGACCGTCAGCGTGTACGACCCCTCGCTGGTGCTCTGCGAGGACATGTAGAGCATGTCCTCGACGCCGTTGACCTGCTGCTCGATGGGGGCCGCGATCGTCTCGGACACGACCTGCGCACTGGCGCCGGGATAGTTGCAGTCGATCTGGATGGTGGGCGGGGTGACCTTCGGATACTGCGACACCGGCAGCGCCGTTACGGCCAGCGCCCCGGCGAGGGTGACGACCACCGACATCACGGTGGCGAAGATGGGCCGGTCGATGAAGAACCGTGGGATCATTCGCGGGCCGGAGGGCAGAAGTCCAGGGGACGAGGGCGGGCCGTCACTTCAGAAAGCAACTCTCGGTGTTCTCCGGCCCTCCCCCACAACGGGAGAGGGCCGGAAGAAACGGCACGGCCGCAATATCGTACCGCCCGATTATGAACCACCGCCCTCCCCTTGCGGAACCGGTCCCGCAAGGAGGGCGGCCGCGTCACTCGCCGGGTACGGCGCGGTCTTTCCCCTTGGCGTGCGGGGCGGGCGCCTGGGGCAGCGTGATCGCGGTGCGGTTCGTCGGCCGGGGCGGGGGCGGCGGGGCCGGTTTCGGGTTCACCTCCGCCCCCGGGCGCACCCGCAAGAGGCCGTCGACGATCACCCGGTCGCTCGGCGACACCACGTTCCCCTCGATCACCCGCGACGTGCCGTACTGCTGGCCGACCCGCACGTTCCGGCGCTCGACGGTGTTCTCGGCGTTCACCACGAACACGAACCGCTGCCCCTGGTCGGACCCGATGGCCTTTTCGGGCACCAGGACCGCGTCGCGGGGCGTGCCGATCGGCACCCGCACGCGGACGAACATGCCGGGCGAGAGCATGTACCACGGCGCGGTGGTGAGCCGCGGGTTGGTGATGGTCGCCCGCACCCGCAGCGTGCCGGTGCCCGCGTCGACCTGGTTGTCGGTGAACACCATCACCCCGGACATCGAGAAGTCGTCCTCGTCGGCCAGGGCGATCTGCACCCGCAGCGGCAGCTCGCGCGACGACTTCACCTCCCCCTTCTGGATCAGCCGCCGCACCCGCATCACCGTGCGCTCGTCGATGTCGAAGGTGGCGTACACCTCGTCGAGCCGGACGATCGTGGTGAGCGACGTCTCGTCCGCTTTGACGAGGTTCTCCTCGTCCACGAGGCGCTTGCTCAGCCGGCCGTCGAACGGGGCGGTGATGTGGCAGAACCGGAGGTTGGTCTCGGCCAGTTCGACGGCCGCGAGTTGCGCCTCGACCTCGGCCGCGGCCTCGGCCATGTCGCCGGCCGCGATGTCGTGCTTGTCCTTGCTCTCGCTGCCGCTCTCGTAAGCCTGCTTGACCAGCGAGTAGGTGCTGGTGGTCGTCTTCAGGTGCTCGCGTGCCTTGTGCAGCGCCGCCCGCGCCTTGCCGAGTTCGGCCTTGTAGATGCGGTCGTCGATGTCGAACAGTTGCTTGCCCTGTTCGACGTCCTGGCCGTCCTTGAAGTGGATCTGCTTCAGGTAACCGGTGACGCGGGACTTCAGTTCGACGACCTTGACCGGCTCGGTGCGCCCGGCGAAGTCCTCATAGTCGTTCACCTTCTGTAAGACCGGGCGGTCCACCACGACGACCGGCGGCGGCGTCTTGACCGGTTCGGGCGGCTTGCGGGCGCCAGCGAGGCGTGGCGTGTGCTCATGAGGTGCGCCTGCGGGGGGAAAGCGGGGGAAGCAACGGTGAACTACCGCGGCGGTGCCGGGCGCTTACAACCGACCGTGCGGGGGTACGAGTTTTTAATGATATGCCGGAGGGGACCCCAATGTAACGGCGTTCCGGGCCACGAACCCCTGAGAAATCAGGCACAAAATGCATCGTACCGCGGCGCAAAAAACGCCACGGTGCAAAAAACGCCACGGCCGTTCGGATCGTCGGGCGGTGTAAGTCGCGGCGCGGGTGCGGGCGCGGTAGTGTGGAACGTCAGGTGATTCGGTTGCCGGTGGCACATCCCATCTCGGGAGCGCTGATGAACACACCATCGACTCGGGTTCGCGCCGCTGCGGTGGCCACGTGCGTGCTGGCGGCCGGTTGGGCTGCTTTGGCCGCGGACAGGGAGGTCCCACCTCCCTCGGAGGAGAGGCCACAGGAGAAACAGGCGCGGGTCTACCGAGAGCTGTTCGAGAAGGTGGGGCAGTCTGGCCTTCCGGATCTCACGAAAGACAAAGACACCGGACTGGCGCTCCAGGCGTCCTGGGAGTCGCACAAGAAGCTCGTCAAGCGGACAACGAAACCGCGCGCGTTTTACCCGAAAGACACCTATAGTGCAGATGAGATCAAGAAATTCCTCACCTTCCTGAAGGACCGAACGGGGACGTCCGCCCCCGACTGGTGGGCGGAGGGCATCTCGGACCTCTACGTGGAGAAGGAGCGGTTCCACCTACACGTAGCCGCGGAGCCGAAGTGTGAGCAGATCGAATTGGGGAAAGTGGTGTGGCACGTCGGTGAGGGCGTCAAACTCGCCCTCCGCGCCGAGACGTACTCATACACCTTTGGCGACGTCACGGCCGAGTTCCCCAAGGCCCTCTTCGGCGGCCTCGACAGCCTGACGGATGTGAGCGCGGGGAAGACCATGTGCCTCGCCGGGTACCTTTCTTATGCGTCCTACCGTTTCCCGGTCATCGGGTTCGATCGCAAGACGGGCGCTCGCATCTGGAAGGCCGAGGTCTGGGCAGACAATCAGAAGAGGCACTTGGGACCTGCCAGCCCACGCCACCGGGTCGAGATGACGACGAAAGATAACGTGCTATTCGTGTTCGGGGCCACCGGTGGGGGCTTGTACCTTGAAGCGTTCGACCTGGAAACGGGGAAGTGTCAGTACCGCTTTTGCACCTGCTACTGGGGCGACTACTCCGAGAAGTGGAACCTGAAACCAAGCGACTGATCCGGAGCGCCAGCGACGGGCGGGGCGCGACCTTCGGTGTCCCGCCACTGGCGCTCCGGGTGCGCCCTCGCTCACGCCAGGATGTCCTTCACCACGTGGCCGTGGACGTCGGTGAGGCGGTAGTCGCGGCCCTGGAACTTGACCGTCAGCCGCTCGTGGTCGATGCCCATCAGGTGCAACATCGTCGCGTGCAGGTCGTGGATCGGGAACACCTTCTCTTCCGCGTTGTAGCCGAACTCGTCGGTCGCCCCGTGCGACAGCCCGCCCTTGATCCCGCCGCCCGCCAGCAGGACGCTGAACCCCTTCATGTGGTGGTCGCGGCCGCTGCCGCCCTGCGACATCGGGGTGCGCCCGAACTCGCCCGTGAATACCAGCAGCGTGTCCTCGAACATCCCGAGGCGCTTCAGGTCCTTAACGAGAGCGGCGAGCGGGCGATCCACTTCCTCGATCTTCAGCTTGATCCCGTCCTTGATGCCGCCGTGGTGGTCCCAGTCGCGGTGGTAGAGCTGGATGAAGCGAACGCCCTTCTGGGCGAGCCGCCGCGCGAGCAGGCAGTTGCCCGCGAACGACCCGTCGGGTCCCTTCGCGCCGTACATTTCGAGCACCTTCGCGGGCTCGTCCTTGAACTCCATCAGCGCCGGTACGGACGTCTGCATCTTGAACGCGAGTTCGTACTGCGCGATCCGCGTCGCGATCTCGGGGTCATCGACCGCGGCGTTCTGGAGCTCGTTGAGTCTCGCGACCGCGTCAATGACGTCCTTCTGCTGGCCCATCTCGACGCCGGGCGGGTTCGGCAGGTACAGCACCGGGTCGCCCTTGCTGCGGAGCTGCACGCCCTGGAACTGCCCCGGCAGGAACCCCGCGGCCCACTGGCGCGCCGCGATCGGCTGGTTCTGCCCGCCGCGCCCGTTCGACGTGAGCACCACGAAACCCGGCAGGTCGTCCGCCTCGCTGCCGAGGCCGTAGGTGAGCCACGACCCCATGCTCGGCCGCCCCGACACCGTGCTCCCGGTGTTCATGAAGGTGTGCGCGGGGTCGTGGTTGATTGCCTCGGTCTTCGCGGAGCGCACGATGCACAGGTCGTCGGCGACTTCGGGCAGGTGGACGAACAGTTCGTTCATCTCCTGTCCGCTCTTGCCGTGCTTCTTGAAGCCCCACTGCGGGCCGAAGCAGATCAGCTTCGCCGACCCCTGGAGCTGCGCGATGGGCTGGCCCTTCGTGATGCTCTCGGGCATCTGCTGGCCGTGCCGCTTGGCGAGTTCGGGCTTGTTGTCGAACAACTCAAGGTGACTGGCGCCGCCGGCCATCACCATGAAGATGACGCGCTTCACCTTCGGCGGGACGTGCGGTTTGGTGACGACGCCCTTCCACTTCTCGACCTTCTGCGGCGCCGCGGCCGCACGCCGATCGAGAAGCGAGGCGAGCGCGAGTGCCCCGACGCCGCGGCACGACTGAGTGAGAAACGTGCGGCGCTGATGGAGGCGGAGAGCGTGGAGGTTCATGGGAGATTCTCTTGTCGTGGGGCAGGCCGCCTGGCCTGCCAAAGGCACGGCAGGCCAGGCGGCCTGCCCCACAAAGAAATCACTGCCTCGTGATCGTTTCGTGCAGGTTCAGGATCGCGCGGCACACGCTCACCCATGCGGCCAGTTCCTCCGGCTTCACGTCCTTCGGCGGGGGCGTGTCGCCGATGCTCAGGAGCTTCTTCGCCTCCTCCGGCTTGTCGGCGAAATGCTTCTCGTGCTTCCTCAGAAGCTGGATGAGGATCACGGCCTCTCCGACCTTCGGCTTGCGGCCGGTGGCCCGCTCGAACGCCCACTGTATGCGATCCGTGCCGCCTTCGCCGCCCTCCTTGATCGTTTTGATTGCAAACGCCTTCGCGGCTTCCACGAACTCCGGGTCGTTCAGCAGAACGAGCGCCTGCTGCGGGATGTTCGACTTCGCCCGGTCGCAGGTACACTCCTCGCGGCTCGGCGCGTCGAGCGCGACCATCGCCGGGTGCGGGAACGACCGCTGCCAGTGCGTGTACATCCCGCGCCGGTACACCTTGTCGCCGGTGTCCTTCTGCCACTCCCGCGGCGGGAAGTTCAGCGCCGCCCAGTACCCCGGCGGCTGGTACGGCTTCACGCTCGGCCCGCCGACCGTCGGGTTCAGTAGGCCGCCGATCGAAAGGGCGGTGTCGCGAATGAACTCGGCGTCGAGCCGCTGGCGCGTCTGGCGCGCGAACAGCTTGTTCATCGGGTCGCGCTCGCGGACCGCGGGCGTCTCAACGGACGACTGCCGGTACGCGCCCGACATGACGATGAGTTTCACGAGGTGCCGGACGTCCCACTTCTTTCCGAACTCGCTCGCGAGCCAGTCGAGCAGTTCCGGGTGTGTGGGGAGTTCGCCCTGCACGCCGCTCTCTTCGAGCGAGCGCGCGATGCCGTAGCCGAAGAACAGCCGCCACAGCCGGTTCGCGGTGACACGAGCCGTCAGCGGGTTCTCGGGGGAGACGGTCCACCGGGCGAGGTCGAGTCGGTTGTAGCGGCCCCGACCCGCGGCCAACGGTGGCAGCGGCGGAAGGAACCCCGGCGTCTTCGGGGTCATCACCGGGCCGCTCTCGTCCAGCCAGTTGCCGCGCGGGAGGACGCGCACCGTTCGCGGCGCGCCAGCGATCGTGATGAGTGCCCTCGGAACGGTGTTCTCGAACGCGGTCTTCGCGGCGGTCGCGGTGGCGAGGGCTGCGCGATCGGCATTCAGATCAGGCGCGTTGTCGCGCGCGAACTGCGCGAGCCGACCGACCTCCGCGGGCGTTCGCTTGTCGGACGGCTTCGCCAGAATCGCCTTCACGTCGGCCGGGACGACGACGTTCGCCGGCCCCTTCTTGCCGGGGTTCGGGTTGGGCCACTTCTCGACGTTCGCAAACGCGTCTTCCGACTCCGCGAACACTCTCGCCGCGGCTTCGAGTTTAGCTTGCGCGATCAAAACGTCGCGCGCGACGCGCTTCACGCCCGCCTCTTGCTCGGCGGTCATCGGGATCGGTGTGCCCGGACCGCGCCCGCCCACCGCGGGCTCCTGGATGTCCGCGAAGAACGCCGCCATCGAGTAGAAATCGGCCTGCGTGTACGGGTCGAACTTGTGGTTGTGGCACTCGGCACACATCAGCGTCCCGCCGAGCCACACCTGCCCGAAGTTCCGCACGCGGTCGGCCGCGTACTTCGCCTCGTACTCCTTCGCCTGCGAGCCGCCCTCCTCGGTCGTCTGGAGCAGCCGGTTGTAGGTGCTCGCGACGAGTTGCCACTTCGTGGGCTTCGGGAGAAGATCGCCCGCGAGTTGTTCCACCGTGAACTGATCGAACGGCATGTTGGCGTTAAACGCGCGGACCACGTAGTCGCGATACGGGTACACGTTCATCGGGTTGTCGCTGTGGTAGCCGATGGTGTCGGCGTAGCGCACCAGGTCGAGCCACCACACGGCCATGCGCTCGCCGTGGTGCGGCGACGCCAGCAGCTTGTCGACCAGCTTTTCGTAGGCGTTCGGGGACTTGTCGCTGACGAACGCGCGGACGTCCTCGGGCGTCGGAGGCAGGCCGGTCAGGTCGAACGACAGTCGACGGATGAGCGTAACGCGGTCGACCTCTTTCGACGGCTCGACCCCTTCCCGGAGGAGCCGGTACAGAATGAAGTTGTCGATCGGGTTTCGGATTTCGAACTTCGGATTCTGGATCTCCGGAACCGGCGGCCGTGTGAGTTTCGTGAACGACCAGTGGTCGGAGTATTTCGCGCCCTCGGCGACCCACCGCTTGAGGGTCGCAATCTGGTCGGGGGTGAGCGCGGGCTTCTTCAGCTTCTCCGGCGGCATCCGCGCGTCAGGGTCGGTCGAGCACACGCGCGTGATGACCTCGCTCTCGTCCGGCTTGCCCGGCACGATCGTCCCGGACTTGATGGCCTCGTCGCGGAGGTCGAGCCGGAGCTTCGCCTTGCGGGCCTTCTCGTCCGGGCCGTGGCACTGGAAGCACTGACCCGACAGGATCGGCCGGACTTCACGGGCGAAGTCCACCGGCGGGGGGGCCGCGCCGGCCGACGCGGCGAACAGCAGGGCACATGCGACGGGAAGGAGGGTCCGCATGGTGAATGAAGTTGGCGGTGCGGAGGACAATTTGGTGAGAACGGCATTGTAAACCGGAGACCGCTTGAACGCGAGCGGCCGGTGTGGGAAACTTTTTTCTTCTCCCCGTGTTGATATCTTCGTTCGCAATTCACTTAACCGGAGATCAGAATGCGCCTGTGCCTTGTGGTCGGAGTGTTGATGGTCGGGGGGATGGGGCTCGCGTCGCGGGCGGACGAGCCGAAGAAGGCCGACAAGGCCGTCTCGTACAAGACGGACGTGGCCCCGCTCTTGAAAGACGCGTGCGCGAGTTGCCACAGCGGCGCCAAGAAGAAGGCCCGGCTCGACGTAACCGACTACGATTCGCTGATGAAGTTCGTGAAGGCCGGCGAACCGGACAAGAGCAAGCTGCACATGTCGTTGCTCGGCAAGGGCGCCAAGCAGATGCCGCCGAAAAACCCGCTGGCCGCCGATCAGGTGGCCGTCATCCGCGCCTGGATCGCCGGCGGCGCGAAGAAAGACTGAAGACCGGGGCCAAAGTCTGAGTCGAAAGTCGTAAGGTCGCAAGTCGTAAAGTCGAAGACCTCCATGATGTGGGTCTCCGACTTTACGACTTGCGACCTTACGACTTTCGACTCAGACTTGCCGATCTGCCTTCTACTTTCGCCCGCGGAGAGCAATCATGTCGTTCGCAATCACCTCGCCCGCCTTCGCACCCGGCGGCACGATCCCCGCCGAGTACACCTGCGAGGGCGCCGACACCTCCCCGCGCCTGGAGTGGTCCGGCGCACCGGCAGGGACGGCGTCTTTCGCCCTTATCGTTGATGACCCTGACGCCCCGGACCCGGCCGCGCCCAAGCGCGTCTGGGTTCACTGGGTGCTCTACAACATCCCGCCGAGTGCCGATCATCTGCCGGAAGCGGTTGTGTCGTCCGCGCTGCCGGCCGATACGCTCGAAGGCACCAACGACTGGAACCGCACCGGCTACGGCGGCCCCTGCCCGCCAATCGGTCGACACCGATACTTCTTCAAGCTCTACGCGCTCGATACCGTTCTCCCCGATCTCAATTCCCCGAGGAAGGCCGAACTGGAAAAGGCCATGCACGGTCACGTTCTGGCGACCGCCGAAGTGATCGGCACTTACCAGAAGAGGTGAAGCAAGGCAAGGACCGGCAGTGCGTCGGGGAAATGCGAAAATGGCACTTGAGTGCCACATCCGACACGCTATCATCTTGGTATCTACATCTTTCCCACACAATTCGCCAAGAAGGGGGCTTTGTGGGGTTGTCCAAGAAGATCGCGTACCGGTTGCGAACGCTGCGCGAGTCCGCGCACCTGTCGCAGCAGGAGGTCGCGGACCGGTCGGACCTGAGCCTGTCGCTGATCGCCAAGATGGAGCAGGGGCGGAAGGCCGACCCGCGGGCGAGCACGATCCTGGCGCTGGCCGGCGCGCTGGACGTGCGGCCGGGGCAGTTGATCGAGGATCTGGTCGAGCCCCCGGACGGGACGGTCGCGGGAAAGAAGGGCAAAAAAGACAAGAAGAAGAAAAAGAAGCTGCTTGAGACACTGACCGCAACGGTCGGTAACGGCACAAACGGGACCGCCCGGAGCGTCGCGCCCGACGTGCCGGACCTCACGCCGGGCGGCGACGGCAAGGAGCGGAAGAAGAAAAAGAAGAAGGACAGGTGACCGCGGCGGTCACCTGTCCTTCGCGGTCAGCACGCGCGCGATCACATCGGCGTACGCGTGGAGCGTGAGTACGGAGCGGAGCTGGTAGCCGTTGTTCTTGAGCGCCTCGGCGGAGTAGTCGGCGAACTTGCTCGGGGCGCTGGGGTGAACGCCGTCGGCGGAAATGAGCGTCGGCACCTGGTACACGTCTTTTTCGAACGCCTTGAACTTGGGCAGTGCCCCGTTCCAGTCGTCGGGCCGCCGCTTCAGGATCTCGGCGTAGTAGTCGACGAGTGGTAACTTGAGGTCGGTCGCGATCTTCCGCGCGACCTCCGCGAACGCCTTTGCCTTCTCCTCCTGTCCGGCCCGCGGCGGGATCGTGGTGAGGATCACGACGGTCCCGTTCTTCAGGCACTTCTCGACCACCGCGCGCATCCGCTTGTCGTAGGTCTTCTCGTCCGACCCGTTGAGGTCGTTGGTGCCGAACATGATGACGGCACACTCCGGGTTGAGCTTCTTGAGCCAGGCGTCGATGTTGTCCTCGGCCCACTGCGCGGTCTGCCGCCCCTCGTTGCCGTACGCGCCGCCGCGCCACTTGCGCCAGCAGTCGGCGATCATGTGTTTCTTCACCACGTCGAGCGATTTGGCGATCTCGGCGGGCACCTCCTTCGGTGCGTATTCGAGCGGCGCCCAGAACGCCAGGGAGTCGGTGATGGAGTCACCGAACAGCGCCAGCGTGCCGGGCTTGCCGGTGAACTTCGCGTGGACCGCCTTCATGGGCTTGACCCACGCCGGCGGGTCGTCCGCGGCACGCGCGCCGGGCGCGAGGGCGAGAAGGGCGAACGGCGCGAGGAGAAGCTGTCGCACGGGTGCCTCCGTCTTCGGGTGGTCGGGTCGCGGGACGATCGGTTCGGTGACCGTCCGGTCACGAGCCGATTGTACCCGTCATCCTGCCGGCGCGTAAGGAGGGCCGCGGGCGGCGAAAATTGCCCGCCCGTGTCCGTAGAACCCTTCGCGAACCGTTATAACGGTAGACGAACGGGCCGCCGGGGTGTTCCGGCGGGTGGCCCCGCGAGGAGGAATGACGTGCTGAAACCGGTGTGCGTTGTGGCGCTGGCGGTCCTGGCGAGCGGTTCGACCCGCACCGCCGCGGAGGAGCCGAAGGGCAAGTCCAGGGACAAGGTCGAGTGGCTCGTGAAGGAGGACTTCACGAACGTCGACAAGACGCTTCCGAAGGGGTGGAAGCAGGTCAAGGGGAGCCAGCCCCTGGTGGTGACGAGCGGGGTCATGCACCCGGTACCCGCGGTGGCGCGGGTGCCGCACTCCGTCGACATCCCGGCGGCGCTGGAGGGCGACTTCGTCATCGAGTTCGTCTTCTCCTCCTTCCACAACCCCCCGATCGCCCGGGGCAAGCCCCAGCCGCACAACCTCGGCCTCTTGCTCGTCGACAAGGACGGGAAGATCACCTCGAAGGACGGCACCCTGCGCATCTGGCAGCAGGGCCAGGGCACCCGGTTCGGCGGGTTCGTCTCCGTCCTCGCCGCCGGCGAGAAGACGACCGCGGACACGGCCCCCGTCCAGCGGTCCGGTGAGGGGGAGCACCACACGGTCGAACTGGAGCGAAAGGACAAGGAGTATTTCGTGTCCGTGAACGGGAAGGTGCTCTACAAGGGGACGCTCGACGACCTCGGGGACAGGCCGTTCGGCGCCGTGCGGTTCGGACTGCTCGGCGGGGACAACGGCCAGAAGGGCAACAACGTCGTGTTCACCCAGGTCCACTCGGTCAAGATCGGGGTGAAGAAGTGACGCCGCGTTCGCCGTCGGGGTAAAATCCGGCGGCCGTTCGCGCGAAGGACACTGGTAGTCGCCGATCCCGCAACGAGGTGTCGTCGTGTCCGCACCCGGCCCCGACCTGCCGCCGATGAAGGAGTTCAAGTCGGCGCAGTACGAGTTCAACGACGAGCAGAACCGCGCGTTCTCGGCGCTGGCGGACGCGATGCGCGTGACCGCGGGCCTGATGCAACTCGCGGGGCTGGCATTTGTGGTACTCGCGGCCCTCACGGTCGCGCACGCGGTCAACGCGGGCGTCGGCGGCTACGGTCCGGCGATCGGCCTGGGCGCCGCGGCGCTGTTGTGCCTGTGCATCGGGTTCTGGACTGGCAGCGCCGCGACGTCGTTCCGCAAGATCGCGGAAACGAAGAACGAGGACGTCTGGCACCTGATGAACGCGGTCGGCTCGCTGCGCGCGATGTACGGCCTGCTGCGCACGATCATCCTGGGCACGCTGGTGCTGGCGGTGATCGGCTTGGGGATGGTCGCGTTCGGGCTGATGGGGGGATAGGCCGATGGCGGATTCGAAAGCGGAAGACCGTCTTTACCGTTTCGGCCGGTGGCTCGGCCACTGGTTCTCCCGACCGGCGGGCAAGCTGGCGCTGACCGCGCTCTTGTGGCTGCTCCTGGCCGGTTGTGTGCAGTGGGACGAACACGTCCGGGCGAACGGAGCGAAGAGCCTCCCGATGGCACCAACACGCGCGGAGCTCTTGCTCTCCCTGCAATTCGGGGCGGCGATCGGTCTGCTGACCCTTCTCGGGGACGTCCTCTACTCTCTCGGCCTTGCGTGCGCCCGACTGGTCCGAGCGAGTCAAGAGCCCGAGTGGTCCGAGCGACCGAGAGTAAACGCGGGGGCCGTGTGGGTGACGAGCTGGAACATTCTGTGCATTGTTCTGGTATTTGCTTTGGGCTGGTGGTGCGTACTTCACCAGGTTTTCCCGCCCCTCGCGTGGATCGCAACGCTGGCCGTCGTTATCCCGGGGGCGCTTCTTCTCGACTCGATCTTCGGGGCGGGGCGCCCGAACGGTCCGGCGCGGGCGGCTCCGCCGGCGAATTGACCCGCACCCCGTTCACGCCGGGGGCGCGGGCCGCTGGCTCGTCAGCCACTTCGTGTAGTTCTCCCAGCTCGTGTCGCCCAGCTCGAACTCGGGGTACTGCTCGCCGTGGATGCTCAGCAGCGCCTTGCGGTGCCCGGTGCCGCGGTCGGCCTTCTCGCGCCGCAGCGTGAAGTCATCGGCCCCCGCGACCCACACCGCGTGGCCCGTCGCGGCGACGAAGAACGCGGTGCCGCCGAACAGCTTCGCGCGCCAGTGCGGCCGGGTCGGCAGGTCGAGCGCGAGGCGGTCCGTGACCGGGTCGGACGTCCGGATCTCGTACACGAGGTCGTCGAACCACGCGATGTGTTCCGGGGCCGGGCGCTCGGCGAACAGCCGGCGCAGGTCGCCGTAAGTTTTGAGCCGGTTGAACGCCCCCGACAGCATGTACAGCCCGAAGAAGATCGCGAGCAGGCCGGGCTGGCCGCGCTGCTGGAACTGGCTGTAGGCGAGCCAGCCGTTGAGCGCGGCGAACGCCAGCAGCACGAACGCGTCGAGCAGGAGCCCTTCGGCCGACGGGAACACCCACTTGAACAGCCCGACGAGCAACTCGCCCGCCGAGAGGGCGCCGAAGAGGAGGGCGACGTCTCGGTTGCCGCCGGCCGAGTAGATGAAGTAGGCGAACCCCAGCATGAGCGCCGCGTAGACGACGTTCTCCCGCCCGCTCCGCGCGACGGACTGGCGCAGTTCGCGGTACGCGGCGACCTGCTGCAACCGCAGTCGCATGTCGGCTTCGCTCGCCCCCGTGGTCGCTTCGTCGGACATTCACGTCTCGAAATGGCGGGGAAGGTCACACGCTGCGCGCGCCGGCGTCCCCGCTCATTGTGCCGACTCAGTTCAGGACCGGCAACGACGTGTCGCGAACCGGCGCCACGTCCCGGGCCGGCCGGGGCGAGTCGATGAGCTGGTAGAAGACGTTCCGCTGCCGCGGCTCCCACCCGGCCTCGCGGATCGAGCGCTTGATCTCTTCGAGCGTCAGGTAATGCACCGTGCCCGCCGACGCGACCACGTTCTCCTCGATCATGAGCGAGCCCATGTCGTTGGCGCCGAAGAACAGCGCGATCTGCCCGATCTTGCCGCCCTGCGTCACCCACGACGACTGAATGTTGGGGATGTTGTCGAGGAACAGCCGGGCGATGGCCTGCGTTCGCAAATATTCGAACGCGCCGGCCTCCGGGAAGTCACCCATCTTGTGGCCGGGCTGCATCGTCCAGCAAATGAACGCCGTGAAGCCGCCCGTTTCGTCCTGCAGGTCGCGGAGCCGGGTGAGGTGCTCGACACGATCCGCGTCGGTCTCGATGTGGCCGAACATCATCGTGCAGGTGCCCTTGCCGCCGAGCCGGTGCCAGACCCGGCAGACTTCGAGCCACTCGTCCGCGAGCGCTTTGCCCTTCGTGAGTTCCTTCCGCACGCGATCGACCAGGATCTCGCCGCCCCCTCCGGGGAGCGAGCCGAGCCCCGCGTCCTTGAGGCGCTTGAGGACGGTTTCAAGGGGGAGCTTGTTGAGCTTGTGGAAGTGCCAGATTTCCGGCGGGCTGAACGCGTGCAGGTTCACCTGCGGGAACCGCGCCTTGAGGTCGCGGAGCAGCTCCTCGTACCATTCGAGCTTGAGCGACGGGTGCATCCCGCCCTGCATCAGAACCTGATCGCCGCCGAGGGCGACCGTCTCCTCGATCTTCTTGTAAAGCTCCTCGCGCGGCAGGACGTAAGCCTCCGTGTCGTGTGACTTGCGGTAGAACGCGCAGAAGTCGCACACCGCGGCGCAGACGTTGGTGTAATTGATGTTGCGGTCGATGTTGTACGTGCGGTACGGCTCGGGGTGCAGCCGCATCGTGACCGCGTGCGCGGCGCGACCGAGCTTGTGCAGGTCACGACACGCGAACAGGCTGAGGCACTCGTCGGGCGTGATGCGGGTCCCGTCGGTGGCCTTCGCGAGAACGTGGTCGATGGCGGTCATGTGTAGCTCCCGGCGAGCGCGTGGCATTCGCAAGAGGACGGAGGGCAGAAGTCAGAGAACAGTGAAGGCGGAAATCCCGGTCTTGCCGTCCTCTGACTTCTGTCCTCTGTCCTCTGACTTCTCGCTCATCATCTCGTCGGCCAGTTCGCGGAACTTGCGCATGCCCGCGAGTTCCACGGCCCCCAGGTCGTATCGCAGGATGTTCGACAGGTAGCGGCGGCAGAAGCCCGGGTCGAGGCCGAGCGCCGCGGCCTCGCGCTGCGCGATGAGCCCCGCGTTCGCCAAACCGTACTCCTTCGCCTTGTGGAAGGCCGCTTCCGCTTCGCCGAGCTCCACGCCGCCGCGCACGGCCCACACCGCGAACACCATCGGCAGGCCGGTCCACGCGGTCCACTCTTCGCCGAGGTCGTAGGCGAACCGGTAGCCCGGCAGGCACGCCCGCATCGCGCGGTCGCCGATCAGGAGCACGGCGTCGGTGCTCAGGTCGTCGGCGGGGGCGTCGATCGGGAGCGACTGCACGAGCGGCTTCACCCCGTACCGCTTGCGGAGGAGGATTTGCGTGAGCGCGGCGCTGGTGCGTGAGCCCTCGTCGAGCGCGACGGTGCGGATTTGTTCCCACGGTACTTTGCTGAACAGCGTGACGCTCAGCACCGGGCCGCGGGAGCCGATCGCGACGTTCGGGACGAACGAATAGTTGTCGCCGCGGAAGAACTCGACCACGGGGATCAGCCCAACATCCAGCGCGCCCGTCGCGAGTTGGTCCGCGAGCCGACTGGGCAGGTCGAGCGACAGTTCGATGTTGGGTGCGAAGTCGGTCAACCGCTCGATGAGCGGCTTGGTGTTCAGATAGTTGACCGCTCCGACGCGGAGCGCTTGGGTTGCCATGAGAATCCGCGGCCTCTCCGACGGCTCGTGAGCCGTCGTTATAAGAACCGCAAACCACGGGGGAAATGCAACCGCAGGCGGAGCCGGAAGAAGAAAGAGCCACGGACGAACGCAGAAGACGCGCCACGGCAAAGAAGAAAGAGCCGCGGACGAACACAGAAGACGCGGATCAGACAGAAGAGAGAGTTGGATTGAATTCTCTCTCCTGTCTGATCCGCGTCTTCTGTGTTCATCCGTGGCGGCTTGTCTCCCCTGGCCTCACGGGCACGGGTTACAGCTCGGCACGCACACCGGCACGTATCGCTTCACGCAGTAGTTCACCGTGTACGCCTCCATGTGGCAGGTCGTGTGCGGAACCATCCGGCAGTGCGTCTGCTCGACGACCTTACACGTCGTCACGGGCACGCACCGCACGCGCTCCTCGCACTGGTACGTCAGGCGGCACTGCCGCACCACGCACTGCCGCTCCTCCGGCACGATCCGGCACGTCGTGACCGGCACCATCCGCGTGCAGACCTCGGGCACCTTCTCCACCACGCACCGGGTCTCGTAGCGGACGTGATCTTCCTTCACCAGCCGACAGGTCGTGTAACACACCTGCCGCACGACCTGCTCCGGCACCATCGTGCAGTGGCGCTTCACGACGTACCGCACGTGCTGCTCCGTGACCCAGCGGCAGGTCGTGTACGGGATCTGGCAGGTCTTCACTTCCTGCACGTTGTAACACCGCTGCCGCGTGACCATTTTGCAGTGCGTTTCCGGCACCATCCGGCAGGTGGTGTAGCACTGGTAGCGGACGTGGCACTCGGGCACCGTGTAGCAGCGGTAACGGGTCTCCGTGCGGACGTGGCACTCGGGCACGATCTTGCACGTCGTGTACGGGACGTACTTCACACACTCCTGCGGCACCTTGTAGCACTGCGTCCGGGTCTCGTAGCGGACGTGCTCCTCTTTCACCATCCGGCAGACGGTGCGGCAGCAGGCCCGCATCTCACACTGCGGCACCTTGCGGCACACCGGCACCTGCACCGTCGTGCAGACCGGCTTGCACACCGTCTTGCACTCTTTCACCACGCGGCACTCTTCGTGCGGCACCCACACTTTCTTGCACACGACACGCGGCGGGCACTGCACCGTCTGCGTCGTGAGGCAGCCCGGAACGTAGCGGCTGGTGCAGGTGCAGGGGTCGAAGACGCACGTACCCGGCGTCCGAACGCACCGCGTCACCACCGGTCCGGGAACGCACTCGGTGACCGTCTCGTAGTGCCCGGAGCACACCTTCTCGACGCGCTCCGTGACCACCGGCTCTGCGACGTAGTGGACCCGCGTCTGCGGGACGTAATCGACCTCCGTGCGGTACGTGGTGACCGGCACGTAGTAGGTCTGCGTCTCGTACACCGGCCGCACCGTGCAGTACGGGACCGCGACCTGGTACTGCTGCGTCTGCGTGTGCCAGGTGGTGTACCGCACCTCGCGGACGTGCTGCTCGACCTCCCGGCGGTAAGTCGTGTACGGGATCTCGACGCAGTACGGTTCCCGCACGACGCGGTAGGTCGTGTACGGGATCTCCCGCACGTGCTGCTCGTACACCGGGCGGTTCACCGTGTACGTGACCGGCACCTGGTAGGTCTCGACCACCGGCCGGTTCACGACGTAACAGTGCTCGCGCACGTGCTGCTCGTACACCGGGTACTTCGTGCAGTACGGCACCGCGACCGTGTACTCCTGCACGCACGGCTTCCAGACGGTGTGGCAGACGTCCCGCACGTGCTGTTCGTACACCGGCCGGGTGGTGCAGTACGGGATCGCGACCTGGAAGGTGCGCGTCACCGGCTTCATCACGGTGTAGCACTGCGGCTGGAGGTGCGTCTCGTACACCGGGCGGTTCACCGTGTAGCAGCGGACCGTGTCGAAGTACTCGACCACCGGCTTCTGCACGGTGTACTTCTCGGTGACGTAGTTGGTTTCCCGGACCGTGTGGGCGGTGGTATACGTCTCGGGTCGGTACTCGGTCTTGTACACGGGCCGGTAACAGACCTGTTGGTGCGTCTCGTAGACCGGCTGGTACTGAACGGTGGTGGTGACGCACGGCGCGGCGCACTGGTCCGGGGTGACGCACCGTCGCGGGTAGTTGCACGCCCCGCAGTGGCCGGCGAGCGCCGGCTGAGCCAACCCGACCAGCCCGCCGAAGGCGAGTAGCCACGCACCCAGCTGCTTCCTCATGGGTGAACCCCCGCGGTGTGATCCCGTTGCGCGTCAGTGGGGACGGCTCCGTTCGCGAAAGCGACCGGGGCCGTGTATGAGAAATGTGCGCGACACCGGCACCGTGTAACAGCCCGCTTACGCGGTTCGCCCCGACGTTCCCGCGCACGGAACCCGCGGGACCGGCACAGGGGCGCCGGTCGGAACTTTTCGCGCGGTCGTTACAGCCGGTGCAATCCGGCAAGACGCGCTGTTCGCACCAGTTTCGGTTGAGATGAGGGGCGGGCTGGGGCGTTTATGGGGAAGACGGTCATAAAGTCGAAAGTCGAAAGTCGAAAGTCGAAAGTCGAAAGTCGTAAAGTCGAAGACGAATACCCCGCAGGTCTTCGACTTTACGACCTTCGACTTTATGACCTTCGACCTGCCGGCTTTCGACCTTGCGACACGGCTTTCGACGCATATCGCCCGCGGTAGACTGAAATCATGAGCACAGCGACCGTCCTCGACCGCGAAGAGTACGTCGAGCAGGCGTACCTGTTCCGCACCGTGCGCGAGCGCCTGGCCGAGAACCAGGCCGCGCAGGACGTCCTCCTGCGCGTCGGCGACGAGCTGCTCTCCAGCACGCGCCTCCCCTACGCCGTGCAATTCCTCGCGGCCGAACTCAAACACACCGGGCTACTCGCGAGCGGGTTCGCCAAACTCCCGCACTACTTCACCGCATTCCAGGCGTTCGTCGTGAAGCAGGCCGAGGACGAGAAGTCGCGGTTCCCGATGGTCACGGCGTTCCTCGTGCTCGAACGCGAGGCCACCTACCGCGCCGAAAAGCCCACCCGGCCGGGGCTGTTCGTCTATCAATTCGAGACGATCGCACGCAACCGCCTCGGCTACCTCGACGGCCTCGAGGCGATGACGCGCGACCCGTTCTACGACGCCGACTGGCGCGCGTACTTCGACACGCTGCGCAAGAACGTCGGCGAGATCGACTTCTGCGACCTCGTTTACCTGCGGTCCGGTCTGTACGTGACCGAAGAGCGGCGCAAGAACCCGACGTTCGAGCCGCCGCTACCGCCGATCTTCGGCGAGAAAGAGGGGAAGATCGCGAAGGCGAGCCGCAACCGCGACCCGCTGTACCTCTTTGCGGCGCTCCAGCGACAATTGGGCTACCCGGAGGTGCCGCGGTACAAGACGAAGGACGAGTCGGGGACGAAACTGGAAATCATCCAGGCGAAATTGCGCGAACTCGAAATGCGGCTGAAGCTGGCCGAGGGCGAACTCCGCGGGAACATCGACCTCAGCCAGTTCGGCAAGCCGGATTTATTACGTGATGAGGGCGAATAGGCGTCTGCAAATCCCATTCAATTCCGCAGATATCGAAGAAGCCGAGCGACCGCACATCCGTAGTGCCATCTCGGACGGGTTTCGGCCGATTCACGATCGGTCCTGGGAGCGTTCCATTTTCCCTCCCAACTTTTTCCGGAATTGGGCGATTCTGCGGTGATACGCTTTGAAAACGGGGAGGAGTAACCAGAAGGCGGGTTCCACGAACCGGAAGGGGAGCGTTGTGAATGATCGGGAGCAGTTGGCCGCGAAATTGTGCGGGGGGCTCGACAGCGGCTTAGTCAACTCGCACGATTGCTGCGATTACGCGGACAGGGAACCCGACGCGGGAGCGCCGGCAATCCCGAACGGTATTGGGGCCTGCCGCAGACGGCCGGAATGTTTCTTTTCTGTGCCCAGAAATGGCCGACGCGCGGGGGCGGTTCCCCCCAGTACGTAATGTCCGCGGTTCACGGGAGCACCTGATGCCGACCGAATCGCGTCCGCTCGCCCGGGAGTTGCTCCGGGTCGTCCTCGGCACGCCCGACGTGCCCGACCGCGACCTGCTCGCGCGGTTCGTGGCGTCGCGCGACGAGGAGGCGTTCGCCGAGATCGTCCGCCGGCACGGCCCGATGGTGCTGGCCGCATGCCGGCGCGTCACCGGCCGGCCGCACGACGCGGAGGACGCGTTCCAGGCGGCTTTTCTCGTGCTGGCGCGCCGCGCCGGGCACATCAACCGGCCGGAGCTGCTCGCCAACTGGCTGTACGGGGTGGCCTGCCGCACCGCGCTGGAGGCCCGCGCGGCCCGCCGCCGGAGTGAGGAGCGCGTCGTGCCCGCTGCACCCGAACCCGCCGCGCCGACACCGCCCGACGATACCGCCGACCTCCGCCGGGTCATCGACGAAGAGCTGGCGCGGCTCCCCGACAAGTACCGCTCCGCCGTCGTGCTGTGCGACCTCGAAGGGCTGCCCCGCGCCGCGGCCGCGGCCCAACTGGGCATCCCCGAGGGCACGCTGTCGAGCCGACTGGCGCACGCGCGCAAGGTGCTGGCCGAACGGCTCACCCGGCGCGGCGTGACGGCCGGCTCCGCCGTGGTCGCCGCCGCACTCAATCGCGACGCGATGGCGGTCGTCGTTCCGAACAACTTGACGCACAAAACGGTACACGCGGCCGTCCGATTCGTTCCCGGCGCGGCCCCCCCGCCGGGCGTGTCGCCGGCCGTTTCCTCCATCACCGACGGAGTGCTGAAGACCATGCTCGCGACCCGCTTGCGACACCTGTTCGCCATCGGCCTGCTCACCTGCGGGGTGATCGGCGTCGGCGTCGCCATCGCTCAGCAACTGGGCGCGCCCGCGGCCCCGGGCACCCCGACCCGCGGCGTCGCCCTCGACCCGCTCGCCGCGCCCGACGCGCCGCCGAAGCGGGCCGAACCGAAGAAGATCGCCGCGAAGGGCATCGAGGACGACGACGTGCCGTACGGCACGTTCCCGACGCAGGCGGTCGTTCGCCTCGAAGAAGGCAAGCTGATCATCCGCCAGCGGGTACAGGTCATGGAAGCGGTGCCGCAGAAGGTCGGCGAGGGCGTCACGAGCTACAGCTACCAGCGGAAGTCGAGCGTTCACGCGAGCACGCACGACCCGGCGGACGTGGCCGTGTTCGACATGAAGGGCAACCGGCTGGCACAGAAGGCGTGGAAGGAACAACTGAAGAACGACGTTCACGCGCTCGTCGCGACCGACGGCAAGTTGCCGAACCCGCGGGAACTGGTCCTCTTCAAGCCGGACGCGCTCCTGATCGTGCTACCGAGTTCGACGCCGCCCGCGCCGGGCGGATACACCGCCGTGACGGACGGCGGGCGGACCTACTACGCGCCCATCGCGCCGGCCTATTCCGCGCCCACCGCCCCGGCCGCGCGCCCGGGCGTCGCCGTTCCGCCGCCGGCCCCCGGCCCGGGGTTCATCTCTCAGCCCTTGCGGCCCGCCCCGGCGCTCCCACCGACCACCACGCTGCCCGCGCCGATTCAGGCACCAGCCCCTGCGCCGGCGGACCCGCTCCCCGGGCAACCTACGGCGCCCGAACCGGCCCCGGCGGCGCCGCCGGGCGAGGGCACCGCGATCAACGGCACCGTGCTGAAGGTCGAAGGCAACCAGATCGAGATGAGTGTCGGTTTCGACGCCGGGCTCCGGGCGGGCACCAAAGTGGGCATGACGCGCGACAACGACCGCGGCCCCAGCACGTTCCTGGGCGAAGTGACCGTCACGAAGGTTGAAGCGAAGCGGGCGGTGGGTAAATTCACCCCCCTGCGGGCCGACGTCGCGCTCGACAAGCTGAACGCGGACGAACTGCCGCGTCCGGGCGACACCGTTTACTTCGTCCCCCGCCCGACCGAAGCGCCCGGCTCGTTCGCCGACGAACGGGCGTCGGACTGATCGAAACACCGCGCCCCCGTCTGCCGATCGGCAAACGGGGGCGTGTTCCCTTCGGAGCGAGACCCGCACCGGCCGGATCACTTCTTGCCGATCGAATACAGGTGCGTCTTCGTGCGGAGGAACAGTTCGTCCCCCGCGATCGCCGGCGACGCCATGAAGCCGTCCGCGAGCCGGTTCTCGGCCACCAAACTGTATTCGCGGTCGGCCTTCACCACGAACGTCTTACCGGTCTGGTTGCAGAAGTACACGTTCCCGCCCGCCAGTACCGGCGACGCCGAGAACTCCCCGTCGAGCCGCTCGCGCCACACCAGTTGCCCCGTTTTCGCGTCGTGGCAGGTCGCGATGCCCGCGTCCGACACCATGAACACGAGATCCCCCGCCACCAGCGGCGACGACCGCACCGAAACGTCCTTCGCCACCTGCCATGCGGCCGCTTCTTTCGGCACCGCGCCGCGCAGGTCGCCCACCTTGAGGGCCAGGAGCTTCGCGGTGTGCCCGCTGTTGAGGTAGAGCAGCCCGTTGGCCATCATCGGGCGGATCGACTCGTTCATCCCGCCGTGGGTCGCGCGCCACAGTTCGTGGCCGGTCTTCGGGTCGTAGGCGATCGTACACTCGGCCGACGGGCACACGAGCCACGGCTTGCCGTCGACGGTGAACAGCGCCGGCGTCCCGTACCCCTTCTTGTAGTCGCCGTTGTCGGTCGAGTACTTGATCTTCCGGTCCGCCTTCCACTTCGTCTCGCCGGTCTTCTTGTCGAGCGCCGCCACGTACTGATAATCGGCCCCGTCGAAGATGAGGTACAACAGATCGCCGTACACCACCGGCGACGACGCGGCGCCGCGGAAGTGATCGCACTTGAAGTCGGGCCGCTCCCAGAGCGTCTTGCCGGTCGCGGTGTCCACGCAGTACGTGCCCAGGCTGCCGAAGTGGGCGTAGAGCCGGCCGTCTTCGATGTACGGCGTCGACGACGCGTAACTGTTGAACGGGTGGCAGTACTGCGGCTTCTGGACGACGCCCAGCTTGAGGTCGTGAATCACCTTCCCGCTGGCGCGGTCCACGCCGACCGCGTACAGGGAGACCTCCTTCACCGGGTTGGCGGGCGGGCCGCCCTTACCCTTCGGGGGCGGGGCGGTGTCGATCACCTCGTCGGCGGTCGTCACCCACACCTGATTGCCGAACACCACCGGCGACGACCACCCCTTGCCGTGGACCGCGGTCCTCCAGCGGACGTTCTCTTTCTCGCCCCACTGCGTCGGCACGTTCTTGCCGTCCGCGTGGCCGTTGCCGGCCGGCCCGCGGAAACCGGGCCAGTTGTCGGCCGAAGCGGCAAAAGAAGTGGCGGCTAATAGCACGAGCGAAACGAACAGGCGCGTGCGCATGGAGGGAGGTTCCGGGAGCGGGTTAGGCGGCGTGCGTCGTTCAGCCTACCCAGAAGAAGCGGAGGTTACAACGGACAAGCGGGGCGCGGGAGCGTAAACTGCTTGGCGAACCTGAACGCGGAACCTACCCCCCAACCCCCCTCCCTGAAGGGAAGGGGGAGGAAGGCGCTGGCATTTCATCCTCGTGAGTGGCGCGAAGGTTCTATCTCCCCCCTCCCTGAAGGGAGGGGGGCTGGAGGGGTAGGTTCTTCTCTTCGAGCGTGCTCATGTCCAACCCCGAACTCGCCCGCCTCAACGACCTCAACGAGTTGCCGTCGTGGCGCCGGTGGGGACCGTACCTCTCCGACCGCCAGTGGAGCACCGTGCGCGAGGACTATTCGCCCACCGGCGACCCCTGGGGGTACTTCCCGTTCTGGCACGCGCACCGGCGCGCGTACCGGTGGGGCGAGGACGGCCTCGCGGGCGTCAGCGACGAGGCCCAACACCTCTGCCTCGCGCTGGCGCTGTGGAACGGCAAGGACCAGATCCTGAAGGAGCGCCTCTACGGCCTGCAGAACGAGGAGGGGAACCACGGCGAGGACGTGAAGGAACTGTACTACCACCTCGACGCCACACCGACGCACAGCTACCTGAAGTTCCTCTACAAGTACCCGCAGCGCCGGTTCCCCTACGAGCAACTGGTCGAGGAGAGCAAGCGGCGCGGCCGCAACGAGCCGGAATACGAGCTGCTCGACACCGGGATCTTCGACGACGACCGGTACTTCGACGTGTTCGTGGAGTTCGCCAAGGGTGACCCGCGCGACATCCTCATGCGCGTCACCGCGCACAACCGCGGCCCCGAGGCGGCCGAGTTGCACGTCCTGCCGACCGTCTGGTTCCGCAACACCTGGGGCTGGAAGCCGGATCAGCCGCGGCCGGTCATCACGCACTCCTCGCACGGCGGGCTGAAGCTGTTCCACCCGGAGTGGGATCAGTACCGGTTCTGGGCCGGCGGCGCGACGCGGTCCGACGACCCGCACGCGGCGCAGGAGGCCGTGTCGTCGCTGATGCGGCACGCGTACCTGTTCTGCGAGAACGACACGAACACGCCGGCCCTCTACGGCTCGCGCGACACCGGCTTCTTCAAGGACGGGATCAACGACTACGTCGTTCACGGCCGACACGACGCGGTGAACCCGGAGGGCCTCGGTACGAAGGCCGCCGCGCACCACCGGCTCACAATCCCCCCCGGGCAATCGGTGACGATCCGCTGTCGGCTGCGGCACGAGGCCGACGGCGTCGCGGACGTGTTCACCGACTTCGACGAGCTGTTCCGGGTCCGCGTCCACGAGGCGGACCGGTACTTTCACGCCCTCCAGGCCGAGATCCAGCACGAGGACGCCCGCCGCGTGCAGCGCCAGGCGATCGCGGGGCTCATCTGGACCAAGCAGTTCTACCAGTACGACACCTACCGCTGGCTCAAGGGCGACTCGGCCACGATCACGCCGCCCGAACAGCGCTGGTACGCGCGCAACAGCGACTGGCAGCACTTCAAGGCGGCGCAGGTGCTCTCGATGCCGGACAAGTGGGAGTACCCGTACTTCTGCGCGTGGGACACGGCGTTCCACGCGGTCGCGTTCGCGCCGTTCGACCCGGAGTTCGCCAAGGACCAGCTCCTCCTGCTCTGCCGCGAGTGGTACACGCACCCCAACGGCCAGCTCCCGGCCTACGAGTGGAACTTCTCGGACGCCAACCCGCCGGTCCACGCGTGGGCGGCCTGGCGTGTCTTCCAGCTCGACCGCAAGTACCGCCACCAGCACCGCACCGGCGGCCACGTCCAGCACGGGCACCACGAGGTGGACGAGTGCGACGCGGACTGGGACTTCCTCGAACGCGTGTTCCACAAGCTGATGATCAACTTCACGTGGTGGGTGAACCGGAAGGACGCGCAGGGCCGCAACGTGTTCCAGGGCGGGTTCCTGGGGCTCGACAACATCGGCGTGTTCGACCGCTCCCACCCGCTCCCGACCGGCGGCTTCATCAACCAGGCCGACGGGACCGCCTGGATGGCGATGTACGCGCTGAACCTCATGCGCATCGCGCTGGAACTGGCCACCCGCAACCCGGTGTACGAGGACATCGCGATCAAGTTCTTCGAGCACTTCCTGAGCATCGCCAAGGCGATGACCGACATGGCCGGTAAGGGCGTGGGCCTCTGGGACGAGGGCGACGGCTTCTACTACGACGAGCTGCGCCTCCCGGACGGCCGCATCGAGCGGCTGAAGGTGCGGTCGATGGTGGGGCTCATCCCGCTGTACGCGGTGGAGGTGCTGGAGCCGGAGCTCCTGGCGAAGATGCCGAACTTCGCTAACCGGCTGCGGTGGGTGCTGGACAACCGCGCCGACCTGGCGGGGCTGGTGTCGCGGTGGTTCGAGCCCGGCCGCGGCGAGCGCCGGCTGCTGTCCTTGATGCGGGGCAGCCGGATCAAGAAGTGTCTGGCGCGGGTGCTGGACGAGAACGAGTTCCTGAGCCCGTTCGGCGTCCGCGGGCTGTCGCGTGCCCACCGCGACACCCCGTACACGTTCCGCATGGGCGACCACAACGTGACGGTCGGCTACGTCCCGGGCGACTCGGACACCGGCATGTTCGGCGGCAACTCGAACTGGCGCGGGCCGGTGTGGTTCCCGGTGAACTTCCTCATCATCGAGAGCCTGCAGAAGTTTCACCACTACTACGGCCCGGACTTCAAGATCGAGTGCCCGGCGGGCAGCGGCAAGCACATCACCGTGCTGGACGCGGCGATCGAACTCACGCGGCGCTTGACGCGGGTGTTCCTGCGCGACGGCTCGGGCCGGCGGCCGTGTTTCGGGCGCTACGAGAAGCTGCAGCACGACCCGCACTTCAAGGACTATTTGCTGTTCCACGAGTTCTTCCACGGCGACGACGGTACGGGCCTGGGGGCGAGCCACCAGACCGGCTGGACGGCCCTGGTGGCGAAGCTGCTCAACCCGCGCCGCGGGGAGAAGCTCTACGACGAGCTGACGGCACGGGAGGCGCTGACCGCGGCGGCGCAAGCGCACCCGGCCGGGGTGTCGATCGGCAAGTCGGCGCACACCGGGCAGCAGTAACCGGCCTGTCGCGCCCCCGCGGCGCGCGGTACGCTCGCGGTGAGGAGGACTTCCCGATGGCAACCGCCGACCTGCTGCCCCCACCGCCCGCCGCCCCGCGCCGCGACCCGTCCCCGCGACTGTGGAGCGAGGCGGAGTTCGCGCGGATGCGGCAACTCGGCCTGTTCGCCGGCCGCGACGTGGAACTGACCGCCGGTGTCGTGTGCGAACGCGGCACCGGTCGGCCGTTCGTGTTCACGCGAAAGGAGTACTACGCGCTGGGCGACAACCACTTCTTCCGCGACCGGCGGGTGCAACTGATCGGCGGTGCCATCCTTCAGGAGTCGCCCATGAACCCGCCCCACGCTGTCGTCGTCCGGCTCGTCACGAAGGCAATCGAGCGCGTGTTCGGGTACGGATACGACGTGCGGGTGCAACTCCCCATCGACCTCGGTCTCACTTCGGAGCCGGAACCGGACGTCGCGGTTGTCTCCGGATCACCGCGAGATTACCTCGTCGATCATCCGAAGACCGCGCTGCTCGTGATCGAGGTGAGCGAATCCACGATCGAGGCAGACACGCACGAGAAGGCGAGCCTGTACGCGTCGGGCGGGATCGCGGATTACTGGGTGGTCGACCTGACGACCGATCGCGTGCTCGTGTTCCGCTCGCCGAAGCCGGAAATCGGGTCGGCGTTCGGGCAGAACTACGCGCCGGTGAGCGCCCACGGGCGCGACGACGCGCTCACGCCGCTCGCGGCGCCGAACGCCCGCGTACTCGTCGGCGATCTGCTCCCGTGAGCGGCGTCAACCCTTCCCCAACAGCAGATCGATCACCCAGCACCCGCGAACGTGCTCGCCCGGCCCGCGACAGTGGTCGAGCACGTTGACGTTGTCGCACCCTGCGTCTTGGAGTGCATCGGCAAGGATAGGCATTCGATCGAACGCACGCTCGTCGTAAATGCCGCGGGCCAGCGCGACCACATCCGACGTGAGCCACGGGGAGACGTCAACGGGCCGGAACGGATTGCCGAACACCTCGCGGATGAGGTCGCACTGGCGCTCTTTCTCAAACGTTGCGTCGGCGAGATTGCGGAACACCTCGATCAGTGAGCGTTGGCCGATGCGGTGGGAAAAATGCCGGACGGCTTCTTGCGTGTGGAACTTCCGCCAGTCGAACGCGCTGAGCCGGAACTCGCTCTCGCACTCGTTCCGAGCGCGGTCGCGTTCTTCGACACTCGTCTCGTCGTCGATGAACCGGGCGACCGCCTCGACGTAGTTCCTCTGGGTGTCGGACAACCGCACCCATGAGTTACGTAAGCAGTGGTAGCTCGCCAAGAACAGCTTCCGCTCGTCCCACGCCACCGGGTACTCGCGCAGCATGTACAGCGGCAACTTCGTGGTAATCCACTCCGCTTCCGTCATTCGCTCGGCCCCTCCGTCGCGCCGTTCCCCTTCTCCAGCCCCAGTTCCGCGGCGATCGTCTTCATCGCGTCGATCACGAACTGAATGTGCGTGTCCAGCTCGACGCCGAAGTCCGCCGCGCCGCGGACCACGTCGTCGCGGTTCACCCCCTTCGCGAAGCCCTTCGCCTTCATCTTCTTCTTCACGCTCGACGCGGTTAAGTCGCCAATCCCCGTCGGCCGCAGAAGGGCCGTCGCGGTGACGAGGCCGGTAATTTCGTCGCACGCGTAGAGTCCCTTTTCCATCGGCGTGCGCCGTGGGTAGCGGTCACTCAAGTAGTCCGCGTGCGACAGGATGCACGTGACGACCTCTTCGGGGCAGCCCTTCGCGCGGAGGATTTCGGAGCCCTTCAGCGGGTGGTCCGGCGCGTCCGGCCAGCGCTCGTAATCGAAATCGTGGAGCAGCCCGACGAGGCCCCACGCCTCTTCGTCGTGCCCGAGTTTCCGGGCGTAGGCCCGCATCGCGACCTCCACCGACATGCAGTGCCGGCGCAGGCCGGGGTCGGAAACGTACTCGCACAACAGTGCGAAGGCGTCGGCGCGGTTCATGCTAAAACTCCGGGAAGTGGCGGCCGCGGTAGTGTACCCTGAACGCCATCTCCCGCGGAGGAACTGCCATGCGATTGTGCCGCTTCGGACCGGAGCACGTGCCGCAGGTCGGGTTCTACGACGAGCGCCGGGTCGTCCCGCTCGCGGACGCGATCATCGTCTACTCGCGGGCCACCGGCCGCACGGTCGAACTGGCCGAGTCGTCGGAGTTGCTCACGTACCTGCCCGGCAGCCCCGACTTCGCCGCGGCCCGCGAACTGGCGGCGTGGGTAGAGGAGCACCCCGACGCGGTGCCGTCGCGCGCCCCGGAGGCGGCGCGGCTGCTCGTCCCGATCGCGCGGCCCAACAAGATCTTTCTGCTCGCTGGCAACTACGCAGAGCACGTCCGCGAGGGCGGCGGCACCGCGGCCGAGCGCGCCGAGACGTTCCCCTACGTGTTCATGAAGCCGCCCACGACGCTCACCCACCCCAACGCCGCGATCAAGATCCCGCGCGCCGCGCCCGACGGGGTCGATTGGGAGTTGGAACTCGCGGTCATCATCGGCCGGCGCGCCAAAAACGTGAGCGAGGCCGACGCGCTCGGCTGCGTCGCGGGCTACACGGTGGTGAACGACATCTCCCAGCGCCGGTTCCGGCCGAACCCGGGCCGCAAGAAGCGAGAGAAGGACGCGTTCTTCGACTGGCTGCACGGGAAGTGGTTCGACACGTTCTGCCCGTGCGGGCCGTGCATCACATCGGCCGATGCGATCCCCGACCCGCAGTCGCTGCGGCTCAGGACGGAAGTCAACGGCGAGGTGAAGCAGGACGCCCCCACCTCTCGGATGGTCTTCCCCGTGGCCGCGATCATTGCGTTCATCTCGCAGATTTGCGCACTGGCCCCCGGTGACGTGATCTGCACCGGCACGCCCGCGGGCGTGGGCGCCGCAACGGGCCAGTTCCTCAAGCCCGGCGACGTGATACGGGGAACGATCGAGAAGATCGGCCAACTGGTCACGTACGTGGAGATGGAGAAGTGAAGCCGACCTCCGG